>CAYPSI010000353.1:0-37257 GCA_964413375.1 uncultured Spirochaetales bacterium | reverse complement strand
GCTCCCAGTTCCCGCGGCTCGGCGTCTACATCGACGACGTCTTCGAGCCCAGCCCCGCCGCTGCTGCGGACATTCGGATCGGCGACACCTTGCTCTCGATCGACGGGAACGTTCTCGTTTCCGTCGGGGAGTTCCAGAAGTGGCTCTACCTCTCCGGCATCGGACGCACGATCGAGCTGGAGATCTACCGTGAGGGCCAGACCCTCGAGAAGCGAGTCAGGGTCGAAGAGCGCCCCGAGTCGGCCAGGCCCCGCTGATCCCCCGCTAGACGCGTTGGCGCCTGGCGCGGGTCTGGCGGGCGCGGCGGGAGTCGCCGGCGAGGCGGATGCGCTCGGCGTCGTCGGGGGCGACCCGCGCGTAGGCGTCCTTCCACGACTCGTCCTCGCTCCAGACGAAGGGCGTCTGCTGCGTAGTGCGCGGGGCGCGGGCGTTCTCGAGGAGATCGAGGCCCATGCCGACGATCGCGCGCTGCATCGCCTCGTCGTAGGGCCGGCCACAGGGGTTGCCGAGCGGGAAGTCGCTGAAGAGGAAGCGCGGGACGCCGCAGAGCTCGACCACGTCGCGGGCGGACCCGAGGATCAGCGTCGGAATGCCGTTCGCTTCCAGCTGGCGTGCGACCAGACCCACGGTCTGGTGGCAGACGGGTCAGAGCGGGACGAGGAGCACCACATCGACGGCGTCCTCGCGACAGCGGCGCAGGATCTCGGGAGCGTCCTGTTCGAGCGTGCGGCGCTGGCTGTAGTCGGTCGGAACGCCGTGGAAGCGAGGCGCCAGATCCCGGATGCGGCCCGCCTCGGCCCAGCACGCGAGCCTTCGGATCGGGAGAAAGGACTCGACGTCCCTCGTGTGGGTCGCCTGCTTGTCCCAGGCGAGGTGGTCGGTGTAGAGGCGCTCCGGGGGCTGCGCGATCTCGCCCGACCAGACCTCGCGATCGCCGCGCAGCACGCCGTCTCTGGGCACTTCCTCGCGCCACGGGGCCGCGGTCGTCACGAGCGCAACTCGCGACGCGGCGAGCGGCCGCACGAGCGGCGCGAAGGGCACGTCGTCGTTGCGCGCCCACTGATAGGGCTTCTCGTAGCCCTGCGCCGCGTAGTACTCGCGCGTGCGCTCGACGTAACGCACGGGTTCCCGAGCCGCTCCCATGCGCGGAAGATACCCCGCACCCGGGCTGCGCGACTACCTCCAGTTCTGGCATCGGGTTGGGCGTGGTGCAGGCTGCCGCTCCCCGAACGCGGAGCGCGCCGATGGCCGCGCGCTAGCCCACCGCCCGCTTGCGCTGCGGCTCCGCGTGGAACTCGGGAACGAGCTGCTCGCCCACCAGCCGGATGCTGTGCATCGCGGCCTCGTGCGAGAGGGGTCCGAACTGCATCAGGCACATCAGTCGGTCGAGGCCCTGGTCGGCGATCCGGCGCAGCTTGCGCCGGCAAGTGTCGACATCTCCGATCACGACGGTGTCGATCGGATCGAGAGTCTCGTAGACCTCCTCCGGGTCGAGCGCGTGTCCGGCGCGCTGGCGGTTCAAGAGCGCGATCGCCGGCACCGGATCGTTCAGGTCCTCGGCACTCGGGGGGGCCTCGGGCCCGTCGAGCAGCCGGCTCGACGCAGCGCCCTCGCCCACGGCGCCGCGGATCAGGTTCACCCAGTTCGCACGCTCGACGCGGAAGACGCGCGGAGCCAGGTTCATGAACCAGAGCGCTGCCTCGCCGGCGCGGCTCTCGATCGCCTCCCGCCTGGTCTTCGTGCAGTGCACGATCGTGAACATCGCGCGCTGGTCGTTCACGAACTCGCCGGCGGGGCGGCAGCGCGCGAGGCCGCGCTCGTAGTCGTCGACCTGCGGCCGGATGCTGTCGACGGGGATGAAGACGCAGCTTCCGAGCATCCCGACGCCGAGCTCTCCCGCCATCGCGCAGGACTGCGGATTGCTGACCGTCTGCCACAGCGGCGGGTGAGGCTTTTGCACCGGCTTCGGCACGAAATCGCGCTCGGGAACGCGCAGCCACTCGCTCTCCCATTTGAAGCTGTGGCCCGTCCAGATGCGCGGGATCACGTGCAGGGCTTCCCGCAGCTGCTCGCGCGTCGAGTCGGGGTCGACGCCGAAGGTCTCCCACTCGGCGCCGCCCGAGCGGGCCAGTCCGAGCTCGAGCCGCCCGTTGCTGAACACGTCCACCAGCGCCCCGCGCTCGGCGATGCGCACCGGGTGGTTGATCGCGAAGGGGGAGAGGATCCCGGAGGTGCCGAGGCGGATGCGCCGCGTGTGGCGCGCGATCGCGGTCAGCACGAGGTCCGGAGCCGAGCTGAAGCTGAACTCCGGGTCGGTGTGGTGTTCGACCGCCCACCAGCAGCCGAAGCCCAGCTCGTCGGCGAGCCGGGCCTGGTCGATCGCCTGCTCGAAGAGGGTGCGGGCGTCGATCTCCTCGGCCGGGCGTGCGGCCTGGAGCTCGGAGAAGATGTCGAGGATCACGGGCGCGGGTCCCTCGGGGCAAAACGTTCCGACGCATGGCACCGGAGCGACCCGCGTCCAGGCGTTCTCGGCTGATCTTCCCGCGGGTGACCGAGATGCGTCAAGGGGCTTCCGGGCCGGCGCGGGGCGTTCCGAGGCTGCTCCGGTCCCCCGTTTCCAGCCGCGTCCGGCTGTGGTATCGATTGGGCCCTCGCCGCCTTCCGGCGGTGGGAGTTACCTCGGTCTCCGGTACGAAGCCCGCCCGCGGAGCTTCGCTGTCTCGGGGGCCCGGACGCCAGAGGGTGTCCGACCACGAGGAGGATCTGTGCGGGAATTCGAAACCACGTTCATCGTGCAGCCGGAGATCACCGAAGAGGGTCTCCAGGCGATCCGCGGCCGTCTCGACGCCGTCCTCGCCCGGCACGGCGCCGTGCGCCTGATGTGCGACGACCTCGGTCGCAAGCGGCTCGCCTACGAGATCCGCAAGTTCCAGAAGGGCCATTACCTCGAGCTCCTCTATCTCGATCATGGCCCCGTCGTCCCGGAGGTCGAGCGAGCGCTGCGCCTCGACGAGTCGGTGCTGCGCTTCCTCACCGTCCAGGTGTCGCCGCACGTCGAGGACATCGAGAAGCGGAAGGCGGAGGCAGCGGCCCTCGAGGAAGACCGGGCGCGCAGGGCCGCCGAGCGCGCCGCGCGCGAGGCCGAGGAGGAGGCGGCGCGGGCCGCCGAGCTGAGCGCCGGCGAGAACCGCGACCGGCCGGATCCCGACCGATTGAATCGCGACGAGCCGGATCGCGACGAGCCGGATCGCGAGCGCGACGACGATTCGGACTCCGACGATGCGGACGAGGAGGAGTAGCCGATGAGCTCATTCGGCGGACCGGGCTACGACCGCGACCGCGATCGCGACCGCGATCGCGACCGGGAGGACTCGCAGAGCGTCAAGTCCAGGCTGCGCGCGCGCGCGCGCAAGAAGGCGCGTCGCCAGAAGAAGAAGGGCGGCTTCCAGCGACGGAAGGTGTGCCGCTTCTGCGCGGACTCGGCGCTTCCGATCGATTACAAGGATCAGAAGACCCTGCGGCTCTTCATCTCCGAGACGGGAAAGATGATTCCGCGCAGGATCTCCGGAAACTGTGCCCGTCATCAACGCCCGCTGGCCATCGCGATCAAGCGCGCGCGTCAGCTCGCGATGCTGCCGTACACCGGCCAGGGCATCTGAGGGGGTGGCGGCATGGGCGGAGTGAAGCTCATCTTGCGCGAGTCGGTGCCGAGCCTCGGCGACGCCGGAGACCTCGTCACCGTGAAGCCGGGCTTCGCGCGCAACTTCCTGCTCCCGCATGGCAAGGCGATCCTGGCCACGCAGGGCAAGGTCCAGGAGCTCGAGCACCAGAAGCGCGTCGTGGCGGCGAAGGTCGTCAAGGAGCGCAAGGAGCACGAGGCGCTGCGCGACCGCATCCAGGCGATCACGCTCAGGGTCCAGGCGCGCGCCGGCGAGGAGGGCAAGCTCTTCGGTTCGGTCACCTCCGTGCAGATCGCAGAGCTCCTCGCGGGGCACGGCATCGACGTCGATCGCCGGAAGGTCCAGCTCGACGAGCCCATCAAGGAGCTCGGAGAGCACTCCGTCGAGATCCGGCTCCATGGCGATCTCGTCGCGCGCGTGAAGGTCGTCGTCGCGGCCGAGGAGTGATCGGCTAGACTCCGTCTCCCGAGCCGCCGACGGAGGGGGTGCCGTGGCGCGGACCAGTACGGGACCCAGCAGAAGAGGGGGTGAGGGGCGCGGAGGCGCCGGGCGCGGCGTCGCGTCGGGCGAGTCCCTGGCCGACCTCTCCGGGCGGGTCCCTCCGCAGGACATCGAGGTCGAGCGCGCCGTCCTCTCGGCGCTGCTGCGCGACAACCGCGCGATCCACAGCGTTCTCACCGAGGTGGAGCCGGCGGACTTCTACCACCCGGCGCACCAGCAGCTCTACCAGTCGATGCTGGCGCTCCAGGACCAGAACGAGCCCGTCGATCTTCACACGCTGGCCAACCACCTGAACGAGCGCAAGCTGCTCGACGCCGTCGGCGGGCCGGTCTACCTCGCGGAGCTGTGGGACTACGAGGTCACGGCCGCGAACGTGCTCCAGCACGCGCGCATCGTCCGCGACAAGTCGGTGCGCCGCCACCTGATCGCCGTCGCGACCGAGATCGCGGAGCTGGGCTACGAGGAATCCGAGGGCGCGGGCGAGCTGCTCGACCGCGCCGAGTCTCGCGTCTTCGAGATCGGGCAGGCGCGCTCGCGACAGAGCTTCCGCAGCCTGCACGACGAGATGGACGACGCGATCGACTACGTCGAGGCGTTGATGGAGCGTCGCGGCGAGCTCACCGGCTGCCCGACGGGATACAAGGACTTCGACGAGAAGACGGGTGGCCTCCAGCCCGGCGAGCTCGTGATCATCGCCGCGCGGCCGAGCATGGGAAAGACGGCGCTGGCGCTCAACATGGCGCGCAACGCCGCGGTCGACCACCACAAGAAGGTCGCGATCTTCTCGCTCGAGATGACCAAACGCGCGCTGGCACTGCGCCTGCTCTCCTCCGAGGCCCGCGTCGATCTCTCCTCCTTCCGGCGCGGCTTCGGCTCGCGCGCCGACTACGAACGCCTGGTGCAGGTGGCGGGGACGCTGGCCGAGGCCGGGATCTGGATCGACGACTCCGGCCTGATCAGCATCCTCGAGATCAAGGCGAAGTGCCGCCGCCTGCACGCCGAAAACGGCCTCGATCTCGTCGTGCTCGACTACCTCCAGCTCGCACACGGCAGCGCGCCCGCGGCGCGCAAGGACCTCGAGATCGCCGAGATCAGCCACGGGCTCAAGGCGCTCGCGAAGGAGCTCGACATCCCGGTCATCGCGCTCTCGCAGCTCAACCGCGGGCCCGAGCAGCGCGACCCCGACAAGCGCCGCCCGAACATGGGAGATCTTCGCGAGTCGGGCGCGATCGAGCAGGACGCAGACGTGATCTCCTTCATCTATCGGGACGAGGTCTACAACCCGAACGAGGAGAACCGCGGCATCGCGGAGCTCATCATCGCGAAGCAGCGCAACGGTCCCACCGGTACGTTGCGCCTGCACTTCGAGCACCGCTACGCGCGCTTCCAGGATCTCGTCGATGGATCCTCCGGACCCGGCCTGCCGCCGCTTCCGGCCGGGGGACCCCTGCCCGAGCCGGACGACGAGATCTTCTAGTGCCGCGCCTCGCAAAACCGCGCGCCGTCGCACCCGGCGCGACGCTCGGGATCGCGGCGCCCGGCGGCCCCGTGCATCCGGACCGGCTCGCCGAGGGCGAGGCCAGGCTCGTCGCCGCCGGCTACCGCACGCTGCGTCGCGACGACGTGGTGGCCCGGCGGGGCTACCTCGCGGGCGACGACGCCCGGCGCGCCAAGGAGATGATGGAGCTGGTCCAGGACCCGCGGGTCGACGCCATCGTCTGCGCGCGTGGCGGCTACGGCTGCGACCGGATCTTGCACCTGCTCGATGCCGCGACCGTGCGCGAAGCCGCGAAACCCATCGTGGGCTACAGCGACGTGACGGCACTCCTGCTCTGGCTGCGTCGCCGTGCGGGCCTCGTGGGCTTCCACGGCTTGATGCTGGAGCGCGGCGCCGACACCGATCCCGGCGCGCTCGAGTCGCTGCTGTCTCAGCTCGCGGGCAGCTCGCCGCTGCCCCTCGTCCTCGCCGGTCGCGGAAGCGGCGGCGGAAGCGCGCGCGGGCGGCTCGTCGGCGGGTCGCTCACGCTCCTTGCGTCGAGCCTCGCCACGCCGTGGGAGATCGAAACGCGCGGCGCGATCCTGCTCTTCGAGGAGGTGAACGAGGCGCCCTACCGCATCGACCGCATGCTCCAGCAGCTGCGCGCCGCCGGCAAGCTCGCGCGCGTGGTCGGGGTCGGCGTGGGTGACGTCTCGAGCTGCATGGACGAGCGCTACGGCGCGCGGGTCGAAGACGTGATCGAGGAGGTCGTGCGTCCGCTCGGCGTGCCGCTCGTCCAGGGTCTGCCCTTCGGCCACGTGCGCAGGAACCTCGCCTGGCCGTTCGGAGTACGCGCGGAGCTCGACGGAGACCGCGGCGAGCTCCGCATTCTCGAGCACGGAGTCTCGCGATGAGGTGGAGTGCGATCCGGCGCAAGCTCGGCCGCGTGGAGCGGGCCATCGACAAGGCGATCGAGCGCGCGGAGACGCCGGGGGCCGTGCTCCTCGCGCGCATGCCGCGAGACGGGGAGCGGATCGAGTTCGCATCCTGCCACGGGCACGCGGTGCTGCGGCCCGAGCGAATTCCGTCGGCGCGCGACACGATCTTCGATCTCGCGTCGCTCACGAAGCCCATCGCCACCGCTACGGCGCTCCTCTGGCTGGTGCACGACGGGGAGGTCGCGCTCGACGATCCGGTGGTGAAGTTCCTGCCCGCCTTCGGCGAGCGCGCCAAGGAGTCCATTTCGCTTCGACAGCTCTTGACGCACTCCGCGGGGCTCAAGCCCTGGCGGGCCTATCACGAGGTGCTGCTCGAGAAGGAGCGCAAGACCGGCGAGAGGTTGATCGGAACGCCGGCGGCGCGCGAGTTCGTGATCGATCGGACGCTGCGCTCGGCCCCGGTCCACGCGCCGGGTGAGGCGGCCGTCTACGGCGATCTCGACTTCATCGTGCTCGGCGCGCTCGTCGAGGCGGTGACGAAGAGCCCGCTCGACGAGTTCTGCGCGGAGCGGATCTTCGAGCCACTCGGCATGCGCGACACCTTCTTCGTCCGCCAGGGCGATGCCGGCACCAGCCTGCCGGACCCCCTGCGCCGCCGTGTCGCCGCCACCGAGAACTGCCCGTGGCGCGGGAGGGTGCTCTGGGGCGAGGTCCACGACCCGAATGCCGCCGCGATGGGTGGGGTCGCGGGCCACGCGGGCCTCTTCTCGACGGCCGACGACGTGATGACCTTCGCGCAGAGCTGGCTCGACGTGTGGCACGGGCGCAGCGAGGCGCTGCCCCAGGCGCTCGTGCGGGAGTGGAGCCGTCGACAGGATCTTCCGGTGGGCTCGGGCTGGGCGCTCGGCTGGGATACGCCGACTCCGGGGGCATCCTCCTCCGGGCGTCACTTCTCGCCGGGCTCGATCGGCCACCTCGGCTTCACGGGCACCTCGCTGTGGATCGACCTCGAGACGGAAGCCATCGTGGTGCTGCTGACGAATCGGGTTCATCTCGTGGCCAAGAAGAGCCGATACGAGCTCCGGCCCCTGGTCCACGACTTCGTGATCGAGGCCTTCCGGGAGGGGTGAGGGGGTGAGCGAGTCGCCGCGGCGGGTGTACTTCATCGCCATCGCCGGAACCGGCATGGGATCGCTCGCGGGGCTCCTGCGCGCGCGCGGGCTCGAGGTCACAGGATCGGATTCCCGGCTCTATCCGCCGATGAGCACGGCGCTCGAGAAGTGGGGCATCCCGGTCCACGTCGGATTCCGCGCCGAGCACGTGACCGAGGCCCACGCGGACCTCGTCGTGATCGGAAACGCGGTTCGCCCCGACAATCCGGAGGCGCTGGCCGTCATCGAGGAGGGGATTCCCTACCTCTCCTTCCCGCACGCGCTCTATCAGCTCGCGATCGAGGGCAAACACTCGGTCGTCGTCTCCGGTACCCACGGCAAGACGACCACCACGACGCTCGTCGCGAAGCTTCTCGACGCCGCGGGGCGCGATCCATCGCTGCTGGTCGGAGGCTTCTCGTTCGATTTCGATGGGAGCTTCCGCAACGGCCGCGGGCAGCATTTCGTGGTCGAGGGCGACGAGTACGATACGGCCTTCTTCGACAAGACCCCGAAGTTCCTGCACTATGGGGCGCGCACCTGCGTCGTCACCTCCGTCGAGTTCGACCACGCGGACATCTATCGCGACCTCGATCACGTGAAGCAATCCTTCCGCTCGCTCGTGGATCGTCTCCCGGCCGACGGCACGCTGATCGCGGCGGTGAACCACGCCGGCGTGCGCGAAGTGATCGCCGGCGCGCGCTGCCGCAGCGTGGGCTATGGGGTCACCAGCGAGGGCGATCCCGAGTGGCGCGCCGTCGGCTGCCGGGCGGAGGCCGGCGGGACGCGCTTCGAGATCCTGCGCGAGGGGCGCGCGGTGGCCGAGACCCTGCTGCCGCTCTTCGGCACTTTCAACGTCGAGAATGCGCTGGCGGCGGTGGCGACCGTGGCATCCCTCGGCGTCCCGGTGGAGCGGTCGGCCGCGGCGCTGGCGGGCTTCCGCGGCGTGAGGCGCCGACAGGAGGTCCGCGGCGAGGCCCGGGGTGTGACCGTCGTGGACGATTTCGCCCACCACCCGACGGCCGTCGCGGGCTCGATCGCCTCGCTTCGCGCGCGTTTTCCGAAGCGCCGTCTCGTCGCCCTCTTCGAGCCGCGCACGAACACGAGCCGGCGGGCCGTCTTCCAGGCCGCCTACGCCGAGGCCTTCGACGGGGCGGATCGCGTCGTCGTCGCGGTAGTGCCGGACGCGCCGATCTACAGCGCGACCGGCGAGGTGGCGGAGCGCTTCTCCTCGCTGCGCCTCGCCGAGGACATCAGCGCCCGCGGAGTACCCGCGGTGGCGATCGACGGCGTCGACGCGATCGTCGAGCAGCTCGTGCGGGAGAGCCGACCCGGAGACGTCGTGCTCGTGATGAGCAACGGCGACTTCGACGACGTGTGGGGCCGGCTGCTCGCAGCCCTGGCCGGGTAATCTCGGCTCGGCTTCGCCTCGCTGCGCGCTTCGCTTGCTCGAGCCGGGCCTCGCGCTCGCTGATCGCTCGCGCTCGGGCTCCGGCCTCCGCTCGGCTTCGCCTCGCTGCGCGCTTCGCTTGCTAGCGGACCCGCCGGAAGCCGAGTGCGCGTAGCCGGGCGGGGCGCACGCTCGCGTCTGCGCCGGCCTTGCGCGCGCACCACAGGGTGCGATCCATCGCCGGCTCCTCGCGCTGATCGGGCCACGCGCTCCACGGGAGCCTCCAGACTTCGGCGAAGCCCGCGCTCGAGAAGGCCTCCCGCAGCTCCCGATCCGACCACAGGTACTCGTGCAGCGTCGTTTCGCTGCGGCGCAGCTGCCCGCGCCCGTCGCGCGCGTAGGCGATCATGCGCGCCGTGCCGCGTCTCCTCTCCGCGTCCCAGTCGCAGTCCATCAGCAGATCGCCGTGGGGGCCCTCGAGCAGGTGCGTGTTGTCGGGCCAGTAGGTCTCGAAACAGAACTTCGTGAGCGCATCGAAGACGAGGGCCCCGCCTGGCGCCAGCGCGCGGTGGATCGAGCCGAGTACGCGCTTGACGACCGAAAGCCTCGGCAGGTGGTTGATCACGTCTCCGCAGGCGAACGCGAGGTGTGCCTCGGGTGCGAGCCGCATCGCGTCGAGGCGCCGGTGGAGCAGCCGGACGCGATCGCCGTAGCGGGCGCAGCGCCGGCGCGCGAGCGCGAGCATCGGCTTCGAGCCGTCCACCCCGATCACGCGCGCGCCGTCCGCCGCGATCCGCTCCGTCACGAGCCCCGAGCCGCAGCCGAGATCGAGGACCGGAGGCCCCTTGCGGGCGTCGCGCAGCAGCGGCCGAAGTGTGCGGTGAAACGCGCGCGGGATCTCGAGGTGCACGTCCTGGTCGTAGACGCGGGAGAAGACATCGTAGGGATCGCTGCGCACGGGAGGGGTGAGTACCGCGTCGTGGCGCTCTCGCGCAAGCTCGCATCGCTCGATGCAGAGGGGCTTCCGCTAGACTGCGGCCGCGCCGCAGCGCGGGAGCCGCGACCATGCTGAAACAGGCCATTGCAGCGATCGCCGTGGGCTCCTGCCTCGCGGCCTGTGGAGCCGAGCCCCCGCCGATCGATCTCTCGGGTCCTACCGGCCTGTGGCCGGACTTCGCCGGAAGCAAGTCGGGCAATCACTACTCGCCGCTCGACCAGATTCGCGGCGAGAACGTCGCCTACCTCGAGCTCGCCTGGGTTCACCGCAGCGGCGACTTCTCCGCGGGCGGCGACGGGCGCGCGCCGACCTCGTTCCAGGCAGTGCCGCTCGTCGTGAACGAGCTCTTGTACTACTGCACCCCATACCAGCGCGTGTTCGCGCTCGATCCCGAGATCGGAGCGGAGCGCTGGAGCTTCGATCCGAAGCTGCGCGCGGTGGGGAGCGGCGGTCCCTATCCACTCTCTTGCAGGGGCGTCTCGTACTGGCAGGAAAGGTCCCCCGTCGCGGGGCGGCCCTGCCAGAAGCGCATCCTGTACGGGACGAAGGACTCCGAGCTGCTGGCGCTCGACGCGGACACGGGCCTGCTGTGCAGCGATTTCGGCGAGGGCGGCCGGGTCGCGCTGCGCGAAGGCATCAGCGAGAGCGGTGACACGCCCGCCTGGGAGTACTACCCGACCTCGCCGCCGCTGATCCTGGGCGACCTCGTGGTGCTCGGCGCACTCGTGGCCGACCAGCTGCGCGTGGATGCACCGTCCGGCGTGGTGCGGGCCTTCGACGCGCGCAGCGGCCGCCTCGTCTGGGCGTGGGATCCCGTCCCGCCCGACTGGCAGTCGGACGCGCGTCCGGGCGAGCGCTACCAGCGCGGTACGCCGAACGTCTGGTCGATCCTCTCGGGGGATCCCGAACGCGGTCTCGTCTTCGTACCGCTCGGCAATGCGTCGCCCGACTCCTTCGGCGGCGATCGCAATGGCCTCGACTACTACTCGAGCTCCACCGTCGCGCTCGACGCCCGGGACGGCCGCGTGGTCTGGCGCTTCCAGTCCGTGCACCACGACGTCTGGGATTACGACGTTCCGAGTCAGCCGACGCTGATCCAGCTCCCCGGCGTCGGCGGCGGGCGCCCGGCGCTCGTGCAGTCCACGAAGATGGGCCATCTCTTCATCCTCGACCGCGAGACCGGCGAGCCGCTCTACCCGGTGGAGGAGCGGCCGGTGCCGCAGGGCGGCGTTCCGGAGGAGCGGCTCTCGCCGACGCAGCCCTTTCCGACGCATCCGCCGCCGCTGCATCCGACGCAGCTCGAGCCGGACGACGCGTTCGGCTTCACCCCCTTCGACCGTTCTTACTGCCGGAAGCAGATCGAGCGCTATCGCTACGACGGCATCTTCACGCCGCCGAGCCTCGGGGGCTCGCTCCAGCTCCCGCACTCGGTGGGGGGCATGAACTGGGGCGGCCTCGCGATCGACCCGACGAACGGCGTGCTCTACGTCGCGCAGACGCATGCGGTGAACGTGACGCAGCTGATTCCGCGCGCGGAGTTCGAGCGGCTCGACCCCGGCGCGGTCGAGTATCCGGACGAGCTCTACCCGATGGCGGGGACGCCCTACGGGGTCAGGCGCCAGACCTTGCTCTCGAACTTCGGCGCGCCCTGCAACCCGCCGCCCTGGGGAACCCTCTCGGCCGTGGACCTCGCCAGCGGCGAGCGGCGCTGGCAGGTGCCGCTCGGGACCACGCGCGACAAGGCACCCTTTCCGATCTGGCTGGTACCCGCCTGGCGCGACCTCGGGACCCCGATCATCGGCGGGGGGCTCCTGACCGCGGGCGGTCTCTACTTCATCGGGGCGACCACCGACCGCTACTTCCGCGCCTTCGACAGCGGGAGCGGAGCAGAGCTGTGGAGGCAGCGGATTCCCTTCAACGCGAACGCGATCCCGATGACCTACCGGCTGCGGAAGGACTCCCGACAGTTCGTCGTGGTCGCTGCGGGAGGGAACGTGCTCACGACCATCGGCGACGCGCTGCTCGCGTTCGCGCTCCCGCAATAGCACCCCCGATGCGGCGCTGGCGACTCGCGCTCTCGTTCGGTGTCGCGATCTTCCCGGCCTGGCCGGGGCTCGCCGCGGGCGGGTCCGCCACGGAGCTCTACGGGGGGAGCGCAGCGGCGCCGGAGATCCGCGTCGAGCGGGCGCCCGTCGGGGCGCCGAACGTGGTGATCGTGCTGCTCGACGACGTCGGCTTCGGAGCGGCCCAGACCTTCGGCGGGCCGATCGAGACGCCGACGCTCGACCGCCTGGCCGCAGCCGGTTTGCGCTACAACCGCTTCCACACCACCGCGATCTGCTCGCCGACCCGGGCGGCGCTGTTGACCGGCCGCAATCCGCACGCCGTCGGCGTCGGTGCCGTGATGAACTCCGCCAGGAATCTGGAGGGCTATCGGGGAGTCATTCCCCCGACGGCGGCCACGCTCGCCGAGATCCTGCGCCAGAACGGCTACAGCACCGGCGCCTTCGGCAAGTGGCACCTCACTCCCGAATGGGAGACCTCTCCGGCGGGTCCCTTCGAGCATTGGCCCACCGGCATGGGCTTCGAGAAGTTCTACGGCTTCCTCGGCGGGGAGACGCACCAGTTCGAGCCGACGCTCTACGAGGGGACGCGACCGATCCGTCGCCCGCCGCGGGCGGACTATCACCTGAGCGAGGACCTCGCCGATCAGGCCGTCGCGTGGATGCAGCTCCAGCACGCCGTCACGCCCGAACGCCCCTTCCTGGTCTACTTCGCCCCGGGAGCGACCCACGCGCCGATCCACGCGCCAAAGGCTTGGATCGATCGCTTCGCTGGCCGCTTCGACCAGGGCTGGGACGCGCTGCGCGAGGAGACCTTCGCCAGGCAGAAGCGCCAGGGCGTCGTTCCAGCCGATGCGCAGCTCACTCCGCGGCCTGCGGAGCTCCCGGCGTGGGAAGGCCTCTCGCCCGATCGACGGCGGATCGCCGCTCGCTTCATGGAGGTCTATGCCGGCTTCCTCGCGCACACGGATGCCCAGGTGGGGAAGCTCGTCGCGGCGCTCGAGCAGATGGGGGAGCGCGACGACACGCTCTTCTTCTACATCGTCGGTGACAACGGCGCGAGCGGGGAGGGCGGCGCCGACGGCGCCTGGAACTACTTCGCAGCGTTCTTCGACGTGAACGACGATCCCGCGGCGCTGCTGGGCCGTCTCGACCTGCTCGGGGGAACGAGCTCCTATCCGCACTACCCGGCGGGGTGGGCGTGGGCGATGGACGCGCCCTTCCAGTGGATGAAGACGGTGGCCTCACATCTCGGAGGCACGCGCAACCCGCTGGTCGTGAGCTGGCCCCGCGGCATCCGGGAACGGGGGGGCCTGCGCTCGCAGTTCTCGTACGTGTCGGACCTCGCTCCGACCATTTTCGAGGCGGCGGGGATCGCGGCTCCCGCGAGCGTGAACGGAGTCGCCCAGCAGCCGCTCGACGGCGTGAGCCTGCTCGAGAGCTTCGGCGATGCGAAGGCGCCGAGCCGCCATCGCACGCAGTACTTCGAGGTCTACGGCAACCGCGCGATCTATCACGACGGCTGGATGGCATCGGCCTCCCGCGGTCGGATGCCCTGGCTCGTGTTCTCGTCTGGCCAGGGACCGATCGCCGACGACGAATGGGAGCTCTACCACCTCGACAGCGACTTCAGCCAGGCCCGCGACCTCGCACAGGCGGAGCCAGCACGCCTGCGCGAGCTCCAGGACCTCTTCTGGGCCGAGTTCGCGAAGCATCGCGGACTTCCGCTGCACGACTCCGTGCGTGCCGGCGATCTGCCGAGGCTCGCTAGCGGCCGCAGCTCCTTCGTCTTCCACGAGGGTGCGATCGGCATCCCGGAGTCCGCTGCGCCCGCGTTCTTCAATCGCTCCTTTGCGATCCAGGCGGAGCTCCTCGTGCCGGAGTCGGGCGGGCAGGGCGTGATCGTCGCGGAGGGGGGTGTGGTGGCCGGCTGGTCGCTCTACGTCGATGCCGGGGGTCGTCCGGCCTACAGCTACAACTTCTTCGGCGCGGAGCGCTCGACGATCGTCGCGAGCGAGAAGCTTCCGAGCGGCAAGCGGACGCTCGGCTTCGACTTCGCCTACGACGGGGGAATTGGCGGCGGCGGGGTGGGCCAGCTACGCGTCGACGGCAAGCCGGTCGCGCAGGGACGGATCCCGCGCACCGCGCCGGTCTTCTTCTCGATCGACGAGACCTTCGACGTGGGCCTCGACACCGGCTCGCCCGCCGGCGACTACCCGGCCGGCAACGCGTGGAACGGGCGCATCGAGCGGGTCGCCGTCGAGCTCGATTGAGCTTCGCTCGGCTCTGCCTCGCTGCGCGCGGCTGGCGCCGCTTGCAAGCGAAGCGCGCAGCGAGCCGCAGGCGAGCGGAGTTCATCGCGGGCAAGCGAAGCGCGCAGCGAGACGCAGGCGAGCGGAGTGGGCAACCACCGCTCAAGTCATCGCAACGTCCTCGGGCCGGCTCACAGGTACGCGAGCAGTCGCGCCATCTTGCCGACGGCCTCGGCCTCGCGCAGCGCGTTCGCGACGAAGCGGCGCGCCCGCTCGACGGCCTCGCGCAGCTCCACGCCGCGCGCGAGCCCGGCGGCGATCGCCGAGGCGAGCGCACAGCCCGTGCCGTGCACGCGGCCCGCGTCGATGCGCTCGCCGCGCAGCCAGGTGAGCGAGGCCGAGCCGCCCGCGCGCACGACGAAGAGGTCGTCGGGCGGGCCGTCCCTGTGTCCGCCCTTCACGAGCGCGGCCGCGGCGCCGAGATTGGTGACGAGCGCGCAGCCCGCGGCCTCGATGCCCTCCTCGGTCGAGACGTCGCAGCCGGTGATTTCGCGGGCTTCGAGCAGATTCGGCGTCACGATCGCGGAGCGACCGATCAGCTCCTCGAGCGGAGCGCGCGCGCGTGGCTCGAGGAGCCGCGTCCCGTCGCTCGCCTGGAGCACCGGGTCGAGCACGATCGGGACGGGCGCGGGCGCGCGGTCGAGCTCGTGCAGGCCGAGGAGCACGCTGCGCGCGACGTCGTCCGTGGCGAGCATCCCGATCTTGACGGCGTGCGGCGTCAGGTCGGCCAGCAGCACGCGCAGCTGCTCGAGCACCACGTTCGGGAAGACCGGCAGCACCCGGTGGATCTTCGCGGTGTCCTGCACCGTGAGAGCGGTGATCACCCCGGCGCCGTGGACGCCGAAGGCGCGAAAGACCTGGAGGTCGGCCTGGAGCCCCGCACCACCGGTCGGGTCCGAGCCTGCGATCGTGAGCGCGACGCGCACGATGGACGATGGTAAGGTGCGCAGCCGTGCGCCGCATCCCGCGCGAGCTAGCCGCGCTGCTCCTCGTCCTGCCGCTCGTCCCGGCGCTCGCGGTCGCGCAGGGGACCGCCCGGCCCACGGTGATCCTGGTCTCCCTGGATGGAACGTCCCCCGAGGTGGGCCTCCGGGGCCTTCCGAGCCTCGCAGAAATTGCGCGGCGCGGCGCCTGGGCGCGGCGCCTCGTGCCGGTGTTCCCGAGCAACACCTTCCCGAACCACGTGACCCTCGTGACCGGCGTGCATCCGGACCGGCACGGGATCGTGAACAACAGCTTCCTCGACCCCGAGCGCGGCGTGTTCGACCGGGACGCCGATCCGACCTGGATCGAGGTCGAGCCCCTGTGGTCGCTCGTGGAGGCCCACGGCCTGCGAGCGGCTTCCTACCACTGGGTCGGCTCCGAAGGGCCCTGGCGCACGGGGCGCGCTCCGAGCCACTGGAAGCGCTTCGACTCGCGCGTGGCCGAGCGGGACAAAGTGGCGCAGATCCTCGCGTGGCTCGATCTGGAGCTCTCCGCGCGCCCGCGCCTCGTCACGGCATGGTTCCACGGCGCAGACCACGCGGCCCACCGGGATGGCCCCGACGCGCCGGAGGTCTTGCGCGCGCTCCGCGCCCAGGAGCCAGCGCTCGCGGCGCTCATCGCCGGGCTCGAGAGCCGAGCGGCGTTCGCGACGACGACCTTGATCGTCGTCTCGGATCACGGGATGGATCGCGTCCGGGCGCGCGTCGATCTGCGGCGCCAGCTGCGGCGTGCGGGGCTTCGCGCGCAGATCTTCGGAGGCGGCGGCTTCGCGAGCGTCGTGGTCGCGGGTGGGCCGAGTGCCGAGGCGAAGGCCGTGCGCGTGGCGCGCGACCAGGGCCTGGAAGCCTGGAGGCGCGGCGAGGCGCCCGCGGAGCTGCGAGTCGCAAATCCGCGCTTCGGCAACGTCGTGGTGCTCGCGTCGCCGGGGGTCGCGATCGGTGGCGGGTCGCTTCGCGGCGTGCACGGCTATCGGCCCGCGGAGCCCGGGATGTCGGCGCTCTTCGCCGCCCTCGGCCGCGGAGTTCCGGCCGGGCTCGCGCTCGGCGACGTGCGAAGCGTCGACGTGGCCCCTACCGTCCTCGCGCTGCTCGGCGTGCCGATTCCCGAGTGGATGGAGGGACGCCCGATTCCCGAGCTCGAGGTTCCTGCACAGCAGCCAGCGGAGGCTCCCGAATGATGCGACGCGGGCGGACCGTCGGGCTGGCGCTGGCGAGTGCGCTGGCGCTCACGCCGGTGCCGGGGCTCGCGCAGACGGACGCGAAGACGCGCAAGCAGGCCCCGGCTGCCGCGGCCCCGGCCAAGGCTTCCGGCACACCGGGCGAGGCGGGAGTGCAGGCGCCGACCTGGTTCGCGCTCGCCCTCGCGCATTCGGAGCTCGGCATGAACGTCGCGTACTTCTGGTCGAAGGGTCCGAAGCTGCGCGCCGAGACGGTGGTCGCCGGGCACAAGATCGTGAGCATCGTGAGCGGCGACACCTACTACGCGTTCGACGCGACGAGTCGCGAGGGCGTTGCGATCGGGCGCGCCCCCGAGGCCATCGCGAAGGACGCACCGGGGCGGCGGCCCTTTGGGCGCGAGGTCGAGGTGATCGTCGGGCAGGGCGCCGAGAAGGTGGGCGAGGAGGAGATCGGCGGCCGCCCCTGCGAGCGCTACCGCGTGACCGATGACACCGGTCGGCGGGAGGTGTGGGTGACGAAGGACGAGCTGCGCCTACCGGTGCGCCTCCAGATCTACACGCGGCTCTCGGGAAAGACGATCCACACGGACTTCGTGAACTGGGCGGCGGAGCTGCCGATCGACGACGGCTTCTTTCAGCCAGAGGCGGACCTGCGCCTCACGCGGCTCTCGTTCCAAGAGCTCTCCGACCGTCAGTTCACGCCGGTCGGTCCGGTCCCGATCCTGTACATGGATCTGCTGACCGGTCGCTAGCGCGTATCGGCCCACGCCGTTGCATCGAGGCCCCGCTCGCTCGCGAGTGAGTCCGGTCGGCGGCCGGCAGCAGGTCTACCTCGGGCGGACGCGGCGCGGAGGCCGCTCGGAAGGTTGCAACGCGGTCCAGAGCGCGCCACGCAGGTCGTCGAGCCGGAAGGGTTTCGCGAGCACGGAGCGCGCTCCGAGCTCGAACGCCTGCTCATAGATGTCCTGGTCCGGGAAACCCGTGATCATGATCACCGGGATCGGCTCGCGGGCCCAGCGCACGCTCTCGAGGATCTCGAGCCCCGAGAAGTACGGCAGGCGCACGTCGGTGATGATCGCCGCCGGCAGACGCTCGAGCTCGCCTTCGAGCACGCCGGGTCCGAGCCAATCGAGGGCGTCGTCGCCGTTTGCGCACTCCGCGACGTCGTAGCCGTCGCGGCGAAGCGTCGTCGCCAGAAGATCGCGCATGTCCCGATCGTCCTCGACCAGGAGGATCGCGCTGCGCCTGCGCCTCGCGACCGCGCGCTCGAGCGTCTTGCGCGCAGGCCGTGCGTAGCTGGTGATCGTCGGAACGGGGCTCGTCGCGGGCATCGGATTTTCCTCTCGGCGACCTCGAGATGAGGTCTGCCGAGCTCTGATGCACGACGCGTGCCAGGGAGGGGCGCTCCGAGGCTCGAGGAGAGGTCGCCGCCGCGGCGCGTTCCGCCCCGCGTGGACTTTCGCCACGGGGCGGGGCGTGGTTCAGCTCCGGTGCCTCTCCATGCGCTCGAGCTTGCGGTAGAGGGTCTTGCGGTCGAGGCCGAGGGCGCGTGCTGCGAGGGTCTTGTTGCCTCCCACGGCCTCCATCACCCGCGCGATGTAGCGCTGCTCCACGGTCTCGAGCGGCACGAGCTCCTGCGGATCCTCGCTCGCGACCAGCACGTGGCCGCGCCGGTAGTCGCGGATCCGCTCCGGCAGGTCCTCGACCAGGATCTGCTCGTGCTGCGTGAGGGCCACCGCGCGCTCGATGGCGTTCTCGAGCTCCCGCACGTTGCCCGGCCAGGCGTAGGCCACGAGCTTCTCGGCAGCCCCGCGCGAGATCCCGGTCACCGCCTTGCCGCCGCGGGCCGCGCTCGCGCGCAGGAAATGCTGCGCCAGGAGCAGGCTGTCGCTGCCGCGCGCCCGAAGCGGCGGCACCTCGATGCGAAGTACGTCGAGGCGGAAGAAGAGGTCTTCCCGGAAGCGCCCTTCCTCGACGGCCGCCTCGAGGTCGCGGTTGGTGGCGGCGACGACGCGCGCCTCGAAGGCGATCTCCTCGCCGGCGCCGAGCGGACGCACCCGGCGCTCCTGGAGCATGCGCAGGAGCTTCGGCTGGAGCGCGAGGGGCAGGTCAGCGATCTCGTCGAGGAAGAGGATCCCGCGACCCGCCTGGACCACGAGGCCGCGGCGCGGTGAACGCGCATCCGTGAAGGCGCCGCGCTCGTGGCCGAAGAGCTCGCTCTCGAGCAGGGGCTCGGGCAGCGCCGCGCAGTTGAGCGCCACGAAGGGCTCGCCCGCGCCTCGGCCGAGGCGGTGGATGGCGCGGGCCACGCGCTCCTTCCCGGTACCCGTCTCCCCCGTGATCAAGACCGGAGCGTCGGCGCCGGACATGCGCGCCACCAGGTCGCGGAGCGTCCGCATGGCCGGGCTCTCGCCGAGGAGCTCTTCGACGGGCATCTGCGACTCGGCGCGCAGCCGCTTTACTTCCTCGCTCAGACGGTGGTGGCGGAGGGCTCGGTCGAGTCGGAACGCGAGCTCCTCGACCTCGAAGGGCTTTGCCAGGAAGTCGAAGGCGCCGGCCCGGATCGCCGCGACGGCCGTGTCGAGGCTGCCGAATGCGGTGATCACGAGCACGGGGACGTCCGGCCGATTCGCTGTGACGCGCTCGCAGAGCTGGATTCCGTCGAGCCCCCGCATCTGCACGTCGGTCACGACGACGTCGAAGTCCTCGGCGGTGAGCTGCTCGAGCGCCTCCTCGGGCGAGGTGTGGACGTGGACCTCGAAGCCGCGGCGCGCGAGCCGCTCGCGCAGCAGCTCCCCCATCTGCGCGTCGTCCTCGACGACGAGCACGCGCCCCTTCACGCCGCCTCCATGGGGACGAAGATGCGAAAGCGGCTACCGCGGCCGGGCTCACTCTCCACCTCGATCCAGCCTCCGTGCTCCTTGACGATGCCTTGGGCCACGGAGAGCCCGAGCCCGGTGCCCTCCCCCACCTGCTTGGTCGTGAAGAAGGGATCGAAGATGGCCGAGAGGCGGTCGGGCGGTATGCCCTCGCCCTCGTCGCTCACCTCCAGCACCGCATGGGGACCCGCGGCGTGCGCCGCCGCGCCTCCCGCGGCGATCCGCTCCGGAAATGCGGCGACGCGAACGGAGGCCGGACCCTTGGAGGCCTGGATCGCGTTCACGACGAGGTTGGCGAGGGCCTGGTGCATCTGGCTGCCGTCGAGCGACGCGAGCAGCCGCGACGCGGGCTCCTCGCAGACCAGTCGCACCTTGCGCTTGGCCGCGAACGGCTCGAGCAGGGCAGCGGTCTGCCGGACGAGCTGGCCCACGTCGATCGGCACCTTCTCGGGGCTCCGGCGGCGGGCGAAGTCGAGGAGCTGCCGGACGATGGCGGTCATGCGCTCGGCCTGCTGACCGATGATGCGCGCGCACGCGACCGTCTCGTCCCGATCCGCCGTCTCGCCGGACGCGATCATCTGCGCCCGACCCGAGACGACGTTGAGCGGGGTGCCGAGCTCGTGGGCGAGGCCGGCCGCGAGCTTCCCGACCGTGCTCAGGCGGTCCGCGTGGCGGAGCTGCTCGAGCGTGGCGATCCGCGCGGCGGATTCGGCCGCGACGCGCTGCGAGGCGGCCGCCAGCCGATCGGCCATCGCGTTGATCTCACCCGCGAGCAGCGCGAGCTCGTCGCGCTGCGAGAGCCGGATCGGTTCGGAGAAGTCCCCCGCGCCGATGCGCCGCGCCTTCTCCATCAGGGCGGAGATCGGCTGGCCGACGAGGCGCACGCCGACGATCCAGGCCACGATCCCGCAAGCGAGCAGCGTGAGCCCTGACGTCGCGAGAGTCCGCCGCACCCGCCTCGCCGTGTAGAGGCGCTCGTGCGCCAGGGCCTCCGAGACCTCGAGCAACGGTGCCCGCGGGTCCGAGATCTCCAGCGGCACATAAGTGAAGAGCCGCGCGTCGTGCTGCCCTTCGTCGCGCACGTGCGTCACCATCGGCAGGCGCTCTGCGGAACCCGGCGCGGGCACCGGGACCTCGGGGCGATACCGCGGGTCGGGCGGGCCGGCGAGGAAGACGAGCCGGATTCGCACGTCTGCCTCGCGCCGGTTGGCTTCGGCGATCAGCTCGAGGGCGGAGGGCTCGCCCCCTTCCCGCCACGCCATCGCGACCGCGGCGGCGAACGCCTGCCCCAGCACTCGCTCGTCCCGCCGGACGTCCTCGTCGAAGAGCGCCAGGTGGTCGCGCACGCCGAGCCACGTGTCGATGCCGACGACGGTCGCGATCACGAGCAACAGATAGAACGTGAGGCGGCGGACGAGCTTCATCGAACCTCGCGGCGCTGCGTCAATCGAGCGTACGCGAGGGCTCGAGCCCGCGCGACCGGGCTCGCCCGCGAGGGCTGGCGGCTGGGGGTCCGCCGACCCTCGCGGGCCGCCGGCCGGGCGACGCGCCGGCCGGCCGGACCCTGGCTCGTCTCAGATCACGTGGCCGTCGCCTTCCGGGAGCGAGCTCGAGGTGTGGCCGCGAAGCGCTGTCGCGACCGCCGTCCGGAACTCCTCCATCCCGAAGGGTTTGTCGAGAACGCGTTCGGCGCCGAGGTCTCGGGCGCGGGCGTGGGTCGCCTCGTCTCCGAAGCCCGTGATGAGGATGACCGGAATGCGCCGGACCCCGAGGCTCACTCCTTCGAGGATCTCGAGCCCCGACACACAGGGAAGGTAGATATCCGAGACGATCAGCGATGGAACCCGTGCCAGCTCGCCCTTCCGGGAGCCCACGTACAGCCATTCGAGCGCGTCGTCGCCGTCCGGCGCCTCGATCACCCGGTAGCCGTCTCGGCGGAGGACACCCGCGAGCAGCGTGCGCATCTCGTCGTCGTCCTCGACGAGCAGCACGGTGAACCCGGGCCCCCACGGCACGAGCTGCTTGCGCTTCTCCCTCAGCCGGACGGATGCTTCCTGGCGACTCCCAGCCGCGCGGTTGCTTTGCATCATCTCGCATACCTCCCTCGACCGGCGACTTCGCTTGCCGGCCTGATCCGCACCTGGTTGCACGGCGCGTGCCAGCCAGAGCCTCCCCGAGCGCTCCGATCCCCGCCCTTCGGAGGGGTAAAGCGCCACGCGTGGCGCTTCGCCACGATGGCCATCACCGCCGGCCTTGCAACGCCTCGGCGCTACCACGGGCCCGGGCGCCGCGACCCGCTCAGCGCCCCGGCGCTCGGCCCGGCTCGGGTCGCGGGTGGGCGAAGAATCGGATCTGCCCTCGAGCCCACGCCCCGGGGTGGCTCGCGAAACCCTCCGCGAGGCTCGTGCGGTTGTAGTTCCGCCGCCCCGCCTGGATGATCTCGGGCCCCGCCGTGCAGCAGATCTCGCTGCTCGGCCTCGAGTCGCGCGCGCCCTTCGAGATCGCCGTGACCGGCTGGCTGGGCGGCGTGCCCGAGGATGCGCTCCCGGTCCTGCCCGAGCTCACGAAGCTCGATCTCTCGCTGGTGCAGTGCTTCTACGGCGCAGAGGAGGAGCAGACGCTCTGCCCCGGTCCCGACCTCGCCCACGCCGAGGTGATCAAGACGGCGGGCGGCCACCACTTCGATGGCGACTATGGGGCGCTGGCGGAGCGGATCCTCGCAGGGGCGAGGCGGCGCAGCAGAAGCAGGCGATGAAGCCGTCCTCACCAGCGGAATGGTGGCGGCGAGGCTTGGCGAGAGCTTGGATCGCGGCCGGCGTGCTCGAGCGTCAGCCGAGCCGTGCACGCACCTGTGCAATCGGGGCCGAGAGCGCCATGTGCGGGTGGCACCTTGCGCGCATTGCGGCCGAGGCTAGACAGTCGGCTCGCTCACCCAGGTGATGTTGGCGTCGGCGATGGCCGGCGTGCGCTCGGCCAGCACGGCCAGCTTGCGCGCGATCTGGCCAGCGAGCTTCCGGAAGATTTGAGCCGCCTCCGAGTCGGGCGCGTCGATCACGATCGGCATGCCGCGGTCGCCTCCCTCGACGATGCGCGGTTCGATCGGGATCTCCGCGAGGAGCTCGAGGCCGAGCTCCTGCGCGACACGTCGGCCCCCTCCCTCTCCGAAGATCCGGTAGCGGCGGTCCGGAAGGTCCGGCGGCGTGAAGTACGACATGTTCTCGACGATGCCGAGCACCGGGACGTGGACCTTGCGGAACATCGACAGGCCCTTGCGGGCGTCGATCAGGGAGAGGTCGTTGGCCGTCGTCACGATCAGCGCACCCGAGAGCGGCGCCAACTGCGTCAGCGTGAGCGCCGCGTCACCGGTGCCGGGCGGCATGTCGACCACGAGGTAGTCGAGCTCGCCCCACTCGACGTCGGTCAGGAACTGGCGAATCAGGCCGTGCACCATCGGTCCGCGCCAGATCACAGGCGAGTCCTGGCTCAGGAAGAAGCCCATCGACATCAGCCGGAGCCCGTGGCCCTCGTTCGGAAAGATCCGCTTGTTCTCGGAGTGCGGGCGCCCGGTGACTCCGGTGAGCAGCGGCAGCGAGGGGCCGTAGACGTCGGCGTCCATCAGGCCGACGCGCGCACCGCTCAGTCGGAGTGCCAGCGCGAGATTCACCGCCACGGTGCTCTTGCCGACGCCGCCCTTGCCCGATGCCACCGCGATCGTATTGCGCACGCCGGGGAGCACGGCCGCATCGGCCGTCGGCGGCGTGGAACGCTGCCCGCGTGTGTTGCTGGTCATGCGCACCTCCACGGAGCGCACACCCGGGAGCGCCGCGACGCGATCTCGCGCAGCCTTCTCGAACTCCGCCTTCACGGGGCAGGCGGGCGTCGTGAGTTCGATCGCAAACTCGACGCGGCCCGCCTCGATCCGCAGCTCCTTGATGAAGCCGAGCTCGACGATGCTCTTCTGGAAATCGGGGTCGACGATCGGCCGCAGCGCATCGAGCACCGCCGCCTCGTCGAGAAGGCTGGACATTTTCTTCCTCCGCGCCCCGAACAGTAGCGAACCAGAACCGCCCACGACCTACCGCCCTCGGGCGCCACCCCGCCCCGCAAGCAAGCGAAGCGCGCAGCAAGGCGCATCCGAGCGGAGGGGCTGACCACCCCGCGGTACGTCGCAACCCGAAAGCAAGCGAAGCGCGCAGCGAGGCGCAGCCGAGCGGAGTGGGCTGTCAGGCAGATGCAGGCGATCGCCCGCATCGTTCCTCTCATCGAATGCGACTCAAAACTCCCGCTCGAAGACCGCATCCTGGCGTTCGGCCCTGCGGCGCAGGATCTCGCGCTGCTCGGGGTGCGTGAACACGTAGAACGCGTTGGTCTCGATCGCGCGCACGACGCGGCGGGCCACTTCCGGGGCGGCGATCACGCTGCCCTGGAGCGCCAGCTTCGCCGACGGGTCCGACCCACCGCCGGCCTGGTCTACCGGAGCCGCGCGGCCGAGCGTGCGAGCCGAGTTCTCCGTGATCTGGGTCGCGACCAGCATCGGGCACAGCAGCGAGACGCCGATCGCGTGCAGCGCGAGCTCCCGTCGCAGTGACTCGGAGAGGCCCACCACCGCGAACTTCGTCGCACAGTAGATCCCGAGCCAGTCCATGCCCACGAGGCCGGCCATCGATGCCGTGTTCACGACGTGACCGCCCTGCCGCTCTGCGATCATTCGCGGCAGGAAGGCGTCGATTCCGTGCACGACGCCCCAGAAGTTGATCGCCATCGCCTGCTGCCAGCCATCCGGGTCGGCTCCCACGAGGGGGCCGGCGAGCGCGATCCCGGCGTTGTTGCACAGGATGTGGGTCGCTCCGAAGTGAGCGACGGTCGCGTCCGCGAGCGCGACCATGCTCTCGCGTCGCGTCACGTCGGCGGCGACGCCGAGGACTTCCCCTCCCGCCGCGACGAGCTCCTTTTCGGCTCGCGCGAGGGCGTCCTCGTCGACGTCGGCGAGCACGATCTTCGCGCCCCGAGCTGCGAAGGCATGAGCCATCGCCAGGCCGATGCCGCCGGCGCCCCCGGTCACGACGGCCACGCGTCCCCGAAATGCGTCTCGGGTTGCGGTCTCCACCCCCGCCGCCATGCGGGCTAGCCAGGGTCCGCGGTCAGCTCGATCACGTTTCCGTCGGGATCGCGGATGAACATCTGCGGGCCGACCCCGGGGCGCGTCTCGAGCACCTCGACCCCGCGCGCACGCAGCAGCGAGAGCGTCTCGGGATAGTCGTCGATCCCGAAGGCCATGTGATTCGCGATCGGGCTGAACGCCTTTGCAGGCGGCCCCGGATCAGCGGCAGCCGGTCGCGCGATCAGGTGCAGCTGGACGTTTCCCGCGCGGTACCAGAAGCCTGCGATCCCGAAGTCCGGTCGCGGCAGCGGCTCGAGCTCGAGCACATCCTCGTAGAAGCGCTTCGAGCGCTCGAGATCGTCGACCGTGAAGGAGACGTGATGGGCGCGACGAGGGATCATGCGAGGTCCTCCCCGGACCGGGCGCAGTGTAGACGACCGCGCGCGCGGCCGGAACTCCCGTCGTGGCGCGATTTCGCGCCGTGCCCACGCCTCTGCCGTCGGAATCAGCCCGCGAGCCAACCGTGAGCGTAGTGACGCAAGGTCCAGGCCAGCGCGATCCCGGCAGCGATGGCGATGGGCATCGGCATCTCGACGAGTCCTCGGGGGAAGCTCCTGCTCGCGAAGGGAAGGAAGGGTGTGGCAGCGACGTAGGCGCGGTAGCTCTCGCCCTGGCTCGCGAGCTTGCGCTGGTCCTGATGCTCGCAGCCGATGACGGCGAAGAGCGCGAAGCCCCCGAAGAACGCGAGCTCGGACGCGTGCACGATCGCGAGCAGCAGGTGGGCGACGCCCCAGAGCCCGAAGCCCATCAGGAGGGGGTGCCGCGTGACGCGCGCGACGCCGCGGACCACCGGCTTGCCCGGCAGGATGCTGGCGGGACTCGGCTGCACGAGCCCGGCCACGATCAGCACGCAGGCGGCGCCGACCAGTGCGAGGCCGATCCAGCGGACGCCCGGCAGCCGGGCCAGGGTCCACAGGAAGGGACCCGTGTGCTTGTGCGCGTAGTAGGTCCAGACCAGCGGAACGAAGATCGCAAGGGCCACCAGGGAGTACGCCCCCTGGAAGCCGCGAGCGCCGAGACTCGCCACGAGTCGGGAGCGCAGGCGCTGGCTCGATAGCCCCATGTGGGTGGCGGCGAAGAGGATCCAGAGTGCGGCGATCGAGAGGGCGTCCATGGGACCTCCTGCGTGCGGCGGGTCGAGTATATTGCGGCGCGATGGCGGATGCGTACGAAGTCTCGCATGCCGAGTCGCTCGCGAATCCGTCGCGTTTCTGGGCCCGGGCCGCCGACGAGATCGAGTGGATGCGCCGCCCTCGCGCCGTCTTCGACGCGAGCCGCGCGTCCCACACCGTCTGGTTCCCGGGCGGCATCCTCAACACCTGTGCGAACGCGGTCGACCTCCATGTGCGATTGGGCCGCGGCGAGCAGCCCGCGCTGATCCACGACAGCCCCGTGACGGGCAGCGTCCGCTCGCTTTCCTACCGCGAGCTCCAGGACGAGGTGGCGCGCTTCGCGGGGGCCCTCGCTTCGCTCGGAGTGGAACGCGGGGATCGGGTGCTCTTGTACATGCCGATGGTCCCCGAGGCGGTGATCGGGATGCTCGCGGCCGCCCGCCTCGGCGCGATCCACTCGGTGGTCTTCGGGGGCTTCGCCTCGGGCGAGCTCGCGCAGCGGATCCAGCACGCGACCCCGAAGGTCGTGCTCACGGCCTCTTGTGGGATCGAGCCGGGGCGCATCGTGCCCTATCTGCCGCTGCTCGAGCGCGCGCTCGAGGCCGTGAGCGAGAAGCCGCGCCACTGCATCGTGCTCCAGCGGCCGCAGCTCGAGGCGCCGCTGGTCGCCGGCCGCGACCTCGACTGGCGCGAGTTCGCCGCGTCGGGCCCCGCGGCGGCGCCGGTGCCGGTCGAGGCGAAGGCTCCCCTGTACATCCTCTACACGTCCGGGACCACCGGCTCTCCGAAGGGCGTGGTGCGCGACAACGGCGGGCACGCCGTCGCTCTCAAGTGGAGCCTGCGCCACGTCTATGGCATGCAGCCCGGCGACGTCTTCTGGGCCGCGTCCGACATCGGTTGGGTCGTCGGCCACTCGTACATCGTGTATGCGCCGCTGCTGCTCGGCTGCACCAGCATCCTCTACGAGGGGAAGCCGGTCGGGACGCCGGATGCGAGTGCCTATTGGCGGGTCGTCGAACAGCACCGCGTGAACGCGCTCTTCACGGCGCCGACGGCGCTGCGCGCGATCAAGCGCGAGGACCCGGAGGCGAGGCTCCCCCGGGAATTCGACCTGGGGTCGCTCCGGGCGCTCTTCCTGGCCGGGGAGCGCGCGGATCCCGACACGGTGGCCTGGGCAGAGCGCGCGCTCGAGGTGCCCGTGGTGGACCACTGGTGGCAGACGGAGACCGGCTGGCCGATCGCAGCCAATTGCCTGGGTCTCGCGCCGCAACCGGTGAAGCGGGGATCGCCGACGAAGCCGGTTCCCGGCTACGACGTGCGCGTCCTGGACGACGCTGGCAAGGAGCTCGGGCCCGGGGAGAGCGGCCATCTGGTGCTGCGCCTGCCGCTTCCGCCCGGCTGCCTGCGCACGCTCTGGAAGAACGAGGCGGGCTTCGAGAGCGCGTACCTCGCGCGCTTTCCCGGCTACTACGCCACGTCGGACGCCGGCAGCATCGATGCGGACGGCTACGTCTGGGTGATGTCGCGCACCGACGATATCATCAACGTTGCAGGCCACCGCCTCTCGACCGGTGCGATCGAGGAGGTGCTCGCCGGACATGCCGACGTGGCCGAATGTGCGGTGTTCGGCGTCCGCGACGCGCTCCGGGGGCAGGCTCCGCTGGGTATGGTCGTGCTCAACGCCGGTGTCGTACGGGACCGGGAAGAGATCGCGCGCGAGCTCGTCACGCGCGTCCGCGAGCAGCTCGGCCCGGTGGCCGCCTTCAAGCAGGTCTGCGTCGTGGATCGGCTGCCGAAGACGCGCTCGGGGAAGATCCTGCGCGGTACGCTGCGCCGGATCGCCGACGCAGAGGCGTGGCGCACCCCGGCGACGATCGACGACCCGGCGACGCTCGACGAGGCGCGCTCCGCGCTGGCCGCGCTGGGCTATCCGCGTCCGCCAGAGACTTAAACGGGTGTAAAACACAACGAATCCATCATGGGTTCGCGATTGACACACCCGGACGGGGTTGGTGAAATACCCGGCGGCGTCCTGTGTACGGCGCCGCCCTCCCCCCACAGATCCAGGATCCAGGATTAGATCCAGGATCCCAAGATTGGAGTCGGCTTGAAGCGCGCCTGGGGCAGAGCGTGCGTTGCGGTCGGACTCGTCAGCGGCCTCGCGGCGTTGCCCGCCGCTGGGTCGGTCGAGTCCGAGCTCGCATTCCACCGCGGCGTCGTGGCCTATGGCGACGGGAAGCTCGCCGCGGCGCGCCGGAGCTTCGAGCGCGTGCTGGCGGACGACCCCGAGGACCGGGAGGCTCTGCGCTACCTCGCGCTGATCCTGAAGGCGCAAGGGCAGTCGGGCCGCGCTCTCGAGCTCCAGGACCGCGCGCTGGCGCTCGACCCGATGGACCGCGAGCTCGTCTTCGACCGCGGCGTCACGCTGCTCGAGCTCGGTCGCAACGCCGAGGCCCGGGCCGCGATGGAGCAGGTGCTGGCCGACGACCCGGAGGATGCCCGGGCCCGCTTCTATGCGGGCGTCGCGGCCTATCGAACCCGCGACCTGTCCGCGGCGCTTCCGAATCTCGAGCGGGCCGCCGAGCTCGACCCGACACTCGCGGTCCAGGCCCGCTATTACGCGGGCCTGGCCGAGGCCTCGATCGGCGACTTCTCGGCCGCCGCGGGCTCCTTCTCGGTCGTCGCCGAGCAGTCGCCGATCTCGCCGCTCGGCCGCTCTGCTGCGAGCTTGACCGGGGAGCTGCGCGCGGAGCGGGCGGAGCGACCCTGGAGCCTCGCGCTCACGGCCGGCGGCGAGTGGGACAGCAACCCGACGCTCGCCGGAGCGGATGATTTCCTCGCCAACGGCCAGCCGAACCCCGGCGCCGACCAGGACTCGGACTACCGCGGTGCCTTCACGGCGGAAGGCAGCGCGCGCGTGTTTGCGAATGAAACCGCGTCGGTATCAGCGGGCTACGACGGCTACTGGAGCGTCAACCACGATGTGAGCCAGGTGGACCTCCAGACCCATGCGGGCTGGGTGTCGGGCGGAACGCTCGTGGGCCCCGTCCGGGTCGGGCTCCGCTACGACTACGCCTACACCTTCCTCAGCATGACGGACCCCTTCCGCCAGCTGCACCGGGCGACGCCGAGCCTCGCGCTGCGCCAGGGAAGCTGGGGCCTCTCGCAGCCCTACTACCAGCTGCAGTATGCGAACTTCCAGAACGTGGACTTTCCGCCGAACGCCAGTTTCGAGCGGGACGGCCCCCGCCACCTCTTCGGCGTGAACCAGTACTTCTTCCTGCCGGAGCCCTTCAGCTATGTGACGGTCGGTGCGGTCGGAGATCTGCACAACGCGGACGGGACCGAGTGGCGTTACGACGGCTTCGAGACCTCTCTCGGAGCCGGCTACGAGTTCCCCCAGGCGCTCTCCTTCTCGTGGCTCTGGCGCTTCGCCCACCGCGACTACCGCGACCACAGCGCGTTCACGCCCTTCGAGAAGCGTGAGGACAGCACCCATTGGGTGAGTGCCGAAATCGCAAAGCCCATCCTCGAGCACTGGGTCGCTCGGGTGGCCGGGTCCTTTGCCTTCCAGGATTCCAACATTCCGGTGTACGATCATACGCGGAAGGTCGTGGGCGCCTATCTGACCTACCAGTGGTAGGCCTCCCGAACCAGTGGTAGGCCTCGCCAACCAAGTGGCAGGCCTTCCCAATCGGAGCATGCGATGAGCGGGCCCAGCTGGACGAACGCGCCGAAGCGGCGGAAGTGGCGAAACTGCCCGAAAGGGCGGATCTGGAGCCGGATTTCCGGGCATGCCATCCCTGCAGCGGCCGCGCTGCTCGCCGCCGGCGCGGCGTCCGGGGCTTCCGCACCGGTTTCCACCGTGACCGCGGTGATCGGCAACGCGGGTGCAAGTGGAGTCGCGCTCGAGCGACAGTCCACGCTCGCGGACGGCGATTCGCTTCGGACCGCCGAGGACGGTGCCTGCTCGATCCTGGTGGACGGGGACGCCGTGCTCGAGCTGTGCCAGGCAACGACGCTGCGCCTCGGGCATCGCGAGGGGCGGAGCGACGGACCGCGGGTTCTCGAGCTTCGCGCCGGCGAGATCCGCGTCCTGGCCGAGCCCCGGCCGGCGGACCGGCGCATCGAGATCCATACGCCCGCCGCGATCGCGACGGTGCTCGGCTCCGTCGTCTACGTCGCGGTGGACGCCAAGGGGGTCACGACCATCGCGTCCGCGGAGAGCAAGGTCCGGGTCGAGAGCTCCCGGCGTCTCGGACGCGCGATGACGCTCACCGCGGGCCAGCAGATCACCGTGCGCCCGGGCACACCGCTGCCGCGCATCGCCGAGGTCTGGGATCCGGAGAACTCGCCCGCGGACGGCTGCCTGATCGACTTCCGCGCGATCGCCTTCGACGCTTCCCGCAATCCTGGCGATGGCCGCGCGCTCGATCAGATCACCGGGCAGGACGTCATCGACGCGCTCCCGCACGTGAGCGCTGCGAGCGAAGGGCGCTGGGATAGCCCGGTCAACGACGACTGGATCGACCCGAAACTCCACCGGATCTACGACGTGATCGACACCGGCGCGGTGCCCCCGCCGTCCCGCTGACGCGCCCGATCGACTCCGCTCGCCTGTGGCTCGCTGCGCGCTTCGCTTGCCCGGTCGACTCCGCTCGCCTTCGGCTTGCTGCGCGCTTCGCTTGCGCTAGGCGCCGTCCGCTGCATCCGAGCCCTTCCACAGCCGTCGCAGCGCCTGCGCAATGCGCGCGTTGCCCTCGGCCCGCGTGATCCTCTCGGGGCTTCGCTCGAGACCGCGCGTGAGCCAGGCGAGGCGCAGCCCGCCGAAGAGCGCGAGCAGGAGCCCGAACGCCGCCATCGGCCGGAGCCCCAGAGGCTCCATCGCAAGGCTGGCCACGAGCGGACAGCCCAGCAGGCCGAGGGCGAGCAGGCGCTTCGTCTTTCCCCTCAGGCGTCGATGCTCTTCCTCGGACGCGAGCGCATAGCCGCGGCCGGCGGCACCCCACGGGAAGAAATGCACGCGGCCGTCGGAGCGTCGCACGAAGATCGCTTCGCACAGCGCGTCGAGGAGTCCCATCGGACGCTCCTTCGGGCCCGATCCGGGCGCCGCTCCAAGCCTAGAAGAGTCGCTCGTTCGCGGGTCGTCGTCGCGCATCACCAGCCCCCGAAGCCGCCGCCCACCGCGCCGGAGGAGCTTCCGGCTCCCCACGCGCCGAAGCGGAAGCTCGGCAGACCGATCGGCGTTCCCGACGGGTGGCCGGCGCCCGGCGCGCCGGGGTCGATGGCGGGGGCACCCCGCGGGCCGCCGCTGCGGCGCGCCTCGCAACCGCAGGCGTTCCCGCCGCGCTCTGGGGGCGCGACGTAGAGGGGGGTCGCCATCTGGAGCACGTCGGAGAGCGAGAAGGGTCCATGCTTCCCCGGGTCGACGTGCTGGTACACGGCCTCGGCGACCGCGAGCCCGAGTACCGCGCCGATCGGTCCGCCGACGATCCCGCCTAGCACTGCGCTTCCGGCGGCGGCGCCGGTCGCGGCTCCGACCACGACCCCGCCTGCGCCGGCCGCGGCGCCGTAGAGGAAGCCGGAGAGCTTCCACTGCTGCCCGTCCGGGTCCCAGAAGGCGACCGGGTTCGCGAGCGTATACGCGTACTGATTCACGGTCTGGAGCACGGGGTCGGGAGAGAGGAAGCGGCCGGCCGCGGGATCGAGCAGGCGCGCCCCGATCAGCACGAGCCCCGCCATCTCGCGGCCGCCGGCGAAGCCGGCGGCGCCGTCGCCCGTGCCCGTGCTCGAATCGGTCCCGTAGGGCGCGTAGCCCCGGTGGAGCGTCACTGCGCCCGTGTCGTCGCTCTCGAGCTTCACGTTGCCTCGGAAGTCGAGGTGGCGGAAACGACGCTCTCGGGTGTCGAGCTGGAGCAGCACGGCTCCGAGGTCGAGGCGCAGAGGGACTCCTGCGGCGTCCGTCTCGACGCGGCCGCCGAAGAGGAAGCGCGTCTCCTCGCCCGCCACCCGGCGGCGCAAGGGCCGCCCCTGGAGGTCCCAGTCGAATTCCGCCTTCGAGCCGATCGCGGCGATCTGCCCGAGCGCCGTCCAGAGGAGCGGGATCCCGTCCCGCAACACGCAGAAGCCGGCCGCATCGTAGGCGTAGGCTCCGACCGGCTGGCCGGTCGCGGCGTCCTGGCGGGCGAGGAGCCGGCTCGACTCCGCGTCGTAGAGGAAGATCTCGGCTCCCAGTGCAAGCGTGTTGGAGAGCGCGTCCGCGGCGCTCGGGCGCTCCGTCGCCCCGTCGCTCCACGCGACGAGGCGCTTGCCGGCGCCGGCGAGCGGGCCGAGTGCGAACTCCTCGTGCGTGGTCGCCAGCGCGGGACCTGCGCTCGTCGTCTCGGCCACGAGCCGGAGCTCGTCGGCAGCGGCGTGACGCTCGAAGGAGAGTGCGGTGGCTTCCACCACCGCTCCGTCCGGGCGCAGTGACGTGGCCCCCGCCAGCTGACCCGTCATCGGGTCGTAGGCGAGGTTGCGCAGCAATCCGCTTCCGAAGCGCGTGCTCGCGAGTCGACCCTGTGACCAGAGCTCTTCCACGAGCAGCGCTCCGTCCTCCGTCGTGCGGGTCTCGCGTCCGGCCGCGTCGTAGCCGAAGCCGATCTCGCGAAGCGGCGAGCCGTCGGCGAGGCGATAGGTCTCGCGGGTCCTCCGCCCGCGCAGATCGCGGGCGATCTCGAGGCGCTCGCCTCCCGGGAAGGAGATCGCCGCCAGCGCGCCGCTCGCGCCCCACTCGAAGCTCTCGCCGCCACCCGCCCGCGAATCGAGCGTCGCCGCCGGCCGGTCGTCGGCCCACTGCACGGAGAGCTCCCCCTCGAGTGCGCCGTCGCGCACAGCGCTGATGCCGATCAGGCGTCCCGAAGCGTTCCAGGCCCGCTCCCGACGCATCCCGTTCGGAAGCGTCTCGCTACGGCTTCGCCCCAGCGCGTCCCGCTCGTAGAGCGTCGTAGCGACTGCGCCGCCCGAGCGCTCGTGACGTGCCGACTGGCGCCCGAGCGCGTCGTACTCGAACAGGTGATCGCCGCCGCCGGGGCGCGCGATGCGCAGCGGGCGATGGTCGCTCCGCCAGTCGATCCGGACCGAGGCCTGGCCCGTCGATCCAGTGGCACCCGGGTCGGCCAGCGCGATCTCTGCGAGGTTCCGATCGGCGTCGAAGCGACGCGAGATCTCTCCTCCGGGCCGCGGATCGAGCCGCTCGAAACCCGAGGTCGCGACGAGGTTTCCGACCGCATCGAAGACGCGCGTCGCCAGCTCGCCGCCGACTGCGACCTCCTCGGCGTGGCCGTGCTCACCGTAGCTCGCGTAGAGGATCGCGATCCCGTCCGGCCCGATCCGCCGCGCGAGCTGGTTCTCCGGTCCCCATTCGAACTGGGTGCGCTCGCCGGCGCCGTTCTCGATCCAGACGAGCCGGCCCTGCCAGTCGTAGCCGCGCCGCTCGAGCACTCCGAGCGAGTCCTCGATCCAGTCGATCGGTCGTTGGAAGGGGGCGGTCCGGTCCTCGGCGCTCGCGATCCGGAAGTCGAAATGCACGACGTTCCCGGTGGGGTCGCTTCGGAGCACCTCGTCCTGACCCAGGTGCTCCCAGGTCGTCGTCGCTCCGCCCGGGAGCTCGAGCCTCGAAAGCTCGAAGCCCGACCACTCGCGCAGCGTCACCTCTCCGGTCGGAAGCGTCAGACGGCGCAGCCGGCGCAGGCCATCGAAGCGATAGAGCGTGCGCTGCCCGAGCGGATCGATGTGCGTGCAGGTGTACGGGGCGTGCGGATCGCCGTCTACCGCATACTCGAAGCGGTGCGCGAAGCCCTCGGCTCCGACCCCGCGTATCTCCGTGATGCGTCCCTGGTTCCAGTGCCAGGCGTACTCGAGGCGCTCCCCTTCGGAGTTCGTCATCGCGAACAGGCGCTGATCCTCCCGGTACTCGTAACGCGTGCCGGGGAGCGCTCGCTCCACGTCGAGTGCGTCGCGTGCGACGACGAGCCAGCCATCTGCGTCGTAGGCGAAGTCCGCCGTGCGTCCGGCGCGGTCGACGATCGAGCTGACGCGGCCGCTGGCGTCGTAGGACAGCTGGGCGACGGCCGAGCAGACGCCGGGTGCCTCGCACTGGCGGATCTCCGTCGTGCGCGGGGCCCCCGCGATCGCCAGAGCCAGGTGCTCGAGACGGGGGTAGGGGGCGCTCGCCCAGTGGACCGCGGCGAGGCGCCCGGTGGTATCGAAGTCGTGAACGAGGCCGCCGACCGAGCGGATGCGCGACGCATCGAGCTTGACCCAGACGGAGCCCGGGACGAGGTCGCCGTCGGCGACGGCCCAGAGATCCTGGTGCACCGCGCCCGAGGGGTCGACGAAGCTGCTTCCGTCGTACTGGGCGTCGAAGCTCCAGAGCCAGCGCCGCGTCTTCGAGTTGTAGACGGCGCCGATCTCCCAGGTTCCGAGCTTCGTGTCGATCGCGAGATCGATGCGGCGCACGAGCAGGTTCCCGCCGGCGGCATTGAGCTGCCCGCCCGGCACGGAAACGAGCCCGGACTCCTGGAAGCGCGGGGTCCCGGGCGTCGCTGCGAGCAGCGACTGCGGCCCGGCGTCGCCGCCGCCGGCGCAGCACACCGCGAGCAGCAAGGTCGCGATCGGATCGGATCGGCGCAGGAGGTCCCGGAGCATCGCGTCTCTCCTCGGGACCGGGGCGGTGGGGTGCCGCGGCACCGAGGCACAGCAATCCCCGTGCCCGCCGCACGGCGCGCTCGAGCGGCTTCGCGTCGGAGCGCGGCGGGCGCGGGCGGCTAGCGGCGGAGCTCGGGAAGATCGCGGAAGAGCTCGAGCGCCTCGGGGTTCGCGAGGGCCTCGCGCTTTCGCACCGGCCGCCCGTGGACGACGTCGCGCACGGCGATCTCGACGATCTTGCCGCTGCGCGTGCGCGGGATGTCGGCCACTTGAATGATCCGCGCGGGAACGTGACGCGGCGAGGCCTCGCGGCGCAGGCGCACCCGGATGCGCTCGAGCGGCCGTGGATCACGAAGCCGCCGTGCTCCGTGGTCTCGGCGAAGTCTCCCTGCGCCCAGACGCCCGGGATGCGCTCGAAGTAGGCGGCGCGGAAGCGCAGACCCCCGGGATCGTTCCAGAAGCCGAGCGGTAGCGACGGGAAGGGTGCCGTGCACGCGAGCTCTCCCTTCGCGCCGCGGAGCGGAACACGAGCGCGGTGCCGGAGTCGCGCCGGCGCAGCAGGTTCTCCGCGAAGTTGAGACGCGTTCCCGGGAACCAGCGCGCTCCCGGCAGCCGGTCGCCGTCCGCGAGTACCTCCTGACTCTCCTGCGTCGCGAGGACCCCGCAATCCCGGAAGACGGCCCGCCAGAATGGCTCGGGGCGAGCCACCGAGAATCGGTGCAGCGCCGCCTGATCGGGCAAGGGGACCCCGTGCTCGTCCGAGAGGCGCCTCGCGAAGGCGGTGACCTGCGCGCGCCCGATCCGCTCGGCCGAGGGTTGCCACAGGGGTGCGCTCATCGCTCCGCGAGGTTAGGGTAATCACCGGGCGCCGACCGGTCGCCGCTGCCTCGGACCGGAGAGTTCGAAGCCGAGAGCTTGGAGCCGAGAGATCGGATCGGAGAGCGTGGGCTACCTCATCGCCGCATACGTCGTGGTGGTCGGCTCACTGCTTGCCTACGGCCTGTGGATCCAGGCCCAGCGCCGGGCGCTCCGCCGCCGCGACGAAGAGCGCCGGGTGGCCGGGCGCCCCGCGGGCACGTCGGAGCGATGAGCCAGCACCCGCACGCGGAGCTCGCCCGCAGCGCCTGGGAGGCGGCGGCGATCGGTGACACGGAGACGCTGCGGCGCATCTGCGCGTCGGATCTGGTCTGGCATGCCTCCGGCCGCGGTCGCCGCTCCGGGATCCACCGTGGGCTCGACGAGGTCTTCGGCTACCTCGCCACGATCGGCGACGCGGCCGAGCGCTTCGACTCGAAGTTCGAGCGGATCCTCGTGGGGGACGACCACGTCGCCGTGTTCTTCCAGGTGATCGGGACGCGCGCAGGCCGCTCGCTCGATACGGGCTTCATCCTGATCTTCCGCATTGCCGACGACCGCATCGCGGAGATCTGGGCCGTACCGCGCGACCAGCACGCCGTCGACGAGTTCTGGGGCCAGGGATGAAGGCCTGCGACCCGCGCGAGCAGTTCGCGCTGCTGGCGCGGCTGCCCGACGCGAAGATCGACACGGCGCTCGCGGCCCTGTGGATCGCGGCCGAGGAGTATGGATCGCTCGACCCGCAGGTCACCCTCTCCCGCCTCGACGCGCTCGCCGCTGCCGCAGCAGCGTGCCTCGGCGAGGCCTCGAACGATGCGGAGCGGGCCGAGCGCCTGCTGCACTTCCTCCACCACGAACAGGGCTTCGTCGGCAACGAGAAGGGCTACGACGATCCCTGCAACAGCTTCCTGAACGTCGTGCTCGAACGGCGTACCGGCATCCCGATCACGCTCTCGCTGGTGCTCGTCGAGGTGGCGCGGCGCATCGGCCTCCCGCTCCGCGGCGTCTCCTTTCCGGGCCATTTCCTGGTGAAGCTCGAGGGGCCGGAGCTTCGGGTGCTCGACCCTTTCCACGGCCGCATCCTCGAGCTCGCGGATTGTCGCGCGCGTCTGCAGGCCGCGTTCGGGCTCGACACACCCTTCGAGCCGGAGCTGCAGCTGCGCGCGGCCACGCCGCGCGAGATCCTGGTCCGGATGCTCACCAACCTGAAGCATCTCCACCTGCGCGCACGCGACTTCGGGCGCACACTCGCCTGCTGCGAGCGCATCCTGATGCTTCTCCCCGATGCTCCGCTCGAGCTGCGCGACCGCGGCCTCGTCTACGAGCGCCTCGAGTGCTTCGCCGCCGCAACAAAAGACCTCGAGCGCTTCCTCCAGCTCTCCCCCGACGACGAATCGGCCCCCGCGATCCGCGAGCGCCTGCACGCGCTCCGGACCCGGCGGCAGCGGCTGCACTGAATCCCGCGCCGCGAGCATCGCTCGCGGTGTGTTCTGGAGCCCCGCTCTCTGCGACCAGACGCGACGAGAGCAAGGAGTGGAGACACCGCTCGGGATCGTGGCGACGGCTCCCAACGAGATCTGGTCCTGGGATCTCGCGAAGTCGCGAGGTAAGACTTGAGGCAGTACTCGAAACGACCCACCTGTCCCCCCGCACGGGACGAACATCGCGATATTCAAGTGGCGCAGGTGTGTCCGCATCCGACACACGGAGATGTCACGATTCCTTCATGGCGAAGCGAAGACCGCGGCAGCTCGACCTGGAACTTCGGATCCCGACGAGATGGGGTGGTCGCCGCAGCGGCGCCGGTCGCCCGCGCGGGCCGAGGGCTCGCGATCCCCATCGCCGCCGCGCACCGCTCGCGGCGCGCTTCCCCTGCCACGTGACGCTTCGAA
>CAYPSI010000352.1:0-1640 GCA_964413375.1 uncultured Spirochaetales bacterium | reverse complement strand
CGGACGCTCGTCCTCGGGCTTGGCGACGAGCTCCTGCCAGAAGGGGTACTTGCGGGCCAGGGCCGCGAGCGCGGCTTCGCGTTCGGCCGCGTCCTCGACGACGACGGCCCGCCCGGCGTAGAGCCGATCACCGATCTGGATTCGCACGCGCGGGTCGCGCACCACGTTGCGGTTCCAGAAGCGCGCGTCGGGGAACTCGCCTGCTTCGAAGTAGACGGAGGGAACGTAGAGGGCGGCGCCGTCCGCCGCGCAGACCGTCGTGATCGAGTGCGGAATGCCGTACCAGGTGCGCGTCTCGACGAAGATCTCCTCGGCCTCGTCGCTGAAGGACCAGTCCGCAACCGGGCCCGGGACGAGCTCGCCCGAGAGCCAGGTGCCGGGACGGCGGTCGTGCGGCGAACACGCGACGGCGAGCGCGGCGGCGGCGAGCGCGGCCAGCAGCGGGTGGACCCGCGGTCGGCGCAACCAGAGACACGAGCTTCGAGGATCTTCCATCGCGGACGAGATCCTACCAGAGGCGCCGAGGGGACGGGGGCGCGGGCTCGACGCGGGGCCAGCGCGGTGCCAAGCTGCCCCGCTCGCGGGCAGAGGAGGCGATGCAATGCGGATCGCGAGCATGGCCGAGCGCTACCAGCGTCCGGACTGGGTCCGGCGGATCAATCTGATGGGGGATTCCGTCGGGGGCGCTCGGGGCATCATCCCCCTCGACGCCGACGCGCTGCTCGCTGCGGCCCTCGACTCGCTCGGCGGCGGAGCCTTCGGCGACTTCGGCGACCCGCGCTGGCGCGAGCGCTTCGGCTCGCTCGTCGCCGCGCTCGACGCCGCCGACCTCAGCGTGGTCGGCCGGCTGCTGACCCGTCAGGAGCTGCTGCGCTCGCTCCGCTCACGCCTGCTGCTGGCTCGCGCCCTCGACGAGCAGCCCGCCATCGCGGACGAAGCGATCGCGGCCCCGGTGATCGTGACGGGGCCGGCGCGCTCCGGCACGACGATCCTGTTCGAGCTGCTCTGGCTCGATCCCGCGTTTCGCGCGCCGCTCGCCTGGGAGGCGCTGCATACGCTTCCGCTCCCCGGCGCGAGCCCCGATCGCCGCGCGTCGATCAGCGAGTGCGAGCAGGAGCTGTGGGCCGACCTGCAGCCCGAGTTCGCGGCGATCCACGAGCTGCGCTCGGACCTGCCCGTCGAGTGCGTCACGCTGACGGCGGCCTGCTTCTGCGGACCGCACTGGCCGATGGTGGCGCAGATGCCCGGCTGGATGCCCGACATGGAGGAGATGTACCGCTTCCACCGCCGGATCCTCCAGCTGCTCCAGCACGGCTCGGAGCCGCGCACCTGGCTGCTCAAGACGCCCGGCCACCTGATGACCCTCGGTCTCGTCTTCGCGACCTATCCGGACGCGTGGATCGTGCAGACGCACCGCGACCCGGCGAAGACGATGCCCTCGACGGTGAGCACGACCGCGATGGTGCAGTGGCTGCGCGCGGAGCGGGTCGACGTCGGCGCGATGGCGGCCGGGATCGAAGCGGTGTTCGGAATGGCGCTCAACGGCGTGGCCGAGGCTCGAGCGAAGCGCAGCGTTCCCGATCGCTTCGTCGACGTGCACTTCCAGGGCCTGCTGCGCGATCCGGTGGAGACCTTGCGCA
>CAYPSI010000351.1:0-2543 GCA_964413375.1 uncultured Spirochaetales bacterium | reverse complement strand
CGGTGAGCGCGATCTTCACCCCCGGCGCTGATCACCGATGGCGAGCGAGCCTGAGTTTATTTTCGACGCCCCTTGACAACTCTCGGGAGCGACTTCGCGAACGGCGAGCGGCGCTCGCCTGAAGCCCCCTGTGACTCAAGGACACGCCCCAGGGACGCCGCAATCGCGCGGGAATCCGCGCGCGACGATCTTGCCTCGATGCTCCTGCCATTCGGGCTCCAGAGCAGCGCGCGAAGGCCTGCCTATATTGAAGTCATGGAATACGCCCGCGCCCTCCACACCATCTCCGACGACGAGCTGCTCCACCGCCTCGGCGAGCTCGTGTCCCAGTCGCGCCGCGTCGAAGCTGACCTCGTCGGGCATATCGGCGAAGTCGACGAGCGCAGACTCTACGCCCGTGAAGCCTCGCCCTCGATGTTCGTCTACTGCACGGAGCGGCTTCACCTCTCGGAGGCCGAAGCCTTCAGACGCATCACGGTCGCGCGTGCCGCGCGCAAGCACGATGTGCTGCTGGCGATGCTCCGAGACGGTCGCCTGCACCTCACCGGCATCGCGATGCTCGCGCCGTTGCTGACCCGGGACAACCGCGACGCGGTGCTGGCGCGGGCGACGCACCGGTCCAAGCGTCAGATCCAGGAACTCGTCGCCGAGCTGTCGCCGCGGCCGGATGCTCGGTCCGTGATGCGGAAGCTCCCGCAGAAGCAACAGGCTCCGCCGACAGCCGTCCCGCAGAGTCGCGATCAGACCCGAGATGCAGCTCTCGAACTCGTCCCGGACAGAGTCAGCGCGCCGGTTCCAGCGACTACTCTCGCCCTGGTACCGCCGGGGACGCCGCCGCCCCCTACGTCATTGAGGATCCCGACGTCAGCCCCGCCGCTCGCAGCGTTCAGGTCTGCCGTCGAGCCGCTGTCGCCCGCCCGCTACAAAGTGCAGTTCACCGCCAGCGCCGAGCTTCACGACAAGCTCGAGCGGCTCTCTGCGCTGATGCGATCGGAGATCCCCGGTGGCGACCTCGGCGCGATCATCGAGCGGGCCGTCACCGAGAAGCTCGAGCGGCTCGAGGCCCGCCGCTACGCCAAGACCCGCGCTCCACGCAAGGGGCTTGAAGACTCCGACACGTCACCGAAGTCGCGCCACATCCCCGCCGCCGTCCGGCGCGCTGTGCGCGCGCGAGACGGCGACCGCTGCGGCTACGTCGACGAGCAGGGCCGACGCTGCTCCGCGCGGGACCGGCTCGAGTTTCACCACAGGCATCCCTTTGCCATGGGAGGGGATCACGATCCCAGGAACGTGGGGCTGTTGTGCCTAAGCCACAATCGCTATCTAGCCGAGCGCGACTACGGCCAAGCGGCTATCCGCCAGCACCAGCACCTGGAGAAGGAAGCTCCGGCCTGACAGGCCCCACATCCGCAAGCGCGTCAATCTCGCGCCGGGCTGGGGAGCACACACGCCGGCATGCAGCTCAACACGTCCCAAACAAGAACAGCCTAGATCGTCTCCACGCGGATCCGCCGCGCCGGCAGCGTCGCGACGTGGGCTGCGAAGTTCTCGTTGAAGAGCGCGCCAGGGCGCCGCTCGCGCAGGTGCTCGAGAGCCGCCGCGCCCGTCATGCCCAGGTACGTGAGCGCCGTCGCGATCACGAGCACGGAGCGGTTGAAGCCCATCCGGCAGTGGACGAGCACGCGGTGGTCCGAGGAGACGAGGTCGGCCACCAGGCGCCCGAGCGCTTCGATCTTGACGAGGTTCGGCAGGTCCTCGTCGAGGATCGGGTGGTAGACGTAGAGCACGGTGCCCGGGGCCTGGGGTAGCCCGGTGTCGACGCTCGCGTCCATGTCGACGATCGTGTCGATGCCACGCTCGGCGAGCGCCTCCCAGTCCTCGATCTCACCCGAGACAAAGAGCGTTCCTTCCGCGTTGATGGCGACGATGTCCACGAGCGGAGTCTGCCACCCGGAACGGCCCTTGTTCAAGACGATTCGCCTTGGGGCGCCTAGCCAGGCAGCGAGGGACGAGACCGCCTTGTCGAGCCGGGCGAGCAGCAACCCCTCGTCCTGAGCGCCCGAGGGTGCCGTTCCAGGCGTCGAGGGCTAGAATGCCAACCTCTCCATGATCAGCCACGCCAGCGGGTCGGCCGGGAGGTGACGCTCGATCGCGGATCGCGGCTGGGTCCGTACGAGATCACCGGCGCCATCGGCGCCGGCGGGATGGGCGAGGTGTTCCGGGCTCGCGACACCAAGCTCGGGCGCGAGGTCGCGATCAAGGTGCTGCCCGCCGCGTTTGCGCAGGACGCCGAGCGCGTCGCCCGCTTCCGCCGTGAGGCCCACCTGCTCGCGTCGCTCAATCACCCGAACATCGCTGCCATCTACGGTCTCGAGGAAGCGGACGGCATCCTCGCGCTCGCGCTGGAGCTCGTCGAAGGCGAAGACCTCGCCGAGAGGTTGAAGCGGGGCCCGATCCCGGTCGACGAGGCGACCTCGATCGCGAAGCTGATCGCGGAGGCCCTGGAGGAAGCCCACGAGAAGGGCATCGTGCACCGCGACCTC
>CAYPSI010000350.1:0-5853 GCA_964413375.1 uncultured Spirochaetales bacterium | reverse complement strand
ATGGGGAGACACTGCGATCCTCTGACCGGCGACCGGGCTCGGGGTTCCCGAGCGGCTCATGCGCGCGCAGGCGTCGGAACCGCCCGCCCCGGGCGGAAGCGATAGCGCACCGGCGTCGCGGAAACCGGACCGCTCAGACCGGCGGCCGGACCTCCGGGCCCGATCTCAGCTGCGATGGGCGGCTACCAGGCCGACCCAATGATGGGTCTCGACTTGCGCCGTCGGTCCGACTCTTCCTGAGTCGACCTTCTAGCACCCGTCGGTGGGCAGCTCCCTGTCCGGCGTGGCGGCGAAGAAGGTGTCGAAGTGGTTCTTCTCGAAGCAGTTGCCGACCCCCGGCTCGAAGGGCGGAGTCTGGATGTAGAGGATGTCCACGCCCGGGAGGCCAATCGGCGGCGGGTTCCCGCCGTTGCCGAGCAGCCAATTCCCGATGACCAGGTTGTTGTTCGCGGAAGGATCCGCCTGCGGCGGGTCGTTGATGCAGTTGCGGCTCGGGTCGCCCAAGGACGTGGCCGTGCACCAGCCCAGGACCCCGATCCCCACGAAATCGTTGCCATCGATGCGGTTCCCCGCGATCACATGGTCGGAGACGCCCAGCACCAGGACCCCGACTCCCGGCGGCACGCCGGCCTGGAAGCTCCCCAGAGGCGCGGGGTTCGACAGGTTGTTGTCGTGGATGTGGTTTCCGAAGATCACCCAGTTGGCCATGACCGGCTTCTGCGGGTTCCCGGCCGCGTTCGGATGGAAGAGGCCGACGCCGACGGTGTTGTCGTGGATGTTGTTGTGCGTCGCCCAGACGTTGTTGGAAACCGTGATCTCGAAGCCGATCGGGCTCCCGAAGACCTCGTTGCCGATCACGCGAACGTTCTCGGAGCCTGCCACCCACATCGCGGTGTCCATCGAGCCGTAGGAGACGTTGTTCGCGACGAGACCGTTCGCCGAGAGGGTCGGGTAGATCCCGTTGTTGAGGTTGTTGACGGATCGGTTCCGAACGAACCTGAAGCCATTCACCCAGCGAGTCTGGATCCCGTTCTGCGGAAATCCCTCCACCGTGAAGCCACGAATGTAGAAGCCCTGGAGATCATCGCCTGCGCAGGCAGAATCGTTGTACCCGCAGCCCGGAGGAGCTGCAAAGACGCCCGTCTCCTGGCCACCGTTGGCGAGGAGGCGGACCTTGCCCGCTTCGCCCCGGCCCGGATTCACCTTCCCGATCAAGCGGAGGTTGTCGGTGGTGATGTGAAGGCCGTACTCGCTGGCGGCGTCTTCCTGATACGTCCCCGGCTCGACGAGGATCGTGTCGCCTGGAGAGGCGCTGTCGATTGCCGCCTGGATGGATCCGCCCGGATGGACGCGATGGACGGTCGCCTCGGCGGCGGTAGCGGTCGCGAATACGGCGATCCCGAGCAACGTGCAGAAACGGCGCAGGTTCATCTTCGTAGGTTCTCCGGGCGCGACCCTTGGCCCAGTTCGGATTCGGATTCCGGATTCGAGTTCGTCGGACAGGCGGGGAAGCGGCAACTTACCCGCAGCTTCCTTCTACCCCGGATGGCCTCGGCATGTCAATTTCGGATGCGTGGGGAATCGCCAAGGCCCGCGTCTCGCTATCGTCGGGCTCTTCTGCCCGACGGGCCTCGATTGACTTCGCTCCACCCGATCACCCACAATCGACAGAAGCCCGCGGGGCAAGGAGCCGGAAGGGCCGCCCGGCGGCTGCTTCAGAGTCTTGTCCAGGGAAGGGTCTCCGAAGCGATGGATCCGCGGCATCGAGCTCGAGCGGGCGCAAGCGCCCGTGCCTGGCCGGCTCCCGCCAGAGCCGGGCTCCTGTTCGCCGCGCCGCTGGTCCTCTGGGCCTGCGGACGGGATTCCGGGCCGCCGCCGCTCGCGTTTCCGAGCGAGCCATCAGGCCGCCTCGAGATCCGCTATCCCCTCGACGAGACGCTCTTCCCTCCCGAGATCGTCGCCCCGACCTTCGTCTGGAGCGACGAGACCGAGGGAGTGGCGCGGTGGGTGGTCCTGCTGCGTTTCGACACCAGGGAAGACATCCTGCGCTTCCCGACGGTGGAGCCGCGCTGGCGCCCCTCGCAGGAGGACTGGGCCGAGATCAAGCGGCGAAGCGAGGCGCGCGACGCGGAAGTCGCGATCGTCGGCGTCGGCCCGAAGGCGGAAGCCGCCTCCTCCGCGAGCGTCCGCATCCGTACGTCCACGGACCCGGTCGGCGATTCGATCTTCTATCGCGAGGTTCCGCTCCCGTTCATCGAGGCGGTGCAAGACCCTTCGCGCATCCGCTGGCGCTTCGGCGCGATCGACTCCGAGACTGCGCCGCCCATCGTTCTCGAGAACCTGCCGGTCTGCGGGAACTGCCACTCCTTCTCGGGCAACGGCAGCGTCCTCGGTCTCGACGTCGACTACGGCAACGACAAGGGAGCCTACGCGATCCTCCCGGTGTCCGAGCAGATGGTGATGAACGACGAGAAGATCATCACCTGGAGCGACTATGAGAAGGACGATGGCGAAGCCACCTTCGGTCTCCTCTCCCAGGTCTCTCCCGACGGTCGCTATGTGATCAGCACGGTCAAGGACCGGGCAGTGTTCGTGGCGACGCCCGAGATCGCGTTCTCCCAGCTCTTCTTCCCGATCAAGGGCATCCTCGTCGTCTACGACACGAAGACGGGCAGCTTCCAGCCCTTGCCGGGCGCCGACGACCCCGAATACGTGCAGAGCAACCCGACCTGGAGCCCCGACGGAAAGTCGATCGTCTTTGCCCGGACCAAGGTCTACCGGAAGGAATCGATCGCGAACGCCCAGAGCATCCTGCTGGACGAGAAGGACGTCCCGGAGTTCATCGAAGACAAGGAGCCCTTCAAGTTCGATCTGTACCGGGTTGCGTTCAACGATGGCCGTGGCGGAAAGGCCGAGCCGATCGAGGGGGCGTCGCACAACGGGATGAGCAACTTCTTCGCGAAGTTCTCCCCAGACGGGAAGTGGATCGTCTTCACCAAGGCCGAGAACTACATGCTGCTCATGCCGGACAGCGAGCTCTACATCATCCCGGCCGAAGGAGGCGAGGCTCGGCGCCTGCGCGCGAACACGCCCCTGATGAACTCCTGGCACAGCTGGTCGTCCAACGGCCGGTGGCTCGTCTTCTCTTCGAAGGCCAACACGCCCTACACCCAGCTCTTCCTGACCCACATCGATGAGGACGGCCGGTCCACGCCCCCGGTGGTGCTCGAGCGCTTCACCGGGACGGACCGTGCCGCCAACATCCCGGAGTTCGTTCCGCTGCCCGCCAGCGCGATCGCGAAGATCAAGGAGCAGTTTCTCGACGCCTACTCGTTTCTCCGGGCGGGCATGGCCAACGAACGCACCGGCAACTATCCCGGCGCCGTCCGGTCCTACCAGCGAGGTCTGGACGTCGAGCCCGAGAACGTGGAGCTCCTGAACGCTCTCGGGTTCTCATTGTTCCAGCAGGGCAAGAGCCAGGAAGCGGTCGCCGCGTTGGAGAAGGCCCTCGCGGTCGATCCGAAACACGCGAAGGCCCACAACAACATGGCGCTCGCCTCGATCGACATCGGCGAGCTCGAGGTGGCCGAAGCCCACTACCGGGAGTCGCTCGCGATCGAAGCGCAGCCTGCGATCTACAACGACCTCGGTTTCGTGCTCGAACGCCAGGGACTGACCGAGGAGGCGACCGAGCAGTACCGCAAGTCGCTCGAGCTGGACCCGGAGTCGGCGTCGGCGCACTACAACCTGGCTGCATCGCTGGCGCGGAGCAACGAGTTCCCCGAGGCCGAACGCCACTTCCGCGCCGCGCTCGAGAAGAAGCCGAACACCCAGACGCACGCGGGGCTCGGGTTCGTCCTGTGGAAACTGGACCGCGTGGACGAAGCCATCGCCCAGCTGCAACACGCGATCGAAGCGGACCCGAAGAATGCGGCGGCCTACGACCAGCTAGGGACGATCCTGGTCCAGCAGGGAGAGTTCGAAGAAGCGGCGTCCACCTATCGTCGCCTCGTCCGCAACCAGCCCAGCGCCGCCGCCCACCGGGAGCTGGCCCAGGTCCTGACGCGCCTCGGACGCCCGGACGAGGCGCGCAAGGAGATGGAGATCGCGAAGGCGCTGGACCGGAACTCGGGAGCGACGCGGTAGCAAGTCGGATCACAGGGCCCACGCTTCGAAGGGGCTGCGTCAGCTGCGCTCCCGTCTCGGTCGCGCGAAGCTCTCTCGATGCTCGGTCGCTGCTCGCTCTACCCACTTGCCAGGACGGCCCGGGGCAGGGCGGCAGGCCGCAGGCGCTTCGCCCGGGTCCCGACGCGCGCCGCCCCTGGCCTCGCTGCATTCGATACTTGACCCGCAGGCCGTCCGAGTGCTCCCATGCCTCCGGATGCGTCCCGGCAACGTAGACATGTCGGAGACCCGGGCTCTCGAAGACCTCGCGATCGTCGATCCGGACCGCTATGCCGCGCACGGCTACCCGCAGGCGGCGTGGGCCCGGCTGCGGCGGGAGGCGCCGGTGTTCCGCTGCGAGCGCGGGGCGCCGATTCCGTTCTGGGCGCTGACGGCGCAGCGGGAGATCGTGGAGGTCTCGCGCCGGCCCGAGGTCTTCGCCAACGGGCCGCGTACCGAGATCGTGGCCGCGGCCGATGCGCCCCAGGTCCATGGGCTGATCACGATGGATCCCCCCGAGCACGGCCGCTTCCGCAAGCTCGTGAGCCCGCGTTTCACGTCCCGGGCGCTCGTGCCGCTGCGCCGGCAGATCGAGGAGGTTGCCGATGCCGTGCTCGACGCCCTCGCGAAGCAGGGCCCGGAGGGGGAGTGCGACTTCGTCGCGGCGGTGGCGGAGCCCTTTCCGGTCGCGGTGATCGCCTGGATGCTCGGAGTCCCTCGCGAAGACTGGCCGGACCTGCGCCGCTGGACCAACGAAGTGGTCGGAGCGCTGGATCCCGAGTTCCAGAGCGGCGAGGAGAGCGCGCAGCAGACGCAGGCGCGCGCGGTCCACGAGATGCTTGCCTACCTCGGCGACCTGCTGAAGCAGCGGCGCGCCCGGCCGCAGGACGACCTGCTGAGCTTCCTCGCGCGGACGGAACAGGATGGCGCGCCGGTACCCGACGAGGAGATCCTCGCCTTCGCCGTGCTGCTGATGATCGCCGGCAACGAGACTACCCGGAACGCGACGAGCGGCGGCCTGCTGGCCTTCCTCGAACACCCGGCCGAGTGGGAGCGCCTGCGCCGCGACCCCTCGCTCTTGCCTTCGGCAGTCGAGGAGATCCTGCGCTGGACGAGCCCGGTGGTCCACTTCGCGCGTACGGCCGTTCGGGACGTCGAACTGCGCAGCCAGAAGATCCGCGCCGGCGACGCGCTCGCGCTCTTCTACGCCTCCGCCAACCGCGACGAGGAAGTCCACGCGGAGCCCTTCGCGTTCCGCATCGACCGCCGGCCGAACCGCCACCTGGCCTTCGGCGTGGGAGAGCACCTCTGTCTCGGGGCACACGTGGCCCGGCTCGAGCTGCGCGTGATCGTGGCACAGCTGCTGCAACGGCTCGAGCACGCGGACCTCGCGGGGCCCGTGGAGCGGCTGCGCTCGGCCACCGTCGGCGGCGTGAAGCGGATGCCGATCCGCTACCGCCTGCGGGCCCGCTGAGCGGGGAGGAGCGCCAGCATGCAGGGCGCCGTCAAGGCAGCGGCGGTCCGAGGAGGAGGGAGAGCTCGCATGACGCGGATCATCTCGGCAGATTGTCACATCAACGAGCCGCCCCACGTCTTCGACCGCGTGCCGGCCGCGCTGCGCGACCGCGCGCCTCGCATGCTGCGCGGGGCGGACGGCGGCGACGGCTGGAGCTTCGACGGAAAGCCGCC
>CAYPSI010000349.1:0-13070 GCA_964413375.1 uncultured Spirochaetales bacterium | reverse complement strand
TCCATTCCGAGCCTGCGATCATCGGCACTCATGGCGTCGCCTCTCGAGCCGGGCTGCGCGCTCGACGATAGACCCGTAGCATCTCGCCCTTCTTGCACACCACCACCGTCGCACTCCAGTTCTCCACTCAGCGATTCGCGGCTTCCTCGCCGACGAGCTCCATCAGGCGCGGGAAGTCGCGGGGCCGCAGCCGGACATACTCCTTGCGCAGAGGGATTTCTAGCGGCGTTCTTGGCAACGTCCGAGAACTCCCATTCGGTCAAGCAGGGACGAATCGATGCAAAAAAAAGATCCACACGGGGGCCTGGAGCTACGGGGTGCCGGTGCCCTCGGTGCTGGCCATCTCGTCGAGCGACGAAATTCTCGAGGCCTGGGCGCGCTGCGCCACGGGGCACGAGCCCTACGTGCGCTGGCTCTCGGCGTGAAGGCGTCGGCTGCCGCTCAGCTCCGCGCGCCACGAACGCGGTGATCGGAAAGATGATGGAGAGGATCTTGTCCGTGGTGAAGCGCGCGCTGAAGCAGAGCCAGACGGCCAGGCACACGAGCGCGTTGCACAGCACCCCGAGGAAGAACGCCTGCACCGGCGCGAGCTGGCACTTGGCCAGCGCGATGCGCAGGGCGGTGGCGCCCACCACGTGGTCGTGGGCGACCCAGGGCGCGGCGAAGAAGACGAGCCACGCCGTTGGCCACCGCGCCCACGAAGTTCCCCGCATAGACCCAGGCCCAGCTCGACAGGACCTGGCCGAGCGAGACCCGGCCCTCGGCCGAGGCCATCACCACCAGGTTGTTGCCCGTGAAGAGCTCCGCGCCGGCCACGATCACCAGGATCAGCCCGAGGCTGAAGGTGAACCCCGCCACCAGGCGCTTCAGGCCGTAGCCGAGATCCACACCCGAGATCGAGAGCGTCGAGAAGCAGGCGTCGAGCGCGATGAAGGCGCCCGCCAGCACCGCCAGGGCGAACATGCTGGCGCGGTCCAGGTTCGCCTTGCTGACGCCCACGTCGCGCACGCGCCCGGCGATCTCGGCCGGGGCGTAGGCGTCTACGCGCAGCTCGTAGGGGTAGGCGATGCCGCCGTCGGGATCCGTCATCGCCTGCCCTCCGGGCTGGCCGCGGCCAGCCGCCGCGCCACGCCGGGCAGCGAGTCGGGCGTGAGCGAGATGGAGTCGATGCCCAGGCCCGCCAAGAACTCGGCGAAGTCGGGGTGGTCGCTGGGCGCCTGGCCGCAGATGCCCACCTTGCGGCCCTTGCGGTGGGCCGCCTCCACCACCATGGCGATCAGGCGCTTCACGGCCGGGTCGCGCTCGTCGAACAGCGGCGCCAGGATCTCCGAGTCCCGGTCGATCCCGAGCGTCAGCTGGGTCAGGTCGTTGGAGCCGATCGAGAAGCCGTCGAACAGCTCGGAGAACTCCTCGGCCAGGATCACGTTGCTCGGGATCTCGCACATCACGTAGACCTCGAGGCCGTTCTCGCCGCGCGAGAGGCCGTTCTTGGCCAGCTCCTCGAGCACGCGTCGACCTTCTTGGAGGGTCCGGCAGAACGGGATCATCAGCTTGAGATTGACGAGGCCCATCCGCTCGCGCACCCGCCGCAGGGCCTGGCACTCCAGGGCGAAGCCCTCGCGGTAGCGCTCGTGGTAGTAGCGCGAGGCGCCGCGGAATCCGATCATCGGGTTCGCCTCGACGGGCTCGAAGTCCGCGCCTCCCAGCAGGCCCGCGTACTCGTTGCTCTTGAAGTCCGACATGCGCACGATCACCGGCCGCGGGTGGAAAGCGGCGGTGATGAGCGCCACGCCGCTGGTCAGGCGATCCACGAAGAACTCGCTCGGGCTCCGCCAGTCGCGCACCCGGGCGAGCACCTGCTTGCGGACCTCAAGGTCCACGATCCGCTCCGGATGCAGCAGCGCCATGGGATGGATCCCGATCCAGTTGGAGACGATGAACTCCATGCGGGCCAGGCCCACGCCGGCGCTGGGCAGCAGGGCGGTCTGGAAGGCCTTCTCCGGGTTGGCGACGTTCAGCATGAGCGGCACGGGCGACACGGGCAGCGTGGCGGGATCCACCACCTCGGTGTCGAACGCCAGGCGCCCGGCGTAGACGCGGCCCTCGTCGCTCTCGGCGCAGGAGACCGTCACCTCCTGGCCCGAGGCGAGCCGCTGGGTGGCGTCGCCCGTCCCGACCACGCAGGGGATGCCGATCTCGCGCGAGACGATGGCGGCGTGGCAGGTGCGGCCGCCGTGGTCGGTGACCACCGCCACGGCGCGGCGCAGCACCGGCTCCCAGTCGGGATCGGTCATCGCGGCCACCAGCACCTCGCCGTCGCGGAACTCCGAGAGCTCCTCTGGGCCGTGCACCACGCGCACCGGTCCCGAGGCGATGCCGTGGCCCACGTGCTTGCCCCGCACCAGCACCTCGCCGGGTGCGCGCAGGCGGTGGAGCTCGAGGCGCAGCGATCCCGCCTGGGAGTGGACCGTCTCCGGCCGGGCCTGGACGATGAACAGCTCGCCCGTGCGCCCGTCCTTCGCCCACTCGATGTCCATGGGGGTAAAGCGTCCGTGGTGGCGCGAGTAGTGGTCCTCGATGGCGATGGCGAAGCGCGCGAGCTCGAGCACTTCTTCGTCGCTGAGCACCAGGCGCTTGCGGTCGTGGCGCGGCACGCGCACCTCGCGCACCTCCTGGGTGCCGCCGCCGCCGTAGACGAGCTTCAGGGCCTTGGCGCCGAGCTCGCGCCGCAGCACCGAGGCGTAGCCCTGGCGCGCCGTCGCCTTGTGCACCCAGAACTCGTCGGGATCCACCCGGCCCTGGACTACGGTCTCGCCCAGGCCAAAGGCTCCGGTCACCAGCACCACGCCCGGGAAACCGGTCTCGGTGTCGAGGGTGAAGATCACGCCCGCCGAGCCCAGATCGCTGCGGACCATTTTTTGTACGCCCACCGAGAGGGCCACGGCGCGGTGGTCGAAGCCGCGCTCGGCGCGGTAGGCGATGGCGCGGTCGGTAAAGAGCGAAGCCATGCAGTCGCGGACCTTCTCGAGCAGCCGCTCGCCACCCTGGACGTTCAGATAGGTCTCCTGCTGGCCTGCGAAGGAGGCGTCGGGCAGATCCTCGGCCGTGGCGCTCGAGCGGACGGCCACGTCGGCCTCGGCGGTCCCGTAGCGGGCCGAGAGCTCGCGGTAGGCCGCCAGCACCGCCGCCCGCACCGTTTCGGGCAAGGGTGCGCGCCGGACGCGTTGGCGGATGGAGGCGCCGGCGGCCTGGAGCGCGGCCACGTCCGAGACGTCGAGCCGGTCGAGCTCGTCATGGATGGCGTCGGCCAGGCCAGCCTCGGCCAGGTGCAGACGGTAGGCGTCCGCCGTGACGGCGAAGCCGTCGGGCACCGGGATCCCCTGCCCGCCGAGCGAGCGGATCATCTCGCCAAGCGATGCGTTCTTCCCGCCCACGCGCGCGATGGCGCCCAGATCGACTTCGCGGAACGGGAGCACGAGCGGTCCACGCGAATCCGCCAAGAGAGCCCTCCTCGCGCCACGTCCCGTGCAAGGCCCGTACCTGCGCCACCAGGCCGTGCGGCCCCCGCAGCGCGGCCGGCGCTGAGGCGTCTCGCCGCGACGCGCGGCGCCTTGCCTCACCTGCCTTCCTACGGCCCGCTGCGTGGCTAGCTGCCGCTGGCACGCTAGATGCTCTGCAAGCCAGGGATGACGCCGCGGGTCTGCATCGACGGCAACGAGGCGGCGGCGCTGATCGCCCATCGCCTGGCCGAGGTGATCGCCATCTACCCGATCACGCCCGCCTCGCCCATGGGCGAGCTGGCCGACGTCTGGAGCGCCCAGGGCCGGCCGAACCTGTGGGGCCGCGTCCCCGAGATCATCGAGATGCAGAGCGAGGCCGGGGCGGCCGGGGCCCTGCACGGCGCCGTCCAGCGCGGCGCGCTCGCCACCACCTTCACGGCCTCCCAGGGCCTGCTCCTGATGATCCCGAACCTCTACAAGATCGCCGGCGAGCTCTCGCCCTGCGTGGTCCACGTGGCGGCGCGCAGCCTGGCCACCCACGCACTATCCATCTTCGGCGACCACAGCGACGTCATGGCGGTGCGCCAGACGGGCTTCGCGCTCCTCGCCAGCTCCTCGGTCCAGGAGGCCCACGATCTCGCGCTGGTGGCCCACGCCGCCTCGCTGCGCTCGCGGGTGCCGTTCCTGCACTTCTTCGACGGCTTCCGGACCTCCCACGAGATGAACACCATCGAGCTGCTCGGAGACGACGACCTGCGCGCCCTGATCGACGAGCAGGCCGTGGCCGCCCACCGCGCGCGCAGGCTCACGCCCGACGCCCCCGTGCTGCGTGGCTCGGCCCAGAACCCCGACGTGTTCTTCCAGGCGCGCGAGGCGGCCAACCCGTTCCACGCGAGCGTCCCGGAGATCGTGGCCAGCTGCCTGGGCGCACTGGCCGCGCGAACGGGGCGGCGCTACGGGCTCGTGGACTATCTGGGTGCGCCCGACGCGGAGCGCGTGCTGATCATCATGGGATCGGGCGCCGGCGCCGCGGGCGAGGCCGTGGAGGCGTTGCGCGAGCGCGGCGGGGCGGAGGCGCGCGTGGGGCTGTTGGTGGTGCGCCTCTACCGGCCCTTCCCCGTGGCCAGCCTTTTGGCCGCGCTGCCGCCTAACGTGCGCCGCATCGCCGTGCTCGACCGCACCAAGGAGCCCGGCGCACCCGGTGAGCCGCTCTACCAGGACGTGGTGGCGGCCGTGGCGGGCCGCGCCATGGCACGCGGCGAGCTGCCCCCGCGCGTGGTGGGCGGCCGCTACGGCCTCGGCGGCAAGGAGTTCACCCCGGCCCTGGCCAAGGCCGCCCTGGACGCGCTCGCCCAGGACGAGCCCCGACATCCCTTCACGCTCGGCATCGTGGACGACGTGACCAGCATGAGCCTCGCGCCCGAGCGCGGCTTCCAAATCGTCCATAGTGGCGTCTCGGCGCTCTTCTTCGGCCTGGGCAGCGATGGCACCGTGGGCGCCGCCAAGAGCTCGGCGCGCATCATCGCCGAGCACACGGCGCTGCACGCCCAGGCTTACTTCGTCTACGACTCCAAGAAGTCCGGCGCCGTCACCGTCTCGCACCTGCGTTTCGGCCCCAAGCCCATCCGCGCCACCTACCAGATCGACGAGGCCGACTTCGTGGCGTGTCACCAGTTCGGCTTCCTGACGCGCATGCCGGTGGCCGAGCGCTGCCGCCCGGGCGGCACGCTGCTCTTGAACGCGCCCCAGCCCGCCGAGGCCGTCTGGGACGCCCTGCCGCGCGAGACCCAGGCCGCGGCTATCGAGCGCCGCGTCGCGCTGCACGTGATCGACGCGGACCGCGTGGCCCGCGAGGTGGGCATGGGGCGCCAGATCAACACGGTCATGCAGCCCTGCTTCTTTGCGCTCTCAGGCGTGCTGCCCCGCGAGCAGGCGCTGGCCGCCATCCGGGCCCAGATCGAGCGCGCCTACCGCAAGCGCGGCCCTGCGGTGGTGGCGCGAAACCTCGCGGCCGTGGACCGCTCGCTCGAGGCGCTCCACGCCGTGAAGATCCCGACGGCGGTCAGCGCCCGCACGGGCCGCCGCCCGCCCGTCCCCGAGGGTGCACCGGACTTCGTCGCGCGCGTCACGGCGCGGCTCCTGGCTGGCGAGGGCGACCTGCTGCCCGTGAGCGCCCTGCCCGTGGACGGCAGCTTCCCCACCGGCACGGCGCGCTACGAGAAGCGCGCCCTGGCGAGCGAGCTGCCGATCTGGGAGCCCAGCCTGTGCATCGACTGCGGCAAGTGCGCCATGGTCTGCCCCCACGCGGCGATCCGCATGAAGGTCTTCCCCGAGCCGGCCCTTTCGGGCGCGCCTGCAGGATTCCTGGCGAAGCCCTTTCGCTCGCGCGAGATCGAGGGCCAGCAGCTCACCATCCAGGTGGCGCCCGACGACTGCACCGGCTGCGGCGTGTGCGTGGACGTCTGCCCGGCCCACAGCAAGCAGGAGGTCCGCGTCCGCGCCATCAACATGCTGCCCGCCGCCGAGCACCGCGAGCGCGAACGCGAGCGCTTCGAGTTCTTCCTGGGCATTCCCGAGGTGGACCGCACGCAGCTCGCGCCAGGCACCGTGAAGGGGGCCCAGGCGCGCGAGCCGCTCTTCGAGTTCTCGGGCGCCTGCGCGGGCTGCGGAGAGACGCCCTACCTGAAGCTCTTGAGCCAGCTCTTCGGCGATCGCATGCTGGTGGCCAACGCCACGGGCTGCTCCTCGATCTTCGGCGGGAATCTCCCCACCACGCCCTGGAGCACCAACGCGGCCGGGCGCGGGCCCGCCTGGGCCAACTCGCTCTTCGAGGACAACGCCGAGTTCGGCCTCGGCATGCTGCTGGCCCAGGAGCAGCTCGAGGGCGAGGCGCGCGACCTGCTCGCGCGACTCGCGCCGGCCGTGGGCGCGGAGCTGGCCCGCGCGATCCTCGACTCCGATCAGCGCGGCGACGCGGAGATCGCCGCCCAGCGCGAGCGGGTGGCGCGCCTGAAGCCGATGCTCGCCGGTCCCGGCGGCGCGGCCGACCCTGCGGCCGCGCGCCGACTCGCCGGTCTGGCCGACGAGCTGGTGCGCAAGAGCGTCTGGATCGTGGGCGGCGACGGCTGGGCCTACGACATCGGTTCGGCCGGCCTCGACCACGTGCTCGCCTCCGGGCGCAACGTGAACGTGCTCGTGCTCGACACCCAGGTCTATTCCAACACGGGCGGGCAGGCTTCCAAGGCCACGCCGCGGGGCGCCGTGGCGAAGTTCGCCTCGAGCGGCAAGAACGTGCCGCGCAAGGACCTCGGCATGATCGCCAGCGCCTACGGCAACGTCTACGTGGCCCAGGTGGCCATCGGCGCCGACGACCAGCAGACGCTGCGCGCCCTGCTCGAGGCCGAGGCCTGGCCCGGGCCGTCCTTGGTGATCGCCTACAGCACCTGCATCGCCCACGGCATCGACATGGCGCGCTCCATGTCGCACCAGAAGGACGCCGTGACCAGCGGCTTCTGGCCCCTCTACCGCTTCCATCCGGGGACCGACCCGCACCAGCACCCGCTGCACCTGGACTCCCGGCGGCCACGCAAGCCGCTCGCGGAGTTCCTGCGCTCCGAGGCGCGCTTCGCCATGCTCGAGCGCAGCGACCCCGAGCGCGCGCGCCATCTGGCTGCGCTCGCCCAGGCCGATGCCGAGGAGCGCTGGCGCTTCTACGAGCAGCTCGCGGGCCTCGAGCGCACGGTTCCCCACGAGAGCGAAGCCGAAGCCACTCCCGACGAGACTGGAGGCGCCGCATGAGCGGGCCCGACCTGGGCACGGACTACCTCGGCCTCGCCCTGCGCTGCCCGCTCGTGGCGTCCTCCTCGCCACTCACCGGCAACCTCGACGGCCTGCGCCGGCTCGAGGACGCGGGGGTGGGCGCCGTGGTGCTGCCCTCGCTGTTCGAGGAGCAGCTCGAGGCCGAGTCCCTGGCCGTCCACCACTGGCTCGAGACGGGCGCCGAGGCCCACGTGGAGGCTTCTGGCTACTTTCCGGAGCTCGCCGACTACGACCTGGGCTCCGATTCTTATTTGGAGCTGGTGCGGCAGGCGAAGGAATCGCTCGCGGTGCCCGTGATCGCCAGCCTGAACGGGACCACGCCGGGCGGCTGGGTCGAGCACGCCCGCCGGCTCGAGCAGGCCGGGGCCGACGCCTTGGAGCTGAACCTCTACCTCGTGGCCGCCGACCCCAGCCTCGATGCGGCGGCCATCGAGGCGCGCGAGCGCGCGCTGGTGCGCTCGGTGCGCGAGGCGGTGCGCCTGCCGCTGGCGGTGAAGCTCTCACCCTTCTTCACCGCGCTGGCCCACACGGCCCACGAGCTCGTGGCCGCCGGCGCCGACGGGCTCGTGCTGTTCAACCGCTTCTACCAGCCGGACCTGGACCTCGCGAGCCTTTCGGTGAAGCCCCACCTCGTGCTGAGCTCGCGCGACGAGCTGCGCCTGCCGCTGCGCTGGATCGGCCTCCTGCACGGGCGCCTGCGTGCCTCGCTCGCCGCCACCACGGGGATCCACGAAGCCGAGGACGCCCTGAAGGTGCTGCTCGCGGGGGCGAACGTGGCGATGATGGCCTCGGCGCTGCTGCGCCACGGGCCCGCCCACCTGGCACGCGTGCGCGACGCCATGGTTGCCTGGCTCGAGGAGCGCGAGTACGCGTCGGTCCGCCAGCTCTGTGGCAGCGTGAGCCAGGGCTCGGCCGAGGACCCCGACGCCTTCGAGCGCGCCAACTACGTCCAGACGCTCCACAGCTACTCGAGCCGCTTCGGCTACTAGATCCCATCTCGGAAACCCGGACCGAGGTGGGCTCTAGATCCCCTGGCGCGGCACGCGCTCGCGTTCCTCGCGTGTCAGGCGCGCGAGTCGATGCGAGATGTCGAGCACGACCGGGCCGCTGAGGCCTTTGTGCGGGAAGAGGAAGTCGCCGGTGCGCGCTTCGAGCAGCTTTCCTTCACGCACGGCGCTGAGTCGCCGCGCGCAGCGAAGAGCGCCGCCAGCAGGCCAGCCGCGCCCGCGCCGACCACGACGAAGGGCCACGTGGCGCTCGCATCGCGCGCGGACTCGGGCTTCACTGGCACCTCGTTCGCAAAGGGAGAACACGATGACGCAGGAACAGCGGAACCGCGCGCCGGTGGAGCGCTTCTGGCACACGGTCTACGTACTGCGCGATGACGACGCGGCGGGGCGCTTCTTCACCGAGGACGGGCTCGATCACTATGACTCGGCGCCGGATCCGGGCGGGCGCGGGCCAGCGGGCGGGGCGTGGCGTCATGGGGTTCTCCCTTGGGAGCGCGCATCCCATCTGCGCCCGCGGCCCCAGGCAACGGCGACGAGCATTGTGAATTGGGGCAGATCCGGTATGCATCCGCCCACGGGACGCCGCCGAACCTGCGATTCCGCCCGAAGGAGTGAACTTTCCATGCTCTACGACCAAACGATCACGCAGACCGTGAAGATGCTCGAGAACCTCAAGGGGATCCTCGACAAGTCTGCGGCTCACGCCGCGGCAAGAAAGTTCGAAATCGGCGTGCTCTTCGACTCGCGCCTCGCGCCAGATCAGTTCGGGTGCATGCGACAGATTCAGATCGCTTGCGACACGGCGAAGCTCGGCGCCGCACGCCTCGCGGGCAAGGAGAAGGAAGCTCCCGAACACGAGGACAACGAACAGACGCTCGAGCAAGCCAAAGCGCGCATCGACAGCGTCGTCGCGTACCTCAAGACGTTTTCGCCAAAGGACTTCGTCGGCGCCGAAGAGCGCCGGATCAGCCAACCGCGTTGGGCGGGAAAATCGCTCAGCGGAAAAGAGTTCGCCGAACAGCACGTGCTCCCGAACGTCTATTTCCACATCGCGACCGCGTACGCGATCCTCCGGCACAACGGCGTCGACGTGGGCAAGAAGGACTACTTGGGTCCCCTTCCGTTCCGGGAAGCGGCCGCTCCGCAGCCGACGTCGCAGGCCTGAGATTCGCCGGCAGCGTGACGCGACCTCGCCTCGCGCGAGGTGCGCGACCGAGAAACCGTGACTTTGCTCAAGCTCCCGCGTTGCCGGGGCTCGATTCACCGCATCGTCCGACACCCATGCAGTACCGCGTAGGCTTCCGGACTTTCGCCGTTGACGTTCTCGCTTGCGCGGTCTTCGTCACGGCGACCACGGCCCTGGCCGGGTGCACGCAGGGGGTCGTGGATGCGGGCTCGGACCCATCCGCGGAGGCACGCGCGTCGGGCAAGGCGGACAGTCCGCCATCGGGGGAGGAGGGGAATCCGAGTACCCCCTCTGCCCCGGAGATTTGACGGTCTGCATCTCACTGGATCTCGAAACCCCCGCTTGCAGCGACTATCCGAGGCTGCTGCGGAACAGCAGGCGCCGCTCTTCGGGCAGTGCGGCGGCGCTTTCGTGCAGCACCCGTTTCAGTTCGACGCTCGCGCGCACGGGGCCCTTCGTGAATAGATCACGGGCCTCGGCGAGTGCGCGGATCGTCGCCGGCGGGTCGTCGGCAAGCAGGCGCGTGTAGCCCGCCGCGTCGGCCGAGAAGATGGCGGCGAAGCGATGCTGAAGGGCTGCGTCGGCCACGCTGCGATCCTAACGCGTTCCGACGCCGACCGAGCCGGCTGCGCGGCGTGCGATCGCCTTGCGTAGCTCTTCGAGGAGCAGCAGCGCGCCGGCGAACAGGAGCAGGAGCCACCACACGTCGCTCCCGAGCGCGTTCGTTCCGAGGAGGTTCTGGCCAATGGGCGTGTACACGATCGCGAGCAGCAGCAGGACTTCGAGCGCCACGCCGGCGAGCAGCAGCCGATTGCCGAGGACGCCCGTGCGCAGCAGCGAGAGCCGGTCGCTCCGGCACAGGAAGACGTTCACGACCTGCATCACCACGATTGCCGCGAAGCACGCCGTCGTGGCCGTGCGGTAGAGCGGATCGGCGCCGTCGAGCGTATCGCCCCAGTGCCAGCCGCCCCGAACGAGCACGAAGAAGTAGGCGGCGAGCGCGCCGGCGGCCTGGATCAGGCCGAGAAAGCCATAGGCGCGCAGCAGCAGCCGCAGAGAGAGCAGGCGCTCGCTGCGCGGCCGCGGCGGGCGGCGCATCAGGTCGGGCTCGGCGCGCTCCGCACCGAGTGCGAGCGCCGGCAGCATGTCCGTACCGAGGTCCACCGCGAGGATCTGGATCACCGTGAGGGGGAGCGGGATCCCGAGCAACACGAAGGCCAGGTAGGGGACCACCTCCGGCACGTTCGAAGTGAGGATGTAGGTCAGGAACTTGCGCAGGTTCGCGTAGACCGCGCGCCCCTCTTCGACCGCGTTCACGATCGTGGCGAAGTGGTCGTCGGCGAGCACGAGGTCGGCGGCGGCGCGGGCGGCGTCGGTGCCGCTCTTGCCCATCGCCACCCCGACATCGGCCATGCGCAGGGCGGGTGCGTCGTTCACGCCATCGCCGGTCATCGCCACCACCTCGCCCTTGCGCTGGAGCGCCGCCACGATGCGGGTCTTCTGCGCGGCGTCGAGGCGCGCAAAGACGATCTCAGGAACATCGAAGGCCAGCTGGAGCACGGCCTCCGACATGCGCGAGAGCTCGTCGCCGAGGATCACGCGCGGCGCAGCGCCGGCCACGATCCCGACCTCACGCGCGATCGCGAGGCCCGTGCCCGGGTGGTCGCCGGTCACGAGTACGACGCGGATCCCGGCCTCGTGGCAGCGCCCGATCGCCTCCGCCACCCCCGCACGCGGCGGATCTTCGAGCGCCACGAGGCCACCGAGCACGAGGTCGCGCTCGAGTGCATCCATCGACTCGCCTGCCGCTACAACGCGCCAGGCCACCGCGAGCACGCGCAGGCCCCGTGCGGCGAGCTCGCTCTCGGCGGAGAGCACCCGCTCGCGCGCGGCCTCGTCCAGCGGCAACAGCCCACCGTCTTCGGCCCGCATGCGGCAGAGCGGCAGCAGCGACTGGAGCGCTCCTTTCGTGTGCAGCACGAGCTCGCCGTTCAGCCGGTGGAGCGTCGAGAGCCGGCGCCGCGAGGTGTCGAAGGGGATCTCGGCGATCCGCTCGGGGGGCACGGCGCCCGGCAATGCCCGGCGTGCCATCTCGACGAGGGCCACCTCCATCGGATCGCCGAGCAGCTCGTGCGCCTCGGAGCCGCCGCGCTCCTTGGTGTTCTCGCACAGCCAGCAGGCCTCGAAGAAAGGGCGCTGCGCAGCGGCCAGCTCGAGGAGCGGGCCGTCGGCCTCGACGACATGAATCCGCCCAGCCACCACGATCCGCCGCACGGCCATGCGATTCTCGGTGAGAGTGCCCGTCTTGTCGGTGCAGATCACGGTGGCGGCGCCCAGCGCCTCGACGGAGGGCAGGTGGCGGACCACGGCGTTGTGTCTCGCCATGCGCTGCGCCGCCATCGCCAGCGAGAGCGTGATCGTGGGGAGCAGGCCCTCCGGCACGTTCGCGACGATGATGCCGATCGCGAAGAGAAGGTTGCTCCAGAGCGGAAGGCCGAGTAGCTCGCCCAGCAGGAAGAAGACGACTCCCAGCCCGCTGGCGAGCAGCGTGACGACGCGCGTCACGCGCGTGATCTCGCGCTGGAGCGGCGAGAGGCCGGGCCGCGTCGCCTGGGCGAGGCGCGCGATGTGTGACAGCTCGGTATGGGATCCCGTGGCGGTCACGAGCGCCCGCCCGTGCCCCGAGACCACCGAGGTCCCGGCCAGCGCGACGTTCGTCGCGCGCTTCGCATCCTCCTCGGCGCTCGGATCGGGATCGAGCCCCATGGCCACCGATTCGCCCGTCAGCGTGGCGTTGTTCACGCGCAGGCCGACGGCTTCGAGCACGCGACAGTCGGCGGGGACGCGGGACCCCTCCTCCAGCAGGATCAGGTCGCCCGGGACGAGCTCGCTGGCCTCCCTCGCTTCGAGGATGCCCCCGCGAACCACCTCCACGCGCAGCGGCAGCAGGCGGGCGAGCGCCTCGACCGCCCGTTCGGCGCGGTGGTGCTGCCAGAACGAGAAGCTGCCGTTGATCGCGATCACGGCGACGATCGCGCCGGCGAGCACGCCCATCCCATGCCCCGGGTTCCAGAGTTCGGCGGCGAGCGCGAGGCCCGCTGCCACCCAGAGCACGAACGCGAAGAAGTGGGTGAACTCGCGCAAGAAGGCGCGCAGCGCGGAGGGCCGCTCGATGCGCTCCACGTCGTTCGGGCCGAACTCGCCGAGACGCCGTGCGGCCTCGGCCGGCTGGAGGCCGCTCGGCGAGCTTCGCAGCGCTGCAAGCGCCTCCGCCGCCGTGACGCGATGGAACTGCACGAGCCGTCAGGAGGTGGCAGGGAACGCGACCGGCACGCGTGCGTGCGTGCGCGCCCACATCGAGGGCAGCCACGGCGCGGGTCCCGCCAGCTCGTAGGCGGGCGACCGCGCCAGCAACTGTTCGAAGGCCGCGCGCGCCTCGAGCCCCGCCAGGCTCTTGGCGAGGCAGAAGTGGATGCCCTGGCCGAAGCCGAGGTGGCGCTTGATGCGGCGGCGCACGTCGAAGCGATCCGCAGCCTCGAACTCGCGCTCGTCGCG
>CAYPSI010000348.1:0-8501 GCA_964413375.1 uncultured Spirochaetales bacterium | reverse complement strand
TCCAGCATCTGCAGCAGGCGATTGCCGAGGAGGAGGGCCTGCCAGCGCGGGAACAGGCCGACGTGCTCTTCCAGATCGCCCAGATCCAGGCGGGCGAGGGACGCTGGAAGGACGTGATCGAGACGCTCGAGGTCTGGTTCGAGACCGTCGAGCAGCCGAACTCCTCCGCCTATTACCTCCTGGCGATATCCCACTACCAGCTCGAAGACTTCGACGCGGCGCTCGCACCGGCACGGCAGGCGGTGGAGATCGCGAAGGTTCCACAGCAGGCTTGGCTCCAGCTCCTGCTGTCCATCTACCTGACCAAGCAGGACTACGCTGCCGCGAAGAATGTGATCGACGAGATGATCGCGTTGTACCCGAACAGCGGGAAGGACTACTGGATGCAGCTCGCCGCGCTGCACGGAGTTACGGGCGACGACCCGCGCGCGCTGGCCGTCCTCGAGATCGCCCACCGCAAGGGGATCCTGACGGACGATCGCGACGTGCGCCGAATGCTCCAGATGATGCTGGTGCGCGGGGTTCCCTTCCGCGCGGCGCAGATCTTCGAGAAGGCGATGGCCGACAAGCGTTTCGAGAACGATGCCGAGGCGCTCGAGCTGCTCAGCATCAGCTGGCTCCTCGCGCGCGAACCCTCCATCGCAATGGAACCGCTGTCGCGCGCCGCCGAGATCGCCGCCACGGGCAGCCTCTACCTCCACCTCGCCCAGCTTCACGTGCTCGACGAAGAATGGGAGAAGGCCGTTGCGGTGCTACAGAAGGCCCTCGCGAAGGGGGGTCTCTCGGAACCCGGACTCGCCCAGTTGATGCTCGGCATCGCCTACTACAACGGACACCAGCTGGCGGAGGCCCGGAGCTGGTTCTCCCGGGCGCAGCAGTCGGGTGCGACCCGCCAGCAGGCCGAGATCTGGCTGCAATACGTCGACCGGGAAATGCACGAGATCGAGGCGCGTCGCTTCAGCCCGGGAACGGGGGGCTAGAGTCGGGTGCCTCGCGGCACTCGGGCGGCCCCGGGGAATTCCACGCGGGTCGCAGCGGCGACCGGCACTGGTGGGGGAGACATGACACACAGGGCAATCGCCACCTCCCGGACGCTCGCGGCGCTGTCGGCTGCGGCGTTCGTCGCACTGGCCGCGTGGGCCGAAGAAGATCGGCCGTCGCTCGAGCCCGTTGTGAAAGAGCAGGTGAGCGCAGACGACGCCGCGGTCACCTCGCAGGAGCGCGTCACCGCTCTGAGTGACGAGACGCGCGACATCCTGCTTCAATACCGCCAGTATCTGCGGGAGACCGAGAGCTTGCGCGAGTACGGCGAGCAGCTCGCGGCTCAGGTCCGGTCGCAGACGGAAGAGATAGAATTCGTGAAGCAGCAGCTCGTGGAGATCGAGACCACGGCGCGCGAGGTGCTGCCCCTGATGCAGAAGATGCTCGATACCCTCGAGCGCTTCGTCAAGCTCGATCTGCCTTTCCAGCTCGAGGAGCGCCGCCGCCGGGTCGCGTCGCTCCGCGACGCGATGGATCGGGCGGACGTGACGATCTCGGAGAAGTACCGGCGCATCATCGAGGCCTACCAGATCGAGGCCGAGTACGGCCGCACCCTTGAGGCCTACCAGGGAGAGCTGGGTGAGGGTCCCGAGGCGCGGACGGTCCGCTACCTGCGACTCGGTCGGGTGGCGCTCCTGTACCAGACGCTCGATGGCGAGGGGACGGGCTACTGGGATTCGCAGCAGAAGAGCTGGGTCGAGGACAACTCGTACCGCAGCGCCGTCCGGCTCGGCTTCGGGGTCGCCGACAAGGCGAGGGCTCCTGACCTACTGACCGCTCCGGTACCCGCCCCGACGGAGAGCCGATCATGAAGGCGCCGTGGATTCCGTCCCTCGGAGCCCTGCTGGCGGGTTTCGCGCTGGCCTTCCCCGCGTCGGCCGAGACTCTGGACGACCTGCTCGAGGAGGCGCAGAACGCTCGTGCGCTGGAGGAGCGGGTGAACACCGCCCGCGAGCAGGATTTCCTCGCGCGTCGCGACGAGCAGAACGCGCTGCTGGAGGAAGCGCGCCGCGCGCGCGATGCCGAGCAGCAGCGCACCGAGCGGGTCTCGGCGCAGTTCGATGCCAACGAGCTCGAGCTGAACGATCTCGAGAGCCTGCTCAGGAGCCGCGAGGGGAACCTGGGCGAGCTATTCGGCGTGACGCGCCAGGTCGCGGCCGACTTGTCGAGCGTCGTCTACAACTCGATGATCAGCATCCAATATCCCGGCCGAGACGCCTTCTTCGTCGGGCTGGCGAAGGCCAAGGCTCTGCCGTCGACCGCGGACCTCCAGCGGCTGTGGGTCGAGATCCTGCGAGAGATGACCGAATCGAGCCACGTGGTGCGCTTCCGGACGCAGATCGTGACGCTTCAGGGCGAGAAGCAAGAAGCCGAGGTCGTGCGGGTCGGCGGGTTCGTCGCGATGTCGGAAGGCCGTTATCTCGTGTTCAATCCCGGCGTGAACACTCTGAACGTGCTTCCCCGTCAACCCGGCCGCGAGCTGCGTCGGCTCGCCGAAGGGGTCCAGGCGGCGAGGGAGGGCTACGTCCGGTCGGTCATCGACCCCTCGCGCGGCGTACTGCTCTCGCTCTACGTGCAGCGGCCGAATCTCTGGGAGCGCATCGAGAAGGGCGAGACGGTCGGTTACGTGATCATCGCGGTCGGGATCGCGGGCGCACTGTGTGCGATCTATCAGTTCGTCTACCTGATCCGCGTGCGTCGTGCGGTGTCCCGACAGCTCCGGCGGCTCGAGGAACCCAGCGTCGACAATCCGCTCGGTCGCGTGCTCCGGAGCTTCACCGGAGATCCGGCGCGCCTCGACGAGGAGGCCGAGGTCGCCGAGTTGCGGATCTCGGAGGCGGTCCTCCGGGAACTTCCCCCGCTCGAACGCTTCCAGGGCTTCTTGCGCCTCGCGGTCGCCGCCGGTCCTCTGCTCGGCCTGGTCGGGACCGTGGTCGGCATGATCATCACCTTCCAGAGCATCACCGAGTCGGGCTCGAGCGACCCCAAGTTGATGGCCAACGGAATCGGTCAGGCGATGATCGCGACCGTCCTCGGACTCGGCATCGCCATCCCGCTGCTCTTCGCCAACGCGGCGCTGGGGTCGCTTTCCGACTCGGTCACGCAGGTACTGGACGAGCAGAGCACGGGCATCCTCGCCGAGCTCGTCGAGCGCAAGAACTCCGCTGGAAGCAGATCCCGCGAGCGCGGAGACTGACGCCGTGCTCGAATCCCTGCTGCATCGCGTCTCGGTTCCGCACGCGGCGGTGACCGACCTCTTCGAAGGGGGAGGTCCCTTCGTGGTCTGGATCTTCCTCAGCTGCCTCGTGCTCTGGACCCTGGTGGTGGAACGCTACCTCTACTTCGCCCGCGTGTTGCCGCGCGAGTTCGTCGAGGCCCTGGCGCGCTGGAACGCGCGGACGGACCATCAGTCCTGGTCCGCACGCCAGATCCGCGACGCGATGATCTCGCGCTTTCGCGCCCGGATGACCGCGAACCTTCGCCTGATGAAGGTGCTGGTTCCGCTCGCTCCGCTGCTGGGCCTGATCGGAACCGTCAGCGGCATGCTCGAGGTCTTCGATTCGATGGCCCTGCGCGGCTCCGCCGACGCGCGCACGATGGCGAGCGGGGTGTCGCACGCGATGATCTGTACCATGACCGGCCTCGCGGTCAGCATCACCGGCCTCTACCCGGTCTTCTACTTCGAGTCCCGGGCGCGGCGGGAAACCGAACTCCTCGCCGACGCCTTCGAGTTCTGAGATGCGCATCCGCCGGCACAAACGCAAGCGTCCGGGAGAGTCGACGGGAATCGACCTCGCGCCGATGCTCGACTTCGTGATGAACCTGTTGATCTTCTTCATCATCACCGCGGTCTTTGCGAAGGAGTTCGGCCTCAGCGTGAGCCGGCCCTCGGCGGGGATCGGGGCGCCGACGAAGGAGGCGCAGAGCCTTCTGATCGCGATCTCCGCGACTGGCGACATCCTGATCGACGATCGTGTCGTCGACATCCGCGCCGTGCGCGCCAACGTGGAACGCGCGCACGCGATCAAACCCGAGAACGGGGTCATGGTCGTCGCGGACGCGAAGGCCGGGACCGGGATCGTCGTTCAGGTCGTCGACCAGGTGCGCCAGGGAGGCGTGACCAACGTCTCCTTCGGCGCCACTCGATGACGAGGAGGTGCGCGCGTGCGCCACCAGCGTGAGGAACAGGAGGTCGGCATCGACCTCGCACCGATGCTCGATTTCGTGCTGAACCTGTTGATCTTCTTCCTGATCACCACCTCCTTCGTGAAGGAGGCGGGGATCGACGTGGACCGGGAGCAGGCGATGACCGCGGAGCACCGCGAAGACGGAAACATCCTGATTGCGATCCGCGCGAATGGGGAGATCTGGATGGACCGGCGTCGGATCGAGCTGCGCGAGGTACGCCCGAATGTCGAACGCCTGCACGTCGAGAGGCCCGACGACACCGTGATAGTGATCGGCGACAAGGTGGCGCCGGCCGGAATCCTCGCGCAGGTGATGGACGAGGTGAAGCTCGGCGGCATCGAGGAGGTCACCGTCGGAGCCGCCGTCCCCGCGGGCGGGTAGCGCCCGCCGCGAGGGTCGACACCATCCCGCGCTCGCATCCTCCCGGCGCTGAGGTCGAAAGCCGGGGTCTCCGCCGGTCGCGTCAGCTGCGGTCGATCCGCGCGTCGCGAAGCGCCGAGCGTCGGACCTTGCCGGCGTCGTCGCGCAGCGGGTGCGCGACCCGCTCGAAGCTCTTCGGGAGCTTGTGGCGCGCGAGGTGCTTCGCGAGGTGTTCGTGCAGCTCCAGCGGATCGATCTCGACGTCTGCCTCGTAGATCGCGTGCAGGTGCTGGCCCAGGTCTTCGTCGGGTAGCCCCACCACGACGCTCGAGCGCACGCGCGGATGCGCGTCGAGCGCGGCCTCGACCTCGGCGGGGTACACGTTCGCGCCGCCGATCACGACCATGTCGCTCTTGCGTTCGACCAGGTAGAGATAGCCGTCGGCGTCGAGGTGGCCCAGGTCTCCGAGCGTCTCCCAGCCGTCGGGCGTCGCGACCGGCTCTGCCCCGATGTAGCGGTAGGTCGTGCCCCGGCCGGCGGCCGGCATCATGTACACCTCGCCCACTTCGCCGGGTGCACAGTCGCGGCCCTGCGCATCGAGGATGCGGATCTTGCGCCCGGCTCCGGGTCTTCCGACGGAGCCCGGGTGCGCGAGCCACTCCGTCCCGGAGATCTGCGTGCCCGCAATGCGCTCGGAGCCGCCGTAGGCCTCCCAGATTCGTTCGGGCCCGAGCCAGTCGATCCACGCGCGCTTGAGCCACACGGGGCTCGCCGCCCCGCTGCACATCACGCGCCGCAGTGAGGAGAGATCGAAGCGCGCGCGCTCCGCTTCGGGCAGGCGCCAGATGCGCTGCATCATCGTCGGAACGAAGAGCACCCAGTCGATGCGACGCTCGTGGATCAGCTGGAGGCAGCGGAGCGGATCGAAGCGCGAGAGCACGCTCACCGTCGCGCCCGAGAGCAGCGCCTGCCACGCGGTGATGAAGGGCCCCGCGTGGTAGAGCGGGCCGGGGACGAGCACATTTCCGTCGAGCTGCATCCCGTTCTCGGGGAGCGTAGGATCGCAGCGGGCGGGTGCGAGCTCGAGGATGAGCTTCGGGCGCCCGGTGCTCCCGCCCGAGGTCATGCAGCGCACGTGACTCGGCACGACGTCGGGAAGCGGTGCTTCGGAGAGCGACGCATCGGGCAGGTGTCCCGCGGCGAGCGTCGGCCGGGCGGGGCAATCCTCCGGCTCGACGCCGATCGCCAGTGCCGGGTGGGCGAGCGCGAGAATGGCGCGCCTTTCGAGCCGCGGAAGCCGCGCCGAGATCGGCTGCGGTGTGGCGCCCAGCTTCCAGGTCGCGAGGCAGGCGGTGAAGAACTCGATCCCGTTCGGAAGCCCGAGGGTCACGAGGTCTCCCTCGCGCACGCCGCGGCGCGCGTAATCGCGCGCGAGCCGGTTGCTGGCGCGCTCGAGCTCGCCGCGCGTCGCGCGCGTGCCTTCGTGGTCGATCGCCACGCGCTCGGGATCGCGCTCGGCGTGCCAGGCGAAGGCCCGTCCGTAGGAGAGAAGCGGCACCGCATCTCCAAGGGCCGGCGCAGGGCCGCCCCCTTTTCGAGACGGAGCGTATCAGATATGATCGCGCCCCTGCCCGCCCGGCGGGCTCCCCGGAGGCCTCCGTTGGACAAGCGCACCACGGCTGCCGAGATTTCGGCCGAGCTTCGCGACGGAATGACGCTCGGGATCGGCGGCTGGGGCTCGCGCCGCAAGCCGATGGCGCTCGTGCGCGAGATCCTGCGCTCCCCCGTGCGCGACCTGACCGTGGTCTCCTACGGCGGGCCCGACGTCGGCCTGCTCTGCGCCGCTGGCAAGGTGCGCAAGGTGGTCTATGGCTTCGTCTCGCTCGACTCGATCCCGCTCGAGCCGCAGTTTCGCAAGGCCCGCCAGTCCGGGAGCATCGAGGCGGTGGAGCTCGACGAGGGGATGCTCCAGTGGGGCCTCTACGCCGCGACCCTCCGGCTGCCCTTTCTTCCGACGCGCTCGGGCCTCGGCTCCGACGTGATGACGCTCCAGCCCTGGCTGCGCACGGTGCGCTCGCCCTACGAGGACGGCGAGGAGCTTCTCGCGGTGCCGGCGATCCCGCTCGACCTGGCCATCGTCCACATGAATCGCGCCGATGCGAGGGGCAACGCGCAGTTCCTCGGCCCCGACTTCTTCTTTGACGATCTCTTCCTCGGCGCGGCGAAGCGCAGATTCGTTTCGTGCGAGAAGCTCGTTCCGACGCAGGAGCTCACACGCGAGGGCTCCTTCCTGACGCTGCGCATCCACCGCGGCATGGTCGACGGGGTGGTCGAGACGCCGCGCGGGGCCCACTTCACCGAGTGTCCCCCGGACTACGGCCGCGACGAGGCCTTCCAGTCCGAGTACGCGAAGGCCGCGCGGGACCCGGAGTCCTGGAAGGCCTTCGAGCAGCGCTACCTGGCCCTGGGCAGCGAGGACGAGTACCAGCGGGCCGTCGCCGCGGGCGCAGCAGGGGAGACCCGATGAGTGGCGCGAGCCGCGCCGAGGTCTGCGTCGTCGCGATCGCGGAGGTCTTCCGCGACGACGGCGAGATCCTGGTCAGCCCGATCGGGAATCTGCCGCAGATCGGCGCGCGGCTGGCGAAGCTCAGCTTCGCGCCGGACCTGCTGCTGACCGACGGCGTGGCCTTCCTGGTCGCCGACGTACAGCCGCTCGGAGCCCCCGCCGGGAAGGGCCTGGTCGAAGGCTACATGCCCTATCGCACGGTCTTCGACACCGTCTGGTCCGGACGGCGCCACGTGATGATGGGCGCCACGCAGATCGATCGCTTCGGCAACCAGAACATCTCCTGCATCGGGGACTTCCAGAAGCCCAAGGCGCAGCTGCTCGGAATGCGCGGTGCCCCCGGCAACACGGTGAACCACCCGACGAGCTACTGGATCCCGAACCACTCGACGCAGGTCTTCGTGCCGCGCGTCGACGTGGTGAGCGGCGTCGGTTACGACCGGGCCGCGAAGCTCGGGCCCCTGGGCTCGCGCTTCCACGAGATCCGGCGCGTCGTCTCGAACCTCGGCGTGTTCGATTTCGAGACCCCGGACCACTCGATGCGCCTGCGCTCGGTGCACCCCGGCTCGAGCGTCGAGGAGATTCGCGAGCAGACGGGCTTCCCGCTCGTGGTGCCGGAGCGGGTGCCCGAGACGCGCGAGCCCGGCGACGAGGAGCTGCGGCTGATTCGCGAGAGGATCGACCCGAAAGGCCTGCGCGACCGCGAGATCCGCGCCTGAGGAGCGCTTCGAGCCCCCCCTGATGGCCTCCCCCCTCCACACTCCGATCTGCGACCTGCTCGGCATGCGCCATCCGATCCTCCAGACGGGGATGGGGTGGGTCGCGACGCCCGAGCTCGTCGCAGCGGCGTGCAACGCCGGTGCCTTCGGCTTCCTCGCGGCGGCAACGATCCCGCCTCCGGAAGTGGCGGCGGCGATCGAGCGCGTGAAGAGCCTCACCGAGCAGCCCTTCGGCGTGAATTTCCTGATGGACGCACCCGGCGCCGACCTGATCGCCGATGCGATCATCCGGCTACGCGTGCGCGCCGCCGGCTACAACCGCGCGCCCGACCCGAAGCTCATCTCGCGGCTGAAGGACGCGGGCGTGGCCTGTGTGCCGACCTGCGGCGCGCCGCGCCACGCGGTGAAGGCGCAAAAGCTCGGTGCCGACGCGATCATCGTGCAGGGCGGAGAGGGGGGAGGGCACACGGGCAGCTTCCCGACCTCGCTGCTCGTACCCGCCTGCGTCGACGCGGTCGACGTTCCGGTGATCGCCGCGGGAGGCTTCCGCGACGGCCGCGGCCTGGTGGCAGCGCTCGCGTACGGCGCGGCGGGCATCGCGATGGGGACGCGCTTCCTGCTGACGC
>CAYPSI010000347.1:0-1565 GCA_964413375.1 uncultured Spirochaetales bacterium | reverse complement strand
CGCGACGCAGTTCGAGGTCCGCTTCCCCTCGCGCCCCGAGGGCAGCGTCGAGGAGATCGAGAAGCTCCGCGAGCGCGGCGACCTCTCCGTGCTCTTCATCCTCGTCGATACGCTCCGGGCCGACCGCCTCGGGATCTACGGCTACACGCGCCCGACCTCGCCGAACCTCGACGCTCTCGGTCAGAGCGGCATCGTCTTCACCCGGGTCCTCTCCCAGTCGAGTTGGACGAAGACCTCGATGGCATCGATGTGGACGGCCACCTTCCCGGCCAACAACGGCATCGTGCGCTACAGCGACGGCCTGCCGGCCGAGGCGGTGCTGCCGGCCGAGCGCTTTCGCGAGGCCGGCTACCGCACGGCGGGCATCTGGCGCAACGGATGGGTGGCGCCGAACTTCGGCTTCGACCAGGGCTTCGAGTTCTACGTGAATCCAAGACCGGGGCGCGAGCGCGCGCGCCTGCAACGCGGCAATCCCTCGGCCGCGATCGTTCAGGGCAACGACGAGGACGTCGCAACCTCGGCCTTCGAGTTCATCGACAACTACGGTCGCGACAGGTTCTTCCTGTACCTGCATCTGATGGATCTCCATCAGTACGTCTACGACGACAAGGCGGAGCAGTTCGGGACCGGCTACTCCGACGTCTACGACCAGTCGGTCAACTGGACCGATCGCATGATCGCCGCGGTGCTCGCGAAGCTCGACGAGGTCGGCGCCCTCCAGAGGACGATCGTCGTGATCGCGGCGGATCACGGCGAGGCCTTCCTCGAGCACGGCTTCGAGGGGCACGCGCGCAATCTCTACGGGGAGGTGACGCACGTCCCACTGGTGATCGGGCTTCCCTTCCTGCTGCCCGAGGGCATCCGGGTCGATACGCCGGCCTCGAACGTCGACCTCTGGCCGACGATCCTCGACCTCGTCGGCCTGCCGCCGCTCCCGGGCGCGGACGGGCGTTCGCTCGTGCCCGAGATCCTGGCCGCCGCGCGTGGGGAGGGCGACGGGGGCGAGCCCCGCCCGATCTTCGCGCACCTCGATCGACGCTGGGGCAAGGCGAAGGACCAATCGGATCCGCTGGTGTCGCTGACGCAGGGCTCGCTGCGGCTGCTCCTTCCGATGAACGAGCCCGAGAGGGCGGAGCTCTACGATCTCGCCGACGACCCGGGCGAGAGAGAGAACCTGGCGACGGTCCGCGCAGCGGACCGCGACCGGCTGGCCGCGCTGGTGAAGGGGCACATGCAGGGCGCGAGCATTCCGTGGGGCAAGGAGCCGGCCGAGGTCGAGCTCGACGAGCTGCGCCTGAATCAGCTCCGCGCGCTCGGCTACATGGTGCGCTAGCGCGCGCTCCGCGCGCGCAGCGGCCCGATGAACTCCGCTCGGCTTCGCCTCGCTGCGCGCTCCGCTTGCCTCTGCCTATCCGACTGACTCGGCCTGTGACCGGATTCGACACGGCGGCGCGTGATGCTGGCTCTCGAAGGAGGGAGACAGCATGGAGTTCCCGAGGACGTTGATCGAGTTTCAGGAGCGATTTCCGGACGAGGCGAGCTGCTGGGCGTTTCTGCGTCGGGCG
>CAYPSI010000346.1:0-13772 GCA_964413375.1 uncultured Spirochaetales bacterium | reverse complement strand
GAGCGAGCCGTGGACCGGCGGTGACTCCTGGCTCGCGCTGCGCACGCCGCAGGCCACTCTCGTGAATTTGAACGATTGTGCGATCCACACCCCCGCCGAGATCGCAGAGATCCGCGCGAGAGTGGGTCGAGTGGACCTGCTCGCCACCCAGTTCTCGATCTCCGCCTGGGACGGGAACCCGGAGGATGTGGAGCGCCTGCGGCGCGGCGCGGAGCGCATGGTCCTGCACGCGCGAGGGCTCGAGGCGCGCTGGACGCTCCCTTTCGCGAGCTTCGTGTGGTTCTGCCACGAGGAGAACGCCTATCTCAATCGCTTCCACAACCGCGTGGAGGCTGCGGCGACGGCGCTGCGCGAGCGCACGCGTAGCACACCGCTCGTGCTCTACCCGGGTGAGTGCTGGGAGCTCGACGCCGCTCACGACACGAGCTCTGCCATCGCACGCTACGCGAATGACTACGATTCGGTCCCGTCGCGCCCCTTGCATCGGCCCGTTTCGGTGCCGGAGAGCGAGCTCGTGGAGCTGGCGCGCGGCTGGTGCGCCAGCCTGCGTCAGGGATCCGACACGCTCCGGTTGCGGGTGCGTCTGGCGCGCCAGCGCTACCGCGTGCTCAGCGCGGCAGGCGCGCTCGGCATGATCGTTGGAGCGCTGGGGCTCGTCACGCTCACGGAGCCCGAGGCCTGGATCTGGGTGGCCGACTACGAGGCAGCCTTTGGTCTGAGCCTGTTCCATGGTCTGCGGCGCGGCGGACGTCGCCGCGAAGAGTGCGACGTCGCGCTCTCGTCCGACTCGCTGCGCTCCGTGTTCCAGTTCCTGTGGGGCGGCGAGACGCTCCTCGTGAACGGCCGCTTCCGCGAGCTTCGCCCGGGCGGCTGGGCCGCGCTCTTCAATTACGTCGGCCTTGCGGGCGCCCGGAACCGCGGCCTCCCGATCGGCTGGCGCGATCTGTTCGCGCGCCTGCTCCGCCGCAAGCCACCCGACGCTCGTTGAGGCCGGCCCGACTAATGGCGATCCCCTGACGCGGGCTCTCGACCGACCCGGACCTCGATCTCGTGCGGCAGCGGAGCATCGAACTTTCCGTTGCCGTCGACATCGACGAAGACGGGATTGGTCAGTGCGTAGGGGCGAATACCGGTTTCGCTTCCGCTCGCAGTCGATCTCTCCTGGAGCACCGGGGAGAGATCCCCGCTGCCCCGCACCTCGGCTACCAGGTAGGCGTCGCGATCCAGCTGCAACTCGACGTCGGCGCGGAGATGGATCGCCGTCGCGTGAGGGATCGAGCGAGTGGGTACGCTCTGCGGCTCGCCGTTGACGTAGAGCTGGACCGCGGAGGCCTCGATCCACGGCGCCGTCCAGACATCGATACCGACCTTCAGCGCACCATCGGCTGCGCTGATCGTATCACCGGGGCGGTAGCGATCGGACACAGTGAGATCGAGGATCGGCCCGTTGCTCGCGAACGAGCGTCCCTGCCGAACGCGCTGCATCAGCTGCTCGACATCGAGCGGCGTTCCGTGGGAATCGCCTCGGTAGAGATAGGTTCTCGAGTAGCCTGGCTCATCCCGATCGATCTCGTGGGAATCGGAAGTTCCGACGAGCGGAAAGGTGTAACCGCGGCGCAGCAGGTTCATCCAGTCCTTGCGGGCCGCCCGATTGTCAGGCCTGTCGTAATCAGCCCCATTGACGACCTCGATCAGGTCGAAGGAGAGGTCGAAGCCTTCGCGCGCAAACGCGGCGCTCTCGGGATCCAGCGCGTACCAGTTGAAGTAGTCGAACTGCCAGCTTCGCGGATGATTGATCTGTAGCACGACACCGGGATCCCGGGCACGGCTCGCCTGGAACAAGCCGGAGAGATCCGTCGAGAGCACGTCGATGGATCCGTGGTTGCGCTCTGCCGATCGCACTGCCATGGGGTAGGTGTTGTAGTCCAGCCGCTCGGGAACCGTCACCTCCGCGCCCGCGAGGACGATCAAGGAGCCCTCGAAGCCGAGCTTTGCGAGGGCCGGGCGGTAATCGACTGGAAGGTTGTGATCGGTTGCGATGGCGACGTCGACGCCTTCTGCGACGAGCGCTCGGATCTTCTCCTCGATCGCGACGGCCCCATCGGATTCGAGCGTGTGGAGATGGGAATCCATCGAGATCAGATCGGGTCGGTCGATCACCCGGTCGATCGTGAAGACCAGCTCCTCGGACTCCCCCTCCGAAACCTCGACGGTTCGTTCGTCGATCGAGTACTCGGGGCCTCTCGAAGCGCTGACCCGATAGGTGCCGACCGGCAGCGCGATCTCGCTCCCCGTCCGTCCGGGAAACGCAGAGTTCTTGTGCGACTCCCAGTATCCGGCGTCGTAGGCGGGATTGTGGGGTCGGAAGTAGGGTGAGGGCGTCGAGCCGATGCCGTGGAACGAAACCTTGCCGGGGACGAAGGCGCCCGCCGAATCGACGATGCGGAGCTTCGCCTTGGCGCGGGGAGGATCCCGAAGACGGCAACGGTTGGCTTCGTTCGCCGCAACCGTCAACGGGCATTCGGCCGAGCCCGGGAAGAAATTCGCCCGTACCGTGTAGGATCCGGCGGGAAGTGCGATGGCGAACGGTGCAGGACGATCCCGAAAGGCGCGAAAGAACACCGCGGACGAGCTGGCTTCGCGAACGATGATTTCGAGATAGTCGGTCGAGTCGCTATCGAACTCGAGAGATACCGCGTGTGAGGCGACTCCAAGCTCCCGATACAGGCTTGCGAGTACGGCGCCACTCTCGACGTCGGTGAAGAGCGCGTACTGCCTCGAATCGCTCCGTCCCGGTTCGAGGCGGACGGCCCGTGGGTCGGGGAGAATCATGCCGCCGTCCCAGCCGTAACTGAAATCGCTCACCCGGAGGCGAGCCGTCCTGTCCACCCATCCGGTCAGCTGATTCGCGCGCGGATAGCCCCGAAAGGTCAGCTCGCGATGGGCTGCGACGTCCGACGGACTGAAGTCGTAGATCTGATGGGGATCGAAGAAGAGCGCATAGATGAAAGCGTCGATCGGCATCGATCCGATGTTGGTCGCCGTGAGGGTGATCTCCACCCTCTCCGAGCCGCTCGCGAAGTCGTAGCGAGTTTCGAAGCGGACGCGGGCCCCGTCTGCCCCGATGTAGAGGGCGCGCGCGGTGAAGCTGACGCGGTCTCGAGAGCGCGCGAAGGTGAGGGTTTGATGGGAAAGGTGTCGCGTCGTGTTGCCGATCCGTACGGTGGGAGAGCCGACCATGATGTCACCGCTGGCTGTACTTCCTGCCGGGCGATAGAAGACGATGCTCCCGAAGGCATCTGCGGTGGGAAACTTGTAGAACGATTCATCGCGCCGATGCGAGCCGCCGATGGAGACTTCCAGTTTGCCGTTGGTGACGAGGTAGTCCGCGTCCGCACAGCGTTCGCAGAACGCGGCTCCCGGGGCGCCAGGCGCGCCGAGCCGGCGCACCTCGATCTCGGCCCGGCAATCGCTCGCCGAAACCACGACGTAGATCAGAGCCAGCAATACCTCTCGGTAGGCCACTCGCCAGTCCCCTTCCTCCACGATCGGGAGTCCTTGCCGGACATCGATCCAGCTCGAAAACGAGAGTCCTCCCGGGCCAGCGAATCAGGGAGCCGGCCCATCGCTGGGAACCGGCCGCCGCCACTGGGCCTGGAAGGGGAAGCACAGCTGCAGGAAGAAGTTGCGCGGGACGGTTCCGTCCGCGATCCCGAACGAGATCGGGTGGTGGTGGTCGGGGTGGTGGAAGGTGCCGAAGAGCAGATCCCAGGGCGGCAACCCGGTGTAGTTGCTGTCCTGGTATCTCCGCTCTCGGCAATGGTGCAGGTTGTGGACGTCCACCGTGGAGACGAGATAGCGGAACCACGAGGGGAAGCGCTGCTCGACGTTGGCGTGACCCAGGCTGCGGGGCTCGAACTCATCGGGGGAAAGCTGGCGAAACGCCCCGCGGAGCGCAACGCTCATGACGCGGGTTGCTGCCAGGCGCTCTCGCAAGAAGAGCGCGCCGTCGCCGGGCCCGGCAGCAGCTGATACCCTGCTTCCACCCCCGTTCCGACGCCCATCGGTCCCGTGCGCAACGAGGAGGCCCGAGCTTGCAGGCCGCGTCGATCCTGGATGGCCTCAATCCGGAGCAGCGCCGGGCCGCCGAGACGACGGAGGGTCCGCTCCTCGTGCTCGCCGGAGCGGGGAGTGGCAAGACCCGCGTCCTCACGCAGCGGATCGCGTACCTGATCGGGGCCTGCGGAATCCCGCCCGAGAGCATCCTCGCGGTCACCTTCACGAACAAGGCCGCCGGCGAGATGCGCGATCGGGTCCTGAAGCTCCTCGGTCCCGAGGCCTCGCAGGTCTGGCTCTCGACCTTCCACTCCGTCTGTGTCCGGATCCTGCGGCGTGAGATCGGCCACCTCGGCATGTCGCGCGGCTTCGCGATCTACGACAAGGGCGATGCGCACACGCTCGTGAAGGAGGCCATGCGAAGGGGTGGCCTCGACCCGAAGCTGGACGAGCCGCGGCGCATCGAGTGGCGCATCGACCAGTGGAAGAACGCCGGCGTGGGTCCCGCCGAGGCGCACGACAGCGCCGTCGACTTCGAGGCCCGTCGCGCCGCCGAGATCTACCTCACCTACCAGCGCCTGCTCGTCGACGCGAACGCGCTCGATTTCGGCGACCTGCTGCTGCGCACGGTGGACCTCTTCGACCGCTTCCCCGAGGTGCTCGCGCACTACCGGCGCCGCTGGCAGTACGTGATGGTCGACGAGTACCAGGACACGAACCGCGTGCAGTACCAGCTCGTCCGCCAGCTCGCCGCCGAGCACCAGAACCTCTGCGTCGTCGGAGACCCCGACCAGTCGATCTACGCATGGCGCGGTGCGGACGTGCGCAACATTCTCGACTTCGAGAACGACTACCCGGACGCGGTGGTGGTGCGGCTCGAGCGCAACTACCGCTCCACGCGCGCGATCCTCGATGGCGCGAGCGGTGTGGTCGAGAACAATCTCGCGCGCAAGGAGAAGCGCCTCGTCACCGAGCGCGAAGGGGGGGACCCGATCGTCGTCCACGCGGCGCCCGGAGATCGCGACGAGGCTCAATGGGTGGTGCGCCAGATCCTGTCGGCGCAGCGGGCGGAGGGCCGTCCGCTCGGGAGCTTCGCGATCTTCTACCGCACCAACGCGCAGTCGCGGCTCTTCGAGGACGAGCTGCTGAAGTACAACCTTCCGCACATCGTGGTGGGCGGGGTGCGCTTCTACGAGCGCGCCGAGGTGAAGGACACGCTCGCCTGGCTGCGCTTCCTCGTCAACCCGGCCGACAGCGTCTCGCTGCGTCGGATCGTGGCACGCCCGGCGCGGGGGATCGGCAAGGGGACGCTCGAGCGCGCCGATGCGATCGCGCGCGAGCGCGGCACGACCCTGCTCGAAGGGCTGCGCGTCTTCGCATCCGAGGCCAGCGGGCGCGCGGCCTCGAGCGTGGCGGGCTTCGTCGCGCTCGTCGACGCGCTCGCCGCGGAGCTCCCGCGCTGCGGCGTCGCCGAGGCGCTCGCGCGCGTGCTCGACCGCTCCGGCTATCTCGCCGCGCTCGAGCGCGAAGGGGGCCCGGAATCCGAGTCGCGGCTCGAGAACCTGCGCGAGCTGTTGCGCGCCGGCGAAGACTTCGGCCGCGCGAACGCCGGCCTTCCCGATGAGGAGCGCAGCGAGATCGAGCTCTTCCTCGATCAGGTGGCGCTCGTCGCCGACGTCGACTTCTACGACCGGCGCGACGAGTGCGTGTCGCTGATGACCGTGCACACTGCGAAGGGCCTCGAGTTCCCGGTCGTCTTCGTCGCGGGCCTCGAGGAGGGGATCTTCCCGCATGCGGGCTCGATGCGGGACGAACGCGGCATCGAGGAGGAGCGGCGCCTGTGCTACGTCGCGATGACGCGCGCGCAGGACCGTCTCTGCCTCACCTGGGCGCGCGAGCGGCATCGCTTCGGCTCGCGCAGCTACGGGACCCCGTCGCGTTTTCTCTCCGAGATCCCTCGCGAGGCGCTCGGCGGAGCGGCGACCGTGGCCCAGGAAGAGGCCGCAGAGGGCAGCAGCCTCGACTACTCGTACGGGCAGGACGACGCGCCGCCGGGGCTCGAGGTGGGGCTGCGGGTCCGCCATTCGATCTTCGGTCCCGGAACGATCCTCGCCGTCTCGGGCTCGGGCGCAGGCCAGAAGCTGCGCGTGCGCTTCGAGCGCGCCGGCGTGAAGACGCTGCTGCTGCGCTTCGCGAATCTCGAGTTCGGTTGAGCCCGAGCGCGCGAAGCGCGCCGCCGGGTGTCAGTCCGTGATGCGTTCGGCGCGCTTGCCGAAGGCGGGTGTCTCCTCGTCGATCGGCTTCTTGAAGGAGGCGCGGCCCCACATCCGGTCGAGGAAGGCCCGCAGGCGCGGCCAGCGCTTGCGCTCGGGCGCGACGCCGGCGTGGCGCAGGTTCACGAAGGAGCTCGCGACTGCGATGTCCGCGATCGTGATCCGCCCGCCGACGAAGTACTCGGCATCGCCGAGCTCGCGCTCGAGGTAGTCGAAGAGCGGGGAGAGCTCCTTCTCGACGCACTCGCGCGCCGCGATCTCGGTCGCCTCCTCGATCGGCTTGCGCGTCATCAGCGGCTGGAGCACGAGGGGCCGGAATACCTTCACTCCCGCGATCGGGACGAAGCCGCCGTCCATGTACTCCTCGAGCCAGAGAGCGCGCGCGAACTCGTGATCGTCCTTCGGGTAGAGCGCGGGGCTCGGGAAGCGACGCTCGACGTACTGGCAGATCACCGACGAGTCGTTGATCACGTGCTCCCCGTCCCGGAAGGCGGGGATCCGCCCGAGTGGCGAGATCTCGCGCCAGCCCTCCGGCGGAGCGAAGGGGTTCACCGGCTCCAGGCTGTAGTCGAGGCCCTTTTCGGCGAGGAACACACGGACCTTGCGGACGAAGGGGGAAACGCTTCCCCCGAGCACGACGAGCGACATGAGATGACCTCCGGTGGGCGCGCCCAGACCTTAGCGGATCGCGAGCCGCGACTCAGAGCAGGTCTCCTTCGCGCTTCGGGTGGGGGTAGGGGTGGCGAAAGTGCCGCTGCCGGCCGAAGGCCTCCGGCACGCGGGCCACGAGCTCGTCCCAGACGGCCAGCAGGGCGTCCTCGGCTGCGTAGTCGAAATCCTCCGGCCGCATGTGGTTGGCCTGGTCATCGACCTGCGGCGGCTGCGCCAGCTGATGCTCCACGGTGACTCGGATCCACTCCAGCGGATCGACCTTGTCTCGATAGCCGAGCTGCCCCCGGAGCTTCGCGTGCGAGAGCAGCCGGTGGTACTGCGGCCCCCGGTCCGGCACCCAGCTCCTGCCCGCGGGTGCAATGCTGCGCGGGATGTCGACGAACTCGAACTCGAAGCCCATCACGCGTCCGATCGCCGCGACCCACTCGCGGCGCGTGAGCTGCACGTCGTCGGCCACGTGGTAGATCTCTCCGCCCGAGATCTCCGGCCGGTCGATCGCGAGTCCGATCGCATGCGCGGCGTTCGGCGCGGCGCAGCGCGTATACAGCAGCTGCCCTCCATCCTGCACGATGTGGCGCCGGCGCCCGTCGAGGATGCGCTTCGCGATCTGCCACTCCCACGGGTAGACGGCGTGCGGACCGTACACGTAGGGGTAGCGGAAGTGGGTCGCGACGTAGTCCCCAGCCGCGTGTGCCGCGAGGACGCTGCGCTCCGTCGCGATCATGCGGTCGACGAAACGGTCGACCCCCGGCTCCTCGTAGGGATGCTCTTCCTCGCCGGGGATCGGCACCGGCCCGTCGCGGACCATGTGCTGCGGGTCGGCAACCGCCATCCAGCCCTTGATGACCGGGAAGCCGCCGACGCTGATCAGGCGTGACGTGCGCCCCCGCAGCGCCTCGGCCAGGTGGCGGATGCGGCCGTAGGTGGCGACGACGAGATCGAAACGCCGTCCGGCGAGATCGCGCTCGATCGCCTCCGGGAAGTGCGGATCGCCGTGGAGGTGCTCGACCTCGCCGGGAAGCGGAAGCTCGTGAACGCCGCGGTGGTAGATCGTCACCGCGTAACCTCGCGCCTGGAGCTCCGCGACGATGTGCGGACCGGTCGAGGCCGTGCCGCCGACGACGAGCGCCCTCATCGCATTCCGGCGAGTGATCGGGAGACGACGCGGCGATCCATCCCCGCAGCATACGGCCTCGAGCCGGGCCCCGGCGAGGCGGCGAAGCCGGGCAGCCTCGTGCTCGGGGGGGCGGAGCCCTGGGCCTTGCCGCTAAGCTCGACGGCGATGGATCGTCCGCAGGCGCCGACCGATGCGTCCCCGACCGTGGCGGCCACCGAGTGGGTCGGAATCGGGGAGGCCCGTGCGCTCGGAGGGCTCCGCCTCGCGCTCCTGCGCGGAGTGCCGAGTCCCTGGTCGCTCGCCGCAAAGGCGATCTTCGACCTGAAGCGCATTTCATACGCACGAGTGTGTCGAGCGTCGAAAGACGGGCCCAACGCGCTTCTCGAGTGGACGGGGCAGGCGAGCTTCCCCGCGGCGATCTGGGAGGACGAGCGTCCGCGCACCGGATGGGCCGAGATCCTGCTGCTCGCCGAGCGCCTCTCGTCCGAGCCGCCGCTGCTCCCGGAGGATCCCGAGCAGCGCGCGATCGTCTTCGGCGTCTCGCACGAAATCTGCGGTGAGATGGGGCTCGGCTGGTGCCGCCGCCTGCTCGGGATCGAGAAGCGCAGGGAGCAGGCACCGGAGGATCCGCAGGTCGCGTCCTTCCTGCGCAAGTACGGCTCGGGCGAGGAGGGCTTCGCGGTCGCACGGGCGCGCGTCGTCGCAGTCGTGCGCATGCTCGCCGAGCGTCTCCAGGGGCAGCGCGAGGCCGGAAGGGCCTTCCTGGTGGGTTCGGCGCTCAGTGCCGCCGACGTCTACTGGGCGACCTTCTCGAACATGGTCGCGCTGCTCCCGCCCGAGAAGCTGCCGCTACCCGAGCCGCTCCGCGCGGCCTTCACGACCGACGACTCCGCGGTGGCCGGCGCCCTCACTCCCGCGCTGCTACGCCACCGGGACTGGATCTACGAGCGCTACCTGAAGCTGCCGGTCGAGGTGTAGATCGATCCGGCGCCAGGAGCCGCGCGGAGGGAAGATGGCACTGGCCGACCGCAAGCCGCCGACGCAGGCCGAGTACGATGGGTGGCGCGAGCGGCTCTCGAACTGGGGACGCTGGGGTGCGGACGACGAGCTCGGCACGGTGAACTTCGTGACGCCAGAGGTCCGGCGGGACGCCGCGAAGCTCGTCTGTGCAGGGCGCAGCGTCTCGCTCGCCCGTCCGATCGATACGCATGCCGGTCCGCGCAACCCCTTTCCGGCCCATCACTTCATCCCGGCCGGGAGCTCGGGCGGACTCGTCGACTACATCGGCATGTTCATCCACGGCTTCGCGCACACGCACATCGATGCGCTCTCGCACATCCCGACGGCGGACGGCGCGCACTTCTACAACGGCCGACCGCGCAGTGCCGAGACGATGCTGCCTCGGGGCCCCACCTCGGGCGTCGACTTCTGGCGCGACGGCATCGCGACCCGCGGCGTGCTCTACGACATCCCGCGCCTGCGCGGAGTGCCGTCGGTACGGCCGGGAGAGCCGGTGCACGCGTGGGATCTCGAGGACGCCGCGGCCCGGCAGGGAGTCGTGCCGCGCTCCGGCGACGCGGTGATCATCCGCAGCGGCCTCGATCCCTACCTGGCCGAGCATCCCGAAGCTGCGGGCTTCGCGTCGCCCGCGGGCGTGCACGCGTCGGTGCTCGAGTTCCTGTGGAAGCACGAGGCCTCGCTCCTGGTCTGGGACATGCTCGAGGCTCCGACGGCCGATCAGGGCCTCGCGAACCCGCTCGACATCCCGGTGGCAGTGCACGTCCACTGCATCGCGATTCCGTACATGGGACTCGCGCTCCTCGACAATGCGCAGCTCGAGCCGATCGCGGCGGTCTGCGCCGAGCTCGGGCGCTGGGAGTTCCTGCTGGTGGTGGCGCCTCTCGTGATTCCCGGCGGAACGGGCTCGCCGGTGAACCCGATTGCGCTGCTATGAGGAATGGGAAGAACATGGCTTCGCGGGACCATGCGCTCATGCGGCTGCGGCAGGTGGCCTTCGTCGCGCGCGAGCTGGAGCCCGTCGTGGAGGCGCTCTGCGACGTGCTCGGCGTCGAGGTCGCCTATCGCGACCCGGGAGTCGAGGTCTTCGGGCTGCGCAACGCATTGATGCCGCTCGGCGACAGCTTCCTGGAGGTCGTATCCCCGGACCGTCTCGGCACGACGGCCGGGCGCCTGCTCGAGCGCCGGGGCGGCGACGGCGGCTACATGGTGATCGTGCAGTCGCAGGCGCGGGAGCTCGATCGCGCGCGCGTCGAGTCGCTCGGCGTGCGCATCGCCTGGGAGGCAGCGCAGGGCGATGCCGCGACGCTCCACCTCCACCCGCGCGACGTCGGTGGTGCGATCTTGTCGCTCGACTGGATGGATCCTGCGGAGTCCTGGCGCTGGGCGGGGCCGCGCTGGCGGGAGGCGCGTCGCAGCGCCCTCGGGACCGGGATCGCCGGCGTCGAGATCCAGGCACAGGACCCGGAGGCGATGGCCCGGCGTTGGGGCGAGGTCCTGGCGCAGCCGGCGCGGCGAGTGGGCGACGCTCGGGTGATCGAGTTGCCGGACGGCGGCTCGATCCGCTTCGTTGCAGAGAGGGACGGACGCGGCGAGGGCGTATCGAGCCTGCTCGTGGCCGCAGCGGACCCGGAGAGCGTGCGCCGGCGCGCAGGAGCACGTGGGGTGCTGCGCGACGATGGCGCGGTCGAGCTGTGCGGCGTGTGCATCCGCCTCGTTGCTGCCGGTGGCCCCGAACGATCTCCGTGAGCCTTCGCGTCCTCACGCTCAACGTGTGGGGCCTGCCCTGGCCCGTCGGGCGGAAGGTGCCCGAGCGGATCGCCGCGATCGGCGCTGCGCTCCCGGGTCTCGCCCCGGACGTCGCCGCGTTCCAGGAAGCCTGGACCGCGGACGCCTGTATCGCGCTCGCCGAGGCCGGGCGCCGCGCGGGGCTGGCCCACGCCTTCCCCGACCCGCGCGGGCCCGGGCGCGGGGGGCTGCTGCTGCTCTCGCGCCATCCGATGCGCGATGCGCGCTTCGTCCCCTATGCGCTCAACGGCTTTCCCGAACGCATCGACCACGCCGACTACTGGGGCGGCAAGGGCTTCGCCGCGTGCGAGCTCGAGACCGGCAAGGGCTCGATCGCATTCGCCGCGACGCACCTGCACGCACGCTATGCCGAGCGCGCGCTCGATCCCTACGTGGGCCATCGGATGGCGCAGGCCGTACAGCTCGCCGCCGCGCTGCGCGCGCCTCCCGATCCGCTCGTGGCCGTCGGAGACTTCAACTTCGAGCAGCGCTTCGAGGAACACGCGGTGCTCACAGGCCTCAGCGGCCTCGAGGACGTGGCGCTGCTCCTCGACCAGCGAGAGGACACCGTGCGCTGGGCAGGCTCCACCCGGCAAGTGCCTGGGAGCTCGGGCCGGCGCATCGACTATGTGTTCTGCCGCAGTGGACGCGAGGCATCGCTGCGCGCGCTCGCGATCGAGCGTGTGCTCGATCGGGACGTCGAGATCGACGGTCGCAGCGCGAGCTACAGCGATCACGCGGGGCTGCTGGCCGACTTCGAGCTCGTGCCGGGTGGTGCGGCGCTACCTCCCGTGGATCCCGCAGCCGTCGCGCTCGCACGGCGCCTGCTCCTCGAGGGGCGGAGCGACGCTGCCGAACGGCGCAGCGCGCTGCGCTGGGCGGGCGCGGGAGGACTCGGCGCCGCGGCCCTCGTCGCGCTCCCCGGGCTCCGTTCCCGGCTCTCGCGTCGTCAGGTCCTCGGCGCCGGCGTCGCGACCTTCGCCGGCCTCGCGGGCGGGGGCTCCCTCTTCCTCTCCGAGCAGATCCGGCCGGCGGAGCTCGACGCCTTCGACGCGACGCTACAAGAGCTCGACGCGCTCGCCGACGACGGCGCGATCGATCCCTGAGCTGCCAGTCGCTTCCGCGAGAGCGCTCGGCAGCGCGCAGGCCCGCCGCAATGCCATCCTGGATTCGTCCGCGCTCATCTTCGCCGCCGCGGCCGCAATCGCGACGAGCATTCTCTGTGCGTTGTCGCCGAGGGTTCGCGCGAGGCGCGCGCTCTCGCTCAGCAGGAGGCCTCCACGCCGGGGGTCCGTCTGGATCGCGACCTTCGCCGCTTCGACCAGGATCTCGCAGCGACGAGTCGGGGAGACGTCGGAGACGAAATCGAGACAGCGCATCGCCTGCTGGAGCTCCCGGCTGGCGCGCTCGAAATCGAGCCGCAAAGCGGAGAGCCGCGCGGCCTGCAAGGCCCTTTCCACGCCCCGCTCGGCACCGCCCACCGCGGCCGCCTCGCAGAAGTGATGGGCGAGCAGCGCCGGGCCCGACCGCGACGATGCTTCGAGCGCGAGCGCCGCGCGCAGATGGCGATGCGCCCGCTCTCGTGGGCGGAGATCCACGTAGAGGGCCTCGCGTACCAGCGCATGCACGAACCGGAAGGTATGTGTCTTCCCCGCGACGGGCGCTACGACGAAAACTGCCGCCGCTGCGGCGAGGCAGCGCAAGACCTTCTCCGGCGCCGCTCCGACCGCCCCAGCCAGCGGAACCAGCTCGAACTCCATGCCGAGGACCGCGGCCATCTCGAGGATGCGTCGCTCGTGTGGGCGAAGCCGGCCGAGCGGCTGCGCCACTGCCGCTCGCAGTGCCTGCGGCAGTTGAAGGGCTTCCGGGCGCTCGGCGCCGATGCCTGCGTCGTTGCGGCCGTGGGTGAGTCGAAGGAGCTCGCCGAGCAGGAAGGGATTGCCACCCGAGAGAGCGCCGAGGGCGTCGAGCAGGGATTGCGACACGTGTCTGCCGAGCCCACTCTTCGCGAGCCGTCGCGTTTCGTCCGCGGACAAAGCCGCCAGCGTCAGGGTTTCTCCATTTGCGGCGCGCTCGGCTTCCGCGAGGAGGCGCGCCTTCGCCTCCTGCGCAACGAGCTCTCCGTCGCGGAAAGTTGCGACGATCAGGATCGGAAGCTCGGGAAGCACGTGGGCGAGGAAGCGCAGGAAGCGCAGGCTCGCGAGGTCCGCCCGCTGGACGTCCTCGATGACCAGGAGCAACGGGTGATCGCGAGCGAGCCGCGCGAGCCCCTCCGTCGCGCTCGCGAACAGGTGCACGAGCGTCGACTCCCCGAAGGGTACCGGTGTTCGTCCAGGCGGGGGAGCTTCGGAGAGCTCGCGCTCGGCCCTCAGGAGTTCCTTCACGCGGTGCGCTCCGAGTTGCTCGAGCTCCTCGCGGGTGTGTCCTTTCGCGAGCTTGTGGGCGAGCTGCCTCCACGGCCAGAACGCGGATGGCTCCTCGCCTTCGACGAAGCGGACCACGTATGCCTCGGCGCTACGGGCGCGGGTCCGCGCGACTGTCTCCTGCACCAGGCGCGTCTTGCCGATGCCTGGCTCGCCCGCGAGGTACACGAGCCCGCCGTGTCCGCGCTGCGCCCGCTCCAACCACCACTTCAGGCGAGCGAGCTCGAAGGCGCGGCCGACCAGCGCGCCCTGCACGGGTTCGCTCGGCTCGTCCCGACCGACCACCAGCGGAGCGACGAAGCGGTAGCCCCTGCCGCGCACGGTGAGGATCGAGCGGTGCGCCTGCCCGCAGTCGTCGATCGCGACGCGCGCCTTGTGCACCGCCTGCGAGACGGAGCCTTCCGTCACCGTCGCACCGTCCCACAC
>CAYPSI010000345.1:0-2901 GCA_964413375.1 uncultured Spirochaetales bacterium | reverse complement strand
GGGTCGGCTGCACCGATCCCGGGAAGATCCCGATCCAGTCCCAGCGATTGCCCGGTCCATTTCGCCACCGAACGCCGATGCTCTCGCCCGGTCCGTAGACGGAGCGCTCGACCACCAGCTCGGTCCCGTCCCCGGCTGTCTTTGCGCTGAACGGGATCCGGGACAGCACCGCGTTCTCTGGCGCGAGCAGGACGACCTCGTAAGGTCCCGGTACCAGCTCCCGGGTCGACAGCTGCAGCGTGCCCCTGCCCGAGGCCACCGGGCTGGCAGCCGCGATCCGCGTTTCGTCGAGACTCTCTCCGGCTCCATCGAAACTGCCTGCGGAAGGGTCCGCCCGAACGACGGCGATGCGCCGGCCGATCCCGCCCGGGTTGTGGAACTCGACCGGGAGCGGATCGCCGACGTTCACGAGCCGGTGCCCGTTCACCGCGACCAGCGCCGGCATCGGCGCGGGCTTCACCTCGAAGGTCGACACGACCGCGCGATGGTCCGACGGCCAGGGCGTCAGCGAGAGATCGACGTCCACCCCATCGACCTCGCCGACGAGCTCGCTGCGCAGGACCTGGGCCGGCCCGGCGGCGTACACGAAGTCGATGCGGTCCTTCGGATCCCGCGTGAAGTCGTCCTTGGCGGGCGGCCGGGCGGCCCACCAGGTGAGTCCCGGACGCTGCCCCGAGTCCGGGTAGGCGGCGCGATAGGAGTCGACGAAGCCCGCGTTTTCGACGGCGACCGAGACGGGCCACTCGACCGGGTAGAGCAGGTGCGAGCGCCGGCCGACGTCGGCGCGCGTCCAATCCAGGTGCGACGGCGCGTTGAAGTCGCCGACCAGGAAGCTCGGCACGCCCGCGAGCTCGGCGAGGGCTTCGAGTGTCGGCTCGAGCTTCGGCAGGCGCAGGCGGCGCTCGAGCGCCAGCACGGCGTCTAGCGACTTGCCGTCGGCGACCCACTGCGGACCGTAGGGATCCGAGGGCAGGTGGACGTTGGCGAAGGCCACCACCTCGGCCGGCCGGACCTCGACCCACACGCTGCGCCCGTTTCCACCGGGGGGATCGATGATCGGGAAGCGGGAGATCACGTCGCTCCTCGAGTCGACGTGCTTCCAGCCCAGCGCTGCCGCGAGCGCCGGCGCATTGCCCTCGGGTTCCTCCAGCCCGACGATGTCCGGCCTCGCCAGCTCCAGCGCTTCGATGACCTTTGCGAAATCGACGCCGGTGCCTCCGTACTCGACGTTGAAGGTCATCACCCGCAGCTCGATCGGCTCGGGCCGGACAGGAGCCTGCCCGTCTTCCGCGCGGGCCTGGAGGGCGAAGAGCGCCAGCAGCGCCAGCGAGAGCGCGCGCCTGGGCGGGCGGGTCAACGAGAGAGTTCGCTCAACAAACGGTGCAGGAAGGCCAGCGAATCCGTGAACGACTGGGTTCGCATGCGCTCGTCCTGGCCGTGCGCCCGGTCCTCGCGCGGATCCTCGGCCACCGCCGAGACGCCGTAGGTCGGAATGCCCGCATTGCGCACGAAGAGGCCGTCCGTCGCCCCGGTGCTCATCTCGGGAAGGATCGGGATTCCCGGCCAGAACTCCTGCTTCGCCGCCTCGATCGCCGCGAAGAGCTCCTCGTGCAGTGGCGAAGGCGGGCTCGGCGTCTCGGGAGCCAGTAGCCTGATCGAAATCGCGGGATCGGCGACCACGCGCTCGAGCACCCGCTGCGTCTGCGCGGCGCTCGAGGTGGGCACGATGCGGCAGTTGACGGTAGCGCGCGCCGTCTGCGGCAGCGCGTTCTCCGCGTGACCTCCCTCCAGCATCGTCGCCACGCAGGTCGTACGCGCGAGCGCGTTCGGGTAGGGATGCTCGGGCAGGGCGGCGAGCTCGGGTGCGTCCAGCCGCCCGGCCGCAAGCGCAGCCACCACCGGTTGCAGCGCAGGCGCAGCGAGCGACTGCCAGCGCTCGAAGAAGGCCTTCGTCGTCTCCGTCAGCTCGATCGGAAACTCGTAGCCCTGCACTCGCCCGAGCGCGCCGGCCAGCGCGTAGATGGCGTTGTCGCTGCGCGGCAGCGAGCTGTGCCCGCCGGGGTTGCGCGCCTCCAGCTGGAAGCTGGCGTAGATCTTCTCGCTGGTCTGCACCGTGAAGGCCTGGGGCCGGTCCCCCTCCAGCAGGACCGCGCCCGCGTCCGTGTTGAGCGCATACTCCGCGTCGAGCCAGTCCCGGTGCTCCTTCAGCAGCCACTGCAGGTTCGCTCCGGTGGTCTCCTCGTCGGCGCTCAAGACGACGATGAAGTCGCGGCTGGGCTCGTAGGCGTCCCGCTTCATCCGGATCATGTTCGCGACGAGCATCGCCGCACCACCCTTGTTGTCGAGGGTTCCGCGCCCGTAGAGGTAGCCGTCGCGCTGCGTCAGCTGGAAGGGCGGCAGCGTCCAGTCCGACGCGAGCGCCTCGACGACGTCGAGGTGGGCCATCAGCAGGATCGCCCGCTTCGAGCCCTTGCCGCGGTAGCGAGCGATCAGATTGCCGTCGCCCGGAGCGAGCCCGACGACCCTGAGGTCCTCGGCCGCAAAGCCGGCGGCGAGCAGCCGCGCGGCCATCGCCTCCGCGGCCCGACGCGTCTGGCCAGGACCGCCGCCCGGTCCGGTGTTGATCTCGACGAGCTCCCGCAGGATGTCGAGCGCGAGATCCGGATCGGCCTGCGCTCCCCGATCCTCCGCTCGCGGCTCGGGCGAGATGGCGAGAACGGCGACCAGGCATGCCAGCGCAGGAAGGCGGCGCATAGGGTCCGCTAGACTAGCGCTCCTCCCTCGGCGAGTCGCCACGCCTCGACCGGCAGCGGAAGGGGAGCCGTCCATGTCGGATCCGCATTTCGCCAGCAGCGCGGAGATGGTCGCCTCCCTGCAGCCGACCGAGCCGGTGTACTGCGT
>CAYPSI010000344.1:0-12181 GCA_964413375.1 uncultured Spirochaetales bacterium | reverse complement strand
CCACCGAGACGGCGGCGAGGATCAGCCAGATCGAGAGGTCGATCGATGCCTCCGCGGCGTCGAGCTCTGCGCCGCCGCGCACTGTACCAGGCTTCCGCGGCACGGGCCCTCGTGTAAGCTGCCCGGCGATGAGCCGCTCGCGCGGCAGATTGCGGAGCCCTTCAGCGAGGATGCGATCTGGGACGGGGGTGCGGGCCTCGGTCTCTGTCGCGGCCGCGCCGCGATCCGCGAGCGTTTCCTCGAGCCGACGCTGCGCTTCTCGTGGCACCATTTCGTGAAGCCGCGGATCGAGGTCGAGGGCGCCCGCGCCCGTGGAAGCTGGGACCTGCTCTCGCCCTGCACGACGCGCGACGGTGTCGCGAGCTGGATGGCCGGCGTCGAGGACGACGACTACGCGCTCGTAGAGGGCCGCTGGCTGCACAGCTCGTTGAAGCTCAGGGGGGTGTTCTTCGCTCCACACGAGCGGGGCTGGGCAGCTCGGGGATGACGGCGTAGAGCGCGACCTCCTCGTCGCGGTAGATGCGGCGCAGCAGGGTTCCGTCGGCCAGCGCCTCGCGCAGGTGGGGCGGCCAGTCGATCCCCCAGTCGCGCTCGGCCACGAGCAGGTGCGTCACTTCGAGCCGCTGAAGCAGCGCGGCGAGGCCCGCCCTGTCCGAGCTCGTGCGCAGCAGCGCGTTCATCTGCGAGGCCTGGAAGAGCGAGTCGGCGAGGAAGGCGCGCCGGCAGAAGAAGCTGCGGTTCGCGTCGAGCATCAGGATGCGTGCGTCGGGCGGAAGCTCGTCGTTCACGAAGCGGCAATGGGGTGGGAGCGCGGAATCGAGCACGGCGCGCTCACCGCGACGCGCGAGCGCGGCCAGCTCCGCAATGCGCGGTGCGGCCCCGACCACGCTCGACGCCGCCACAGCCACCGCGAAGGCGAGCGCAACGTTCGCCAGCGCACCGGGGCGCCGCGGCGCGAGGAGCGAAAGCGCGCGGGCGCTCGCGATCGCGGCCGCACAGGCCAGCAAGGGCTGCGCGGGCAGCAGCAGACGCACGGTCTGCGAGCCGGCGAACCAGCATGCGATCCACAGCAGCGCCGGCAGCACGAGCCCCCGCACGGCGCGATCCGCGAAGCAGCCCCAGACGAGGATCGGGACCAGCACCGCCCACAGCGGATGGACGTTTCCGCCGAAGCGCTGCGCCGCCTCGGGGTCGCCGATCGCGGTGAGGCGCAGCGGGAGCAGCAGGAAGTCCCACGGCGTTCGGCCCATGCCGAAGGCGCGGTGGTACTCGGCCGTGCGCGCGGCCAGCTCGGCGCTCCACTCGCCGCCGCCGCCGCCGAGGATCGAATACAGCGCGGGGTAGAGCGGGTCACCCATCAGCGCGAAGCTCCGCAGGTACCACGGGGAGGCGAGTGCCAGCGCGGGGAGGAGCAGGCAGGCCTGGTCGCCGATCAGCGCGCCGAGCCTGCGACGCCGTGCGAGGCCGCGTCCGAGCTCGAGCGCCGCAAAGATGGCGAAGGCGAGAGCGCCGATCAGCTTCGTGCCGGCCGCTCCGCCGAGGAAGACGCCGGCGAGTGCGAGCCGCCGCCGCCGCTCCCGGGGCTCCGCGGATGCGTCCGCCGGCTCCCACGCGCAGTAGGCGAGGAAGAAGAAGAGGGCGAGTGCCAGGTCGACGTACGCGGTGCGGATCTCGAAGCGGAAGGCGGGGTCGGCGAGCAGCAGCGCCCCGGCGAAGACCCCCGCCGCCGGCCCTGCCGAGCGGCGCGCCACGCTTCCGACGCCGATCACGAGGAGCGCTCCGCAAGCGAAGTGCAGGCCGGCCGCCAGCACGTGGTCGCGGACGGCGAGTGCCACTGCGTAGAGGAGCTCGGTCGCGAGCGGCCACGTCGAGTAGACGAAGTAGGGGATCCGGACGAAGCCGCCCTGCTCGAGAAAGATTCGCGGCAGCGTCAGGTGATAGGTATCTGCATCCCATTCGAGGCGCGGGTCGAGCGAGAGCAGGAAGGAGCTCGCGAGGGCGATTGCGAGACAGGCCGCGCCGGCGCTCACCCGCCAGTCGAGCTTCCCCGGTCGAGGCCGCCTCCCCCTGGCGCGCAGCGCGTCGCGGGCGGCGAGCAGCAGGCCCACGCCGGCCGCGGCGAGCGCGGCGGCGCGCAGTCCATCCGGGGAGAGCCGATCCAGCGCGGCCAGCGCGAAGAGGGCCGTGCTCCAGGAGATCATCCCGAGCCCTAGCGTCGCGAGCCTCGGAAGCCGCGTCGCGTCGATCGGCGCCCGGCTGGCGAGAGCGAGCGCCCGCCCGGTGGCCCAGAATCCGAGCAAGAGCGCAGCGCTGAGGCCAGCGTGCACGAGGGCGTAGACCACGCGCGCGAGTGTGCGGGATCCGCGAGGCCGCGCAACGCGAGTGGCCTACAATGGCGCGACCCCCGGGAGCGTCGGCGCGATGTGCTGGAGCCCATCAAGATGAGCGCCTCCGCAGTGGAAGCGATCCAGGCGGCGATCGCGCTGGCCGCAGCGGCACTGCTGCTCTGGGGTGCGTGGCTGCGGCGCTCGGGTCGGCCCGAAGCCTTTCGCGGCGTGCGCGACGCCGCGCTCGCGTCGCTGGCCTTCGCGGGGCTGCTCGGCTCGTGGAACTTCCTGCGCTTCCACTACCCCGGCTTCGTCCATGCCGATCTCGTGCCCTACAGCCTCGGGACGAAGTACTTCCCCGAGCTCGGTTACGATCGCCTCTACGAGTGCATCGCGGTGGCCGATTTCGAGGCCGGGCTCGGCCCGCGCGTGGTGCAGCGCGTGCTGACGGATCTCGAGACCTACGAGCTGCGCGATACGAGGCGCATCCTCGCGGAGCCCGCCCGCTGCACGGCGAGCTTCGCGCCGGAGCGCTGGGCCGCCTTCGCGCGCGACGTCGCCTGGTTTCGCGGGGCCTTCGCCCCCGAGAGCTGGGAGGGCCTCCAGCTCGATCACGGCTTCAACGCGACGCCCCTCTGGGCCTCGATGGGGGCGCTGCTCGCGTCCGCTCCCGCAGGAGCGACGCAGGTGCTCGCGCTGGCGTCACTCGACGTGCTCCTCGACCTCGTCGCCTTTGCGGCGCTCGTGTGGGGCTTCGGCTGGCGCGCGAGCGCCGTGGTGATCGTCTACTGGGGAACGAACCGCGTGGCCGGCTTCGACTGGACGGGTGGCGCCTTCCTGCGCCACGACTGGCTCGCGGCCAGTTTCATCGGGATCGCCTGCCTGAAGCGAGGCTTTCCTCTCGTCGCCGGAATCCTCTTCGGCACCGCTGCGCTGCTGCGCGCGCTGCCGATCGTGTTCTTTCTCGGGCCCGGCCTCGGGGCGCTCGTGCACCTCGTTCGGACGCGACGCCTGCTGCCCGGGCGCGAAGTGCTTCGGCTGGCGGCCGGCGCGGCGATCGCCGCCGCGTTGCTGCTGCCCTTCTCGGTGCTGCGGGTCGGTTCCGCTGCCTGGTTCGACTTCGCGGAGAATCTCCGTCACCACCGGGCGATCCCGGCCAGCAATACGCTAGGTCTCCGCACCGCGCTCTCGTTCACGCAGGCGGGACGCTTCGCGCTCGTGCTCGAGAACGAGCAGGACCCCGGGCGCGCGTGGAAGGAGCGGCGCAGCGCCGCCTTCGCGAAACGGCGCGCCATCTACTTCGCGGGTGCGGTCGCCTGGCTCGCTCTGTGCACGGTCGCGGCTGCGGGGCAGCCACTGTGGATCGCGGCCATCCTCGGAAGTGGAGCGGGCCTCTTCGTCCTCGACGGCGCCTGCTACTACGCGGCCTTGCTTGCAGCCTGGGGTCTCCTGTGGCTGCGTCGCGAGACGGTGGGCGCGGCGCTCTGCGCACTCGCCGCCGTGGAGGCAGCGATCGGAGCGTTCTTCGTCGAACCGGACGACGCCTTCGCGGTGACGAGTGTCGCCGCGCTCGCCTTCATCGCGGTCTCGACGGGGCTCGTCGCGACGGCGCGCACGCGGGCCGCGGCGTGACCCGCCGCGAAGCCTGGTTGGCGGCCGCACTCGCGGCCCTCTTTGCGCTCGGCATCGCGCGCGCGCTGCAGCTCGCGTGGATCTGCGACGACAGCTTCATCTCGCTGCGCTATGCGGAGAACCTGGTGGCGGGGCAGGGCCTCGTCTACAACGCGGGCGAGCGCGTCGAGGGCTACACCAACCTGCTCTGGACGCTGCTGCTCGCGGCGCTCCTGCGCGTGGGGGTGGACCCGATCCGCGCCGCGGAGCTTCCGGGGATCGCGGCCTACGCGGGCCTCGCGTGGCTCCTCGCATGGGAGTCCTGGCGCCGCTCGCGCGCGCCGGGGCGCGCCTTTCTTCCGCTGGCCGCGGCCCTCGTGCTCGTGTGCGACGATTTCCAGGTCTGGGCGACGGGAGGCCTCGAGACGGCGCTCTTCGGGCTGCTCGTCGCGTCGGGGCTCCTCGCGACGCGGGACGCGCCGGAGAGCCCGGCCCGGCCAAAGCGTGCCGGAGTGCTATTGGCGCTCGCCGTGCTGACGCGGCCCGACGCGCTGCTCTTCGTGCTCGTGGGCGTGGCGTCGTGGTGGTTGCCCTTCGATCGGTGCCCGGCGCCCGAGCGTCGCCGCGCCGCGCTCGCGACGCTGCTGCCGGTCGCGGCAGTGCTCGCGCTCCTCGTGCCGTGGAAGCTCGCCTACTACGGCGAGCTCCTGCCGACGGCCTTCCATTCGAAGTCGGCGACACGGCCCTATCTGGCGCAGGGCCTCGTCTACCTCGGGATCACCCTGGCGAAGAACTGGTTCCTGCTCGCCGTGGGCGCCGGAGCGCTCGTGGCCCGGGCGCGAGGACCGAGGGTGCTCCCGCGCGCGGTGCGCGGATACCAGCGCTTCCTTCTGCTCGCTGCGGGCAGCTTCGTCGCGTACGTCGTCTGGGTGGGCGGGGACTTCATGGCGGCGCGCCGGCTGCTGCCCGCGGCACCGCTCGTCTTCCTCGTCCTCGAGGAGGGCCTGGCGCGCTGGCGCGAGCCCACGCGCGCACTGCTCGCGGCGGCCGCGATCCTCGTCGCGGCGGCGCTGCCGGCCCCCGTCTTCGAGCGGGTCGCGCGCATCAACCATGTCGGCGAGGAACGGCTCTTCTATCCACGGGAGGCGATCGACGCGCGCCGGGCCCAGGCGGGCGTCGTGCGCGCGGCGCTCGAGGGGACGGGGGCGCGCGTCGCCTTCGAGGGCGGCATGTGCGTCTTCGGCTACTACAGCCGGCTTCCCTACCTCGTGGAGCTCACGGGCCTCACGCAGTACTCGCTCGCGAAGCGCCCGCTGCTCGAGCGCGGGCCCATCGGGCACGAGAAGACGGCCGACGACGCCTGGCTGCGCGAGAACCGGATCCACCTGGTCGTGAGCCAGGACTTCCCGCCCATTGCGAAGCCCGCGCCGCGCCGACACGACGAGCTGGTCTTCGGCAATCTCGCCCGCGCGCGCATCGTCCTCTACTCCGACGCCGTGATGGATCCACTGCGCGACCGGCCGGGCGTCGATTTCGCTCCGATCGAGCGCGTGCTCGAGACGGCCGTGCGAGAGATGGAGACGGCGGATGCCGCGCGTGCGAGGGAGATCCTCTCCGGTCTCGAGGCCTGGTACTTCGAACACGCGGGGCCGCGCGGCGAAGAGCGCGCCCGCCCGCTGCGCGAGATCCTCGCGCGGAAGGAAGCGGAGCTCGCGCGTCGGGCGCAAGCAGACGGACTCGAGAGTCGGCCTCCGCGCAGCGAGCCGTAGGCGAGCGAAGTCAATCGGACGATGATGTCGCGCTGATGCGCGCGATCGCTTCCTCGACGTTCGCGCGCGAGTTGAACGCGGAGAGCCGCACGTAGCCCTCACCGGCCGAGCCGAAGCCCGAGCCCGGCGTGCAGACGACGTGTGCAACCGACAGCCAGCGATCGAAGCAGTCCCAGGAAGAGAGCGCGCCCGGAACTCGTACCCACACGTAGGGGGCGTGCTCGCCGCCGAAGACGCCGAAGCCGGCCGAGCGCAGCCCTTCGCGGACGCGCCGCGCGTTCTCCATGTAGTAGGCGATCTGCTCGCCCGTCTGCTTGCGCCCCTCGGGCGAGTGGACGGCCGCCGCCGCGCGCTGCACCACGTAGGGCGTCGCGTTGTATTTCGTCGCCTGCCGCCGCGCCCACAGCCCGTGGAAGGGCACCCGCTCACCCGCAGCCGTGGTGCCCAGCAGCGCCTTCGGAATCACCGTATAGGCGCAGCGCACGCCGGTGAAGCCCGCGCGCTTCGAGTAGCTCCGCATCTCGATCGCGCACTCGCGCGCGCCCGGGATCTCGTAGATCGAGCGCGGAAGCGACGGATCCTGGATGTAGGCGTCGTAGGCGGCGTCGAAGACGATCACGGCCTCGCTTGCGCGGGCCCAGGCCACCCAGGCCTCGAGATTCGCGCGCGTGGCGACGGCTCCGGTCGGGTTGTTCGGCGAGCAGAGGTAGACGAGATCGACGCGCTCCGGCGGCGGGCCGGGTGTGAAGCCGTTCGCCTCGTTCCCCGGCAGGTAGAGGATCCCCGCGTAGCGCCCGTCCGCAGCGATCGGCCCGCTGCGCCCCGCCATCACGTTCGTGTCGACGTAGACGAGGTAGACCGGGTCCGTCACCGCGATGCGGGAATCCGCGCCGAAGATCTCCTGGATGTTCCCGCTGTCCTGTTTGCTCCCGTCCGAGACGAAGATCTCCTCGGCCGCGATCTCGAGGCCGCGCGACCGGTAGTCGTGCTCCACGATCGCGTCGAGCAGGAAGTCGTAGCCCTGCTCGGGTCCGTAGCCGCGAAAGCCCTTCGCGGTCGCGAGCTCGGCCACGGCCGCAGCCATCGCCTCCACGACGGCCGGCGCGAGCGGCAGCGTCACATCGCCGATCCCGAGGCGGATCACGCGCGCGTCGGGGTTCGCCTTCTGGAAAGCCGCGACGCGCCGCCCGATCTCGGGAAAGAGGTAGCCGGCCTGGAGCTTGCGGTAGTTCTCGTTGATCTGCGCCATCGGCGCGTGAGCATAGCAGCGGCCGCTGCTTGCCTCGCGCGCGCTCGCGCGCTGTCCGAGGCGCCCGAGGCTGGGCTAGCGTCCGGTCACACTTCGCGACGGAGCTCGCGTGGCGCGCAGGAAGTTCTGGGGCTGGGGGGTCGAGGGCGCGGGGCCCACCCCGGATCAGTGTGAAGGGATCCTGCGCGGTCTGGCCGCGCGCTTCGGCGATCCGGAGCTCGCGCTTGCGCCCGAGCCCCGCCTCGAGGACCTCCGGCTGCGCGCAGCGCGCGTCGCACCACCGCGCGCGCTCGCGTCGCTCTGCTCGGATTCACCCTTCGATCGCGCTTCGCACGCGTACGGCAAGTCCTTCCGCGACGTGGTCCGCGGGGTTCGCGGCGAGTTCGACGACCCGCCCGACCTGGTGGCCTTCCCGCGCAACGAAGCGGACCTGACCGCGCTGCTCGCCTGGTGCGGCGACGCGCGCATCGCGGCGATTCCCTATGGCGGGGGCTCGAGCGTATGCGGCGGCGTGGAGCCCCGCATCGGCGCAGGCTGGAAAGGGGCCCTCTCGATCGATCTCGCGAAGCTCGGCGCCGTGCTCGAGATCGATCGCAGCTCGCGCGCCGCGCGCTTCCAGGCCGGAATCTACGGTCCGGCGCTCGAGGACGCATTGCGCCCGCAGGGCCTCACCCTGCGCCACTTCCCGCAGTCCTTCGAGTTCTCGACGCTCGGGGGGTGGATCGCGACGCGCTCGGGCGGTCACTACGCGACGCTCCACACGCACATCGACGACTTCGTCGAGTCGCTGCGCGTGGTGACTCCCAGCGGGGTACTCGAGACGCGCCGGCTTCCGGCGTCCGGCGCCGGCCCGAGCCCGGACCGGCTCTTTCTCGGCTCGGAGGGCGCTCTCGGCGTGATCGTCGAGGCGTGGATGCGCCTGCAGGACCGGCCGCGCTTCCGGGCGTCGGCGGCGATCTCTTTTGCGGGCCAGAACGGCTTTGCGCGCGGCGCCGAGGCCGTGCGCCAGCTCTCCCAGACGGGGCTGCATCCGACGAACTGCCGTCTCCTCGACGCACAGGAGGCGGCGACCTCGGGGGCAGGCGCGGGAGATTCCGCGATCCTCGTGCTCGGCTTCGAGTCGGCAGATCACCGGCTCGATGCAAAGATGGTGCGCGCACTCGAGTGCTGTCGCGACGCGGGGGGCGAGGTGCCCGACGGCGCGGGCGCGACGCGCGAGGATGCCGCCGGCGGCCGCGAGGGAGCTGCGGGCGCGTGGCGGCAGGCCTTCCTCCAGGCGCCTTATCTGCGCGACGTCCTGGTGCGCGCCGCGGTGATCTCCGAAACCTTCGAGACGGCGGTCACCTGGGATCGCTTCGAGCGCTTCCACGCGGGCGTGATGCAGGCGACGCGTGATGCCGTCGCAAGGGTGTGCGGCGCGGGGAGCGTGGCCTGCCGCTTCACCCACGTCTACCCCGACGGCCCCGCGCCCTACTACACCGTCCTCGCGCGCGGCCGCCGCGGTGCCGAGCTCGAGCAGTGGGACGCGATCAAGGCCGCGGCGAGCGGCGCGATCCTGCGCCTCGGCGGAACCATCACACACCACCACGCCGTCGGGCGTGACCACCGTCACTGGTACGACGAGGAGCGCCCGGAACTCTTCGCGCGCGCGCTGCGCGCCGCGAAGACGGCGCTCGACCCCGCGGGCGTGCTGAACCCGGGCGTCCTCGTCGATCCGGACTGAGACCGCGCTCACGGTAGACCGGAAAGGGCAGCTACCGTGGGGAGCGTTTGCGAGTTGGGCAGAGATCCTCCCAGTCGGGCCGACGCCTATACTGGTGTCGACCCGGAGGAAGGGACCCGCGGCCCGTCGTGCGTCTCGGACTCCGCCGCTCCTGGAGGTTCCTCATGCCCTACGTTCACCCCTTCTACTGCCTCGTCGCGAAACGCGACTTCAGCCGCGACCTGCGTCCCTTCCAATGCCGCGACTGTGTCGCGTGCCAGCAGGTCATCGCGGCGCTCGCCAGGATCGGCTTCGAGCTCGGCGAGGAACGCCTCAACAATCCGCCGCCCGTCGAGTGGACGGAGGATCCGACGCGGCTCGCCCACGTCGACACCAGGGACTGCGCGCCGGAGGACAGGCTCTTGACCGGCACGCGCTTGCCGGCAAGCGACGACCCGGAACTGTGTCGAAAGTACGTGGCCCGCGGCCACACCGACCTCGAGCAGGAGCTGATCGACGTATGGACGGCCCCTCTCCCGGTTCTGGGGCGCGATCGCGTGCTGCTGCATCCGGAGCTCCAACGGCTGCTGCCCGCCGGCTTCGAGGACCGCTACGATCTCTCCTTCTACGAGGGCGAAGGCGCGCCCTACAAGGAGCTCCGAGCCTACGAAGGCAGGAGCCACAAGCCGCAGCTGGGCAACGAGCTGCGCACCGCGGCGTTCCTTCTGCACCTCCCGCGACTCCCGCATCGGAAGGTCGGCTATCTCGGTTTCTGGAGTCTGGACGGAGTCTCGACCCTCGTGTGGTCCAAGCTGCTTCGCTACCGCCACGCGGATCTGCTGCGCGAGCCGGGCTTCGTGATGGCCGAGCTCGTCGGCGTGCCGACCCCCGGGCGCCCCACCGACTACCGCTTCACCCTCGACTGGCGCGCGGAGATCCTGATCAAGGTGTCGCTCGATTCCTTCCCGCAGATCCCGCTCCCGACGAGCTCGGCGCAGCGAGCGCCGAGCCAGGCGGCCTGAGCTCCGCGCGCTCTCGGGCCGAGAGCAGATCTCGGGCGATGCCCCCAGGCGTCTCCGAATCGGGCACCTTCCTTCCATGCCTCGCAGCGAGGCGAGAAGGAGAGCGACAGATGGCTGAGTCGACCAAGCGCCCCCGCAAGCCGGCGGCGAACCCCGAGAGCCGCTCCGCAGGCCCCGACTGGGCGCTCGCGATCCGGACGCTCGCGAGTCCGCTGATCGACCGCATCTACCTCTTCGGGCCGCCGGGAGTCGGGAAGACCTGGTGCGCCTATCACCACGGCAGGATCGAGAAGGGCGTGTATGCCGTGACGCTCACTCCCGACACACCGTCGAGCGAGCTGCGCGGCAACTACATGCCGCGCGGCGGCGAGTTCGTCTGGGTCGACGGTCCGGTGGTGCGCGCGATGCGGGAGGGCTCCCGGCTCGTGCTCAACGAGATCCTGCACGCGGCGGACGACGTCTTCCGATTCCTGCATCCGATCCTGGAGCAGCAGGCGACGGCGCGGATCACGCTCCCGACGAGCGAGACGGTGGTTCCGGCGCCGGGCTTCTCGGTGGTGGCGACCGACAACTCGCCGCCCGAGGCCCTGCCTCCGGCGCTCCGCGATCGCTTCGACGCGGTACTCGAGATTCGCGAGCCGCACCCGGATGCACTCGCGCTGCTCTCCGCGCCGCTGCGAGAGGTGGCGCGCCGCAGCTTCGCGCTGGAAGAGGAGCGCCGCGTGAGCCTGCGCGGCTGGCTCGTGCTCGACCGCCTCCAGCAGGAGTTCGGCCTGGAGGACGCCTGCCTCGTGGTCTTCGGCGCCGAGCGGGGCTCGCAGCTCTACGACGCGATCCAGCTCGGGAAGGAGGAAGCGGCATGATGCAACGCGACCCTCTCTACGCCTTCGGCCCCTACCCCGAGCTGGTGGAGCCCGAGCGGCGCACCACGCCCTATCGCATCGAGGACTCGCGGGGAAACCCGCTTCTGCCGGCGCCCGGCATGGTGGACCTCACGCAGCGGATCCTGTGGGCGCCGCTCGACGCCTGGTCCCGCGCGGTGATGCGCCACGAGATGGCACACGTGCGCTGGTCGCGCCCGCTCGGGGAGCCGCTGCCCTTCGACGTGCGCATCTTCATGTCCGTCGAGGATGCGCGCATCAACCTGGGTCTCGAGTGGCTGCGCATCCCGGTCGTGCTCGACGCCGAGAGCCACGCACACGTCGCGATGCTCGCGGCCCGTGACGCGAAGGACGGAGATGCCTTCCCGCTCTTCGTGCGCGGTATCGCGTCCGTGGGGACGAGCGTCGCGCGCGAGCTCCGGCAGCGGCTGCGAGACGACCCGGGTCCCTTCGCTGCACGGGCGGCCGCGTGGATGGATCGGGTCGAGAGCGAGTTCGAGCGGGCGCGGGCCGCGCAGGGCGGCCCGGTGGCCCCGCTCGAGGTGGCGCACGCACTCGCGCAGCGGCTCGCGCGAGAGCTGCGCGCGCTCGGTCTGCTCGACGCCCAGCTCCAGGCCCGCTCGAAGCTGCGGACGGCCTGTTGCGTGGTGGAGGCTGCGAGCGGCATGCCGGCGAAGGCTGGGGACGCGCGCGGAGGTCGGCGGCCGAGCGAGGAAGAGGGAGGGAAGATCGAGCCCGGTCGCCTGGTCATCGAGGCGGCGCCGCTCAGCGTCCCGCTGCGTGCGCGCGGCGGCATGCGCGCCTGGCGGGCGAGTCCGGAGGGGTGCTCCGTGCGCTACGTCCACCGTTGGATGGCGGACGGGGCGATCTTCCGGCGCCGCGCCCGCAGGCGCGGCGGGACGATCCTCGTCGACGTGAGCGGCAGCATGTCGCTCGACGCCGAGGCGCTCGACCGGCTGCTGCTCGCGACGCCCCCCGGCACGCGCGTTGCGGTCTACTCGGGATCCGAGGACCGCGGCACGCTCCGGATCGTCGCCGAAGGGTCGCGTCGGGCGGCCGCAGAGCACCTGAAGACGCCGGGTCGCGGCAACATCGTCGATCTCCCGGCCCTCGAGTGGCTCGCACGCCAGCCGCAGCCGCGCGTCTGGGTGAGCGACGGTGGCGTGACGGGGATCGGCGACCAACCGTCGAAGCGGCTCGGAGAGCGCTGCCGCAGATTGCGCGAACGAGCGAAGATCCAGCGCGTAGCGAAGCTCGCGGAGGCCACCGCGCTCCTCGGAGCATCGGCGACGGCGCGTCTCTGAGCCCGCCCGCTCCGACGACCCGCTCCGCTGGCTACGCTCGCACCGCGCAGAGGCGTGCTGGACCACGACTTCGCAATCCTGGCGTCAGCGCGGCGAAATCTCCCCCGCTATGCTCCTTGGGCCGGGGGGAATGGCAAATCCAATGGGCGAAGCAGAGCGACCGGGGGCCGCCCCTTGGCCGTCTTCGGCGGCTCTCGACCGCTTTTTCCTCGCCTCCTATCTATTGATCCTGTTCCTGTGTCTGCCCTACCTGCGCCGCGCCTGGCGGCCCGATCTCGGGCCGCAAGCCTACGCGCTCGCGGTGGGCCTCGCGCAG
>CAYPSI010000343.1:0-7226 GCA_964413375.1 uncultured Spirochaetales bacterium | reverse complement strand
CAACGTCCTCGGGAACTCCATGCTGTCTCCCTCCTTCGAGAGCCAGCATCACGCGCCGCCGTGTCGAATCCGGTCACAGGCTGAGTCAGTCGGATAGGCAGAGCGTTTCCTAGTTCCGGGGCGTTGGGGCCGGCGAGGGGGGCGGGAGGGAGCGGATGTGGAGGTCGCGTTGCGGGAAGGCGATTTCGATGCCCGCCTCGCGGAAGGCTTCGTCGATCGCCAGGTGGAGCGCGTGGCGGATCGGGATCACGTTCGCTGCGTCGGGGCTGAACGCGCGCAGCTCGAGGTCGAGCGAGCTCTCGCCGAAGCCGAGGAACCACGCCTCGGGACCCGGGTCGCGCAGCACCCGCTCGTTGCGGAGCGCGACCTCTCGCAAGAGCGCGAGCGCCCGCTGCACGTCGGAGCCATAAGCCACGCCGACGCGCACTTCCACCCGCAGCACCGTGTCGGAGAGCGACCAGTTCACGAGGCGACCGGTCACGAACTCCTTGTTCGGCACGACCAGCTCCTTGCGATCGAAGCTCGTGATCCAGGTCGCGCGGATCCGGATCCGCGACACCGTGCCGGAGAGGTCGCCGATCGTGACCGTGTCTCCGACCCGGATCGGGCGCTCGAAGAGGATGATCAGTCCCGAGATGAAGTTCGCGAAGATCTCCTGTAGCCCGAAACCGAGGCCGATGCCGACCGCCGCCACCAGCCACTGGATGCTCGACCAGTTGAGGCCGATCGCGCCCGCGCTGAGCGCGGCACCCAGCGCAGTCACGCCGTACTTGACGATCGTCGCGTACGCATAGCGCTCTCCCGGAGCGAGCCCGATGTGGCGAAAGAGCGATAGCTCGAGGAGACCCGGGAGGTTTCGCACCAGGACCAAGGTGAGCAACGCCAGCACGCAGGCCTCGAGAAGATCGGCGAGCGTGATCGGCACCACGCGTTCCTCGCTCGCGATCCGGGGCCGGCCGGTGGCGTCCACCGACTCGACCGACATCGTCGCGGTCGTGGTCCACAGCTCGACCTCGCGCAGGATCCCGGCCGCCGGCAGGACCTCGGCCCAGATCAGCCACAAGCCGAGTAGCCCGGCGAGGAGCGCCGTGCCCTGCAGCAGCCGACTCGTCTGGGCGCTCACCGCCGCGAGCTCGAGACGCGCCTCCTCTTCCTCGACGGCCGCGTCGACCTCTCCACCCCGCGCCGCGCGCGCGGCCTCGAGCTCGCGCGAGCGCTGGGTCGCGAGCCGCCGCTGCGCGAGCAGCGACCAGCGGCTCGAGAGTCGCAGCAGCGCGATCAGCGCGAGCAGGAAACAGAGCGTCCAGTGGGTGCGGACGGCGAGGCGCAGTGCGGTCCAGAAGTAGCCCCCCAGGGCCGCCGCCCCGAGCAGCAGCGGCGCGGCGATCGCCACCCCGTGCAGGATCCGCCAGCGAAGCGGCGAGACGGCCCCGACGATCCCGGAGATCCCCCCCTGCGGACGGCGGAGCAAGCGATGCGAGAACGCCGCGAGAACCACCATCAAGAGCGCAAAGGCGAAACGGCCCAGCGATTCCTTCCAGGCGTCCTCGCCGCGCAGCTCCAGGACCTCGACGAGGAACACGAGCGGAAGCACGAGAGCGGCGAGCTGCCCGAAGCTGCGCCGGAGCTCGGAGACGCTCTGCGCCGGCCATCCGAAGTGCGCCTCCGCAACGCCCCCCTCGCGGAGCAGCTGGCGCGGCAGCCCGAGCGTGAACCAGACGATCGCCGCCGCGAAGCCCCCCCCTCCAAGGCAACGTGCGAACTGGGTCGCTTCTGGCGAGGCCGCGATCCGCCAGCCGAGATACGCAGCGACGCCGGGAAGACAGAGCGCGAGCAGAAGCGTCAGGCAGAAGGCCTCCGCCGTCGGGCCGTAGCGCACGCAGCTCGGCTGGCGCGCCTCGTCGCCGAGCGCGGCGATCCGCGCGCGCGCGCGGCCCCCGAACGCCACGCTGAGGAGCAGAAGCAGCGCGACCAGCGCGTTCGAGAGCGGCGTGGCGAGTAGCGCATCCCCGAGCGCGCGGGCGAGCTGTCCCCAGTAGCGCGGATCTACGAGCCAGGCGAGCGCATTCCCGACGTCCGCCGCAACGCCGGGGCGAAGCGCCGTCCCGCTCGGAATCCACAGGATGCGCTCGTCGATGAAGCGAAGCAGCGCCTCCGTCTTGTCGATCAGCTCCAGCTGCTTCGCGTCGAAATCGACGAGCTTCTGGAAGTAGGTCTCGTGATCCGCGATCAGGGAGTCGAGATACTGGCGCTTCGTCTCGAGCATGTCGCGCAGCAAGGACTCGATCGCACTTCGCTCCGCGGAGGGGGGGTCTCGATCCAGGCGTTCCATCGCCCGAGCGACGAGGGCATCGACGTCCGCCAGGTCGCGCCGCTCCTCGCGCAGCTCGATCTGGCGCACCTGCGCGGCGCCGATCAGGTCCCGGCGCATCCGGATGAAGCGACGGTACTTGCCGACGTCCGGCGCGGCCGCGCGCTGCTTGCGCAGCAGCAGGCCGATGGAATCCGTGAGCCCAGTGGCCTCGATCTTGGTGGTGATGCGGGCGCGGTCCGCCTCGATCTTCGCGACGCTCTCCTCGGCGGTGGCGAGCTTGCGACTCACGTCGTCGATTCGCCCGACGAGGCCCTCGGCCCCCATCCGCTGCTCTGCGAGCCGCTCGTTCTCCTCGGCGAGCTGCCGCACGATGCCCTGCACTGCCGGGCCGAACGACGCGGTCTCCTCCAGAAGCCCGCGCGCACGCTCGGCGGCGAGCCGGGCCTCGAGCTGCTGGCCGGCAAAGAGCGCGGCGCGCAGCGCCTCGACGCGTGCGAGCTCGGCGACGACGCGCAGCTGCGCGCGGTCGAGCCGCTTCGCGAGCAGTGCCCCGCGCGCCTCGTAGCTGGCGAGTTCCTGCTCGTGGGCGTCGATCTCTCGCAGGGTCACCGCGCGGCGCGCCTCTACGAGCGACCGGCGCGCTTCGACGAGCCGGGTGTCCTCGCCGGCCGGCGCTGCGGGCGCGGCTTCGAGGGACTGGAGGCGCTGCTTGGCCGCGCCGAGGATCTCGGGGACCTGGCGGCGGCGTTCCGCGCGACGCGACGCCTCCGCGTCGACCTCGGCGGCCTCGCGTCGCGCGAGCGACAGGTCCTGCTCCGCACCGAGAAGCGAAGCCTCGAGCAGGGCGACGCTCGCCCGCTCGGGAACTTCCGGCGCCACCCGCGATCGGAGCGACTCGATCTCGCCTTCGATCGCGCGGAGGCGCTCCGGCGCTTCGCCGCGCGCCTGCATGGACTCCGCGGAGCGCGCGGCCCATTCCTCGGCGCGGCTGGCGAGCTCCGCGCGCTCCTGTTCGAGCTGTGCGAGCTTCGAGCGCAGGTCCTCGGGAAGGGCTGCCTCTGTCCCGACTTCAGACCCGCCTTGGGTGGCCGCCGCCGCAGCTCCCGCCCCCTGGCCGCTCGCCGACCCCGCGAGCAGCAGTGCGACGGAGGCGAGGACGACGGTGCTGCAGCGACGCTGTCGCGCGCGTCGCGCGTTCACACCGGCTCCCGGCTGCGCGCGCCATCGGGCGCGGATACGGCGACCATCGACTCGACCCCCCTTCGCGTCGATCGGAGCGGACATTCTATCGAAGGCCGGCCGAGTCGTCGTCGTGCGCTGGAGGCAGGGTCGGGGCACGCGTCGACTCCCCCGCAACGGACCTCGGCGCCGCTGGCGGAGCGCCGCCGCTTCGCGACTGGACCCTGCGCGCCTTCGAGGCGTTCCTCCCCTGATCGTCCAGGCGCGTGTAGCATCCCCGCCATGAGTGGAAAGTCGCACGGAAAAAAGCGCAGCTTTCGCAAGGAGCGGCCTCCCGAGGGCTCCCGCCCCGGAACGCTCTCGATTCCCGCGGGCTCGCCGCCGCCCCGGATCCACGTCTACCGCTACACGCGGGAATCGCTGCACGAGCACGAGGTGCACGACGTCGAAGAGCTCGCGCGCACGCTCGAGCAGCCCGAGCCCAGCTGGGTCGACGTGCGCGGCCTCGGCGACGAAGCCGTGCTCCAGCGCATCGGCGCGATCTTCAAGCTCCATCCGCTGGCACTTGCAGACGCGGTCAACGTGCCTCAGCGCGCGAAATCGGAGCTCTACCCCGACCATCATCTCGTGATTGCGCGCATCCCGCTTCTGGAGGGCGGCGGCCACATCGAGGTCCCGCAGGTCGCCTTCTTCATCGGCCGCGGCCATCTGCTGAGCTTCCAGGAGCATTCCTTCGGATTCTTCGATCCGGTGCGTCGTCGCCTGCGCGAGGGCCTCGGGCCGATACGCTCTTCGGGGCCCGACTATCTCGCCTACGCGCTGCTCGACACCTTGATCGACCGCTACTACCCGATCGCCGAGTCGCTCGCTCACGAGCTCGAGGACCTGGAGGAGGACGCGATCGCCAGCTCGCCCGGCCCGGAAGTCCTGGAGCGGATCCATCACAATCGGCGGCGCCTCGTGGTGCTGCGCCGGATCGGCCGCCCGCAGCGCGAGGCCGTGCGCGAGCTCGCCGCGCTCGAATCCCCCTTCGTGAGCGCGGAGGTGCGCATCTACCTGCGCGACACGCTGGACCACGTCTCGCAGGTGATCGAGCTCACGGACTCCTCGCACGAGATGTCGGTGGGCCTGATGGAGATCTATCTCTCGAACGTCGGGCAGCGCACGAACGAGATCATGAAGGTGCTGACGCTGATGGCGAGCATCTTCATCCCGCTCTCCTTCATCGCTTCGGTCTACGGGATGAACTTCGACCACATGCCGGAGCTGCACGAGAGCTGGGGCTACCCCTTCGCGCTCGCGACGATGACGAGCGTCGCCGCCGGCATGCTGTTCTTCTTCCGCCGCCGCGGCTGGATCGGACGCAAGCGGGCTCGATAGACTTCGCTCGGCTCCGCTTCGGGTCAGCCCGGCTCGCCTTCGTCGCCGGCGCGGTGGCGAACCAGCCCGCGGTAGGCCTGCTGCGCGGTGCGCCCCTCGTAGAGGACACCGTACACCTCACGGGTGATCGGCATCTCGACGCCGTGGCGCGCCGCGAGATCGATCACGACGCGCGTGGTGCGAACCCCCTCCGCCACCATGTGCATGCCGGCGGCGATCTCGTCGATCTTTCGGCCCCGACCGAGCTCCTCGCCGACGCTGCGGTTGCGGCTCTGTCGGCTGGTACAGGTGGCGACGAGGTCGCCGAGCCCCGCGAGCCCGGCAAAGGTCTCGGGGCGGCCGCCCATCGCCACGCCGAGGCGCATGATCTCGGCGAGGCCGCGCGTGATCACCGCGGCGCGCGTGTTGTCGCCCACGCCGACCCCATCGCCCATGCCGGCCGCGATGGCGATCACGTTCTTGAGCGCCCCGCCGAGCTCGCAACCCACGACGTCGCGGTTCGTGTAGACGCGGAAGAGCCCGGAGTGGAAGAGCTCCTGGATCTGCCGCCCGAGCATCGGATCGTCGACCGCGATCACGCTCGCGGCCGCGTAACCGGCCATGATCTCGCGTGCGAGGTTCGGCCCGGTCAGCGCCGCCGCGCGGTGCTCCGGCAGGACCTCGCCGATCACCTCGGTCATGCGCCGGTGCGTGCCCTCCTCGAGCCCCTTGGCGAGGCTCACCAGCGGAACCCAGGGCCGGATCCAGCGCCCGACCTCCTCGAGCACGGGGCGCAGCCCGTGCGAGGGCACCCCGAGGACGACGACGTCGGCGTCGCGCACCGCCTCCTCGATCGAGGCCGTGGCACGCAGGTCGGGCGGAAGGACATGTCCGGGCAGATAGCGTTCGTTCGTGTGCGCGCGCGCGATCTCCTCGACTAGTTCCGCACGGCGCGCCCACAGACAGGTCGGGACGTTTCGGCTCGCGAGCGCGGCTACCGTCGTTCCCCAGGATCCCGCGCCGAGTACCGCCACGCGCAGCTGCATTCCTGAGCCCCCCGGGCCGAGTATTCACGTTCAGGATCGCCCCTACGTTCCCATCATCGCGACCGAAGTGCCAGTGCGAACGAGCGGCGGGAGGGATCCGCTGCTGCGGTACCCTCGAAGCCATGCGCGCCGCCCGACGCCCGTCCCCGCGCCGCGTGGCGATTCACCTGCTCGTAGGCTTCGGCGGGGTCGCCGCGCTCTCGTGGGAGGTGCTCTGGCAGATCCGCGCGTCGCTGGCGCTCGGCGTCTCCGCGCTTGCGACCGCCATCACCCTCGCGGCTGCGATGGGCGGCATGGCGGCGGGATCCTTCCTCGCCGGGCGCTGGCTCCGGGAGCGCGGGCTCACGAGGCCGCTGCGCGTCTACGGGTGGCTCGAGCTCGGAATCGGCATCGCGGGCCTCTGCATGCCCAGCGGCTTTCGCGCGCTCGAGCGAGCCGACTCACTCGTCTTCGGCCTCCTCCCCGGCATGGCCCCGCTGGTCCACGGGCTCGGCGTCGCTCTCTTGATCGGCCCCGCTGCGGCCGCGATGGGGGCCTCGATTCCGGTCTTCGCGCGGGTCTGCGCCGCGCACGCAACGTCGCTCGCCGGCCTCTACGCCATCAATACGCTCGGCGCCGCGGCCGGAGTGCTGGTGAACGCCTTCGCACTGGTCCCCTGGCTCGGCCTGGTGCGAAGCGGCTGGCTGGTCGCGTCGATCAACGTCGGCGTCTTCGCGTTGACCCGCGTGGTCGAGCGCAGTCCCTCCGAGGTACCGGAAGCGCGGCCCGAGGCGGCGCCGCGCCTGCCCCCGACGAGTGCCACGGCACTCGTCTTCGCGACGGGCTTCGCAACTTTCGCCCTCGAGGTGGCGTGGTTTCGCGGCCTGCGCGCGGCGTTCCTGAGCAGCACCGACAGTTTCGCGATCATGCTCTTCGCGGTGCTGCTCGCGCTCGGCGCCGGCGCAGCGATCGTGCCCTTCCTGCGGCGGCGCGGAGTCGAACCGGGCCTCCTGCTCGCCGGCGCTGGAGTCGCGATCCTCGTCGCCACGCCCTTCGTCGAACGCATGGACCTTCTCGTCCAGGGCACGCAGGGCTACGGCCCACGCATCGCGCGACGCTCGCTGCTGGCGCTCGCGACGCTCGGCATCCCGATGCTGCTGCTCGGAACCGTACTTCCCTGGCTGCTCGAGGAGTACCGCGATCGCGGAGGGGCCGGCTGGCTCTATGCCAGCAACACGCTGGGCTCCGTGCTGGGCTCCCTCCTCGCGACCTGGCTCTGCCTCCCTGCGCTCGGCTTCGCGCGCACGGCGTGGACGATCGGTGCGGGCGCAGTGCTGCTCGCCGCGATC
>CAYPSI010000342.1:0-5044 GCA_964413375.1 uncultured Spirochaetales bacterium | reverse complement strand
CCGGCCCCAGGAAGCGGACGCGCCGCTGCGGCAAGCCGGGATCGCAGGGCACCCCCACCCGCAACCGAGGTCCCGCTACCGCTGCTTCCTTCCGGATCTGACGGAGTTCACGGGTCTCGTGATCGGGCGGGACCCTGCGATCGCGGCTTGCCGCAGGGGACTCGCCGGACTCTACCGACTGGCGGGGGGGTGGGTCAAATCGCCGAGGCTGCAATCGGGGCAGCCGCGGTGCAGAATGGAGAGAAGGAGCGGGCATGGCGGGTGAGCGGCCTTCGGGTGGGCGCGAGGGATTCCTGGAGGCGCTGCTCGGCACCCTCGCGGATGCGCCGGTGTTCATCTTCGACCGCGAGCTGCGCGCGGTCGAGTACTTCTGGGACGGCGAGCCCACGCCCTGGGGTCTGGCGCCGGCCCTCTTCGTCGGGCGGCGGGCCGGCGAGGTCGTCGGCCAGGACCAGGCAGCGCCCTTCGATCAGGCGCTGCGGGAGGTCTTCGAGACCGGGCAGCCGCGGCGCTTCGAGATCCTCCTCGTCCCTCCAGTCGGCCCCCGCTGGTTCGAGGTGAGACTCTCTCCGATCCGCACGGCGAAGGGTGGGATCGAACACGTGCTCTCGGCTTCCTACGACATCACCGAGCGCCGACGCGCCGCAGACGCGCTGCGCGAGTCGCAGCAGCGCTTCGAGACCCTGGCCGGGTCGATTCCGATCGGGATCAGCTGGAGGGCCACCGACGGCAGCTTCGTGTTCCGCAACCGGATCGCGGAGCAGATCAGCGGATTCTCGACGGAGCAGCTCGATCGCGAGGGCTGGGACCAGGGCCTCCATCCCGACGACCAGGCGACCCTCGTCCGCATCCGCGAGGAGATGTTCCAGTCGCCGCAGGTCCGGGAGTACGAGGTGCGCCTTTTCCGGCCGGACGGGTCGTGGGCATGGGTATTCGCCACCAGTGCTCCGACCTTCGACCCCGAGGGACTCTTCACGGGGGTCGTGACCACTTTCATCGACATCTCGCAGCGCAAGGCCGCCGAGGAGGCGCTGCGCGAGAGCGAACATCGCTTCCACAGCCTGGCCGAGGCGATGCCGATCGGCGTGTGGCGGACGGATCACGAGCCGAAAATCATCTACGCGAACCGCCGCAACTGGGAGCTCCTCGACGTGGATCCGGGCGAAGCGGAGCACCACGATCTCCACGCACTGCTCGCGGGGATGGCGGCCAAGCGTCATTTCGAGCCGGAGGAATCGGAGCGTCTGTGGGAGGAGTCGGAGCGTGCGGTCCAGAACGCGGTGCTCCACCCCTCTCGGCTTCGGCTGTGCCTGGCGGACGGGAAGGTACGCGACCTCCAGACCCTCGCGATTCCGGAGTTCGACTCCGCGGGGCACTTCGTCGGCCACGTGGGCGTCACGATGGACGTGACGGACCTCACGCGCGCGCAAGAGGAGCTCGCGCGACACCGCGACCACCTCAGCGCGCTCGTCGCAGAGCGCACCCTCGAGCTCGAGCGCTCCTACGAGACGCTACGGCGCAGCGAGCGGCTCGCCGCCGTCGGAACCTTCGCGGCGGGGATCGCCCACCAGATCAACAATCCGGTGGGCGCGATCCTGCTCGCGGGGCAGTTCGCGTTGGAGGACCCGGGCAACCGCGAGCGTGTCGAGAACGCGCTGCGCGACATCACGGCCGATGCGCGCCACTGCGGCCGGATCGTTCGAGGCATACTCGAGTTCGCGCAAGGACCGACGCGGGATCCGCGGCCCTGCGACCTGAACCAGATCGCCCGCGAGTGCGTCCGCAAGCTGGCTGCGGATAGCGCAGAGCGCGGCGCCGCGCTGCGACTCGATCTCGAGGTGGAGCTGCCTTGGGTAGCGGGGAGCGAGTCGGCTCTCGAGCAGGTGCTCGCGAACCTCGTCTACAACTCGATCGAAGCGGCGGCGAGCGAGATCGTGATCGGGACCCGACAGGCCGGGGAAGCCATCGAGCTCGTGGTCCGCGACGATGGCTGCGGGATCGCAGACGAGAATCTCGATCGGATCTTCGACCCGCTCTTCACGACGCGCTCTTCACTCGGCGGGACGGGCCTCGGGCTCGCGCTCGCGCGCGGCGTCGTCGAGGCGCACGGTGGCTCGATCGACGTGAGCAGCCGCGAGACCGAGGGTACGCAAGTCAGCGTCCGGCTGAGGCGAGCGAAGCTCATCGGGCAAGGAGGTCGACTCCAGAGTCGACCTCCGCGCAGCGAGCCGTAGGCGAGCGAAGCTCATCGGGCCCGCCTGAAGCGCGGCAATGCAAGCTCGTCGTCCACGCGCTCGAAGAAGACTTGCACCGGCATGCCGATGCGCAGCTCACCCGGATCCACGTCGGCGAGATCCGAGACCATCCGCACGCCTTCCTCGAGCTCGACGGTCGCGACCACGTAGGGAAGTGCCCCGGCGAAGGCCGGGTGGAAGGCGCGATGGCAGATCGCGTAGCTGTAGACCTCGCCGCGTCCGGAGACCGGCTGCCAGCTCGACCGCGCCCCGCGGCAGCGGGGACACAGCGGCTGCGGGTAATGGCGCAGGCGCAGGCATTCGTCGCAGCGCTGGATCACGAGCTCGCCGCGCGCGCAGCCCTGCCAGAAGCCCTCGCTCCATTCGGTGGGTCGCGGCCGCGGCCGCGCGGTAGGGTCGATCATCGGCGCCTCATCCCCTGCGCAGGATCGCGACGGCACCTTCGTGGAAATCTCCCTCGCCAGTGACGAGCGAGACCTCGCAGTCGGGTACCTGGCGCTCGGGCGGGTGCTCGCGGCGCAGCTGACGCACCGCCTCGACCACGTGGTTCGCGCCCGAGCAGTGCGCCTCGCTGAGCAGCCCCCCCGCGGTGTTGATCGGCAACTCGCCGCCGAGCTCGATGCGTCCGCCCTCGACGAAGGGCCCCCCCTCGCCCTTCTTGCAGAAGCCGAGGTCCTCGAGCGAGCAGAGCGCGATCCAGCTGAAGCCGTCGTAGAGCTGCGCGCAGTCGACGTCCCCGGGGCCGATCCCGGCCATCCGGTAGGCCTGCTCCGCGGCGCGGCGGATGCCCTCGATCTCGCTCATCACGCGCTTGTGCGTGATCGAGGTCGGCGGATCGCCGTGGCCCTCCGCGATGCCGCTCACGAGCACGGGCTGCTTGCGCAGATCGCGCGCGCGCTCGGCGCTCGTGATCACCACCGCCGCGGCGCCGTCCGTCTCGAGCGAACAGTCGTAGAGGCGCAAGGGGTCGGCGATCAACGCCGAGGCCTGGTGGTCTGCGAGCGTCATCGGCCTGGCGTGCATCACGGCGTTCGGGTTCCGGTTCGCGTGCTTGCGGCAGGCGACTGCGATGTGCCCGAAGTGCTCGCTTCTCGTCCCGTACTCGTGCATGTGTCGGCGCGCCGCCTGCGCGAACCACTGCACCGCCACCGTGTTGCCGAAGGGCCGCTCGAACTCGTCGATCTGGCGCATCACCGGCATCGGCGGCATCGAACCCTCGCTGGTCTTCGACACGCGCTGCGACGAGTAGCCGCGCCGGCCGGCCACGAGCAGCACGCAGCGTGCCACGCCGCCGGCGACCGCGAGGCAGGCGCTCTGCATCGCCGAGACGAAGCTCGCCCCGCCGGTCCGCAGCGTGGACGAGAAACGCAGGTCCGGGAGCCCGAGGTTCAGCACGAAGTCCTCGGCGATCGTCCCGGCCAGCTCGTTCGGCATCACGCCGTCCACGTCGTCGGGGGAGAGCCCTGCGTCCGCGAGCGCCGCCAGCGCCGCTTCGAGGTGCAGCTCGAGCGTCGAGCGCTCGGTCCCACGCGTGTAGGCCGTCTGCCCGACGCCGACGATCGCGCAGCGCTCTCGCAGCCCGGTGCTCAGCGGAGGGCCTCCGCAGCGAGGATAGCGCGGGGGCGTGGTACTCTAGCGGGCCCGGGCCGGCGGCCCTGCCCGGCTCCGCTCCCCTCTTCGACACGAAAGGCAGAGATCGATGCGGATCGAGCCCCGGATCGTCCGCTACGGCGGCGCGATGTTCGACCAGGATGAGATCAACGCGGTGATGAAGCAGATGCAGGATCCGATGGGGCTCGTGCCCGGGGTGAAGGTCTGCGAGTTCGAGCGGCGCGTGGCCGAGTATATGGGCAAGACCCATGGGGTGATGGTCAACTCGGGCTCCTCCGCGCTGATGGTGGCGATGCGTCTCGCGAACCTGCCGCTGGGATCGGAGGTCATCACGCCCGCGTTGACCTTCTCCTCGGACGTCGCCGCGATCTATCACGTGGGATGCACTCCGGTCTTCGTCGACGTGGGTCTCTCGGACTATCAGATCCGCGTCGACCGGATCGAGAGCGCGATCCGGCCGGAGACCCGGGCGATCCTGATCCCGGACCTGGTCGGCGGAATCTGCGACTGGGACGTCGTTCGCAAGGTGGCCGATCGCCACGGCCTCTTCGTCCTCCACGACAGCGCCGACACGCTCGGCGGGAAGCTGCGCGGCCGGCACACGGCGACGCGCGGCGACATCTCGATCACCAGCTTCTCGATCTACCACATCATCACGGCGCTCGGAAACGGGGGCATGATCTTCTTCGACGACGAGAAGATCCTCGACCGCTGCCTGGCGCTGCGCGCCTGGGGACGCTCGTCCGAGAAGTGGATGTTCGGCACGCGCTCGAAGGACAACGATGGTCGCTTCCTCGAGAACGTGGACGGCGTCGAGTACGACGCCCTCTTCATCTTCGAGGAGAACGCCTACGGCTTCATCCCGAACGAATGCGGCGCCGCCTTCGGCATCGAGCAGATGAACAAGATCGACCGGCTCTGGGCGCTACGCGAGGAGCGCTTCCGCTGGCACAGCGAGTTCCTGTCGAAGCATGAGGACGAGTTCCTGTTGCCCACGATCCTGCCGGAAACGGAGACGACCTGGCTCTGCTACCCGATCCAGCTGCGTCCCGAGACGGGCTGGAGCCGGCGCAAGCTCCAGCTCCAGCTAGAGGACTCGGGCATCATGAGCCGGGTGATCTTCTCCGGGAACATCACGCGCCATCCGATGATGAAGGGCCACGAGTACCGGATCCAGG
>CAYPSI010000341.1:0-17958 GCA_964413375.1 uncultured Spirochaetales bacterium | reverse complement strand
GCGAAGGGCGTGCTGAACGCAGAGCCCCGTGGCTGGCGCCACGTGGGCGCGGGCAACTTCCAGCCCGATCGCGTGGGCGAGCCGGTCGTCTCGACGGCAGTACTGCGTGGCCTCGGCGCGACCACCGGTCAGGAGATCACCTTCACCTGCGTACCGCTCGGCGCCGGCGATCGGCTCGGCATCGATCGCGACGACGACGGCTGGCTCGACGGCGACGAGCGGGACCTCGGCACCCCGCCCGACGACCCGGCGCTTCCGACCGCGTGCTCCGACGGTATCGACAACGACAGCGACGGCTCGACCGATGTCGGCGATCCGGGCTGCCGCGACGAATACGGCAGTTCGGAGCGTCCGAGCTGCAACGACGGCATCGACAACGAGGGCGACGGGTTCACCGACATGGCGGACAGCGACTGCGGCAACACCTGGAGCGACAACGAGACGCTCGTGAACCGCAGCTGCGGCCTGCTCGGCATCGAGGTGCTGCCTCTGCTCGTCTGGAGTGCGCTCCGCCGCCGTCGAGGCCGGGCGTAGGCCCCAGGGCCCCCCGAGGCGAGAGGACGCGCCGGCGCGGCGAGGACCCGAGGGGCCGGGGTTCAGGCCCCCGCGCGGTCTGCCGATGTCCTCCGTGGGATGCACTGCAAGCTCTGCAACACGCGGATTTCCGCCGGCGAGCGGACCTGCCCGAACTGCGGGGCGGACGTGCGTGGCATGAGCGGGAGCCATCCGGCGCCGCGCCGCAGCAGCGGCCGGCTACCGCCTTCGCCGCGAGCCCCCGGCGAGGGGGACGCCGAGCTCGAGCTCGACGAAGTCGCCAGCCGCTCGGCCAGCCCGATTTCGGGCCCGGCCTCGGGCGCCACCCCCGACCCCACTTCGGCTGGGCTCCCGATGGGCCCGGCCGGGCTGCGCTCGCTCCTCGCCAATCAGCCGGAGCTGCTCGAGCCTGGCCTGCGCGTCTACCGGGACGAGGCCGGTACGCCGGCCGGGGTCGACTACGCGACGGGCGTCGGAACCATCGACCTGCTGGCGACCGATGGGCGCGGGAATCTCGTCGCGGTGATGGTCTCCGAGAAGGGCCGCGCCGAGGAGGACCTCGTCGCCGAGGTGCTCCAACGCATCGGCTGGCTGCGCAAGCACCTGTGCGAGGCGCGCCAGCAGGTGCGCGCGATCGTGCTCGTGGAGGAGCCCCCGGCGAGCCTTCCCTACGCCGCCGCGGCGGTGGCAGACACTGTTTCCTTCAAGACCTTCCGCGTCGCGCTCGTGTTCGAGGACGTCGAGATCTAGCCAGATCGACTTCGCTCTCCTTCGGCTCGCTGCGCGCTTCGCTTGCGACTCGTGACGCAGCGGCCGACTGTCGAGCCGGCCGCCTTGCCAGGACCCCGAGCGGGGGAGGCGGCGCACGGCCGCCGGCGGAAGCGATCCCTCCAGCGGCCGCGCGGGAAAGTTCTGGCGCGCCCAGCATGACTCGAACATGCGACCTTCAGGTCCGCAACCTGACGCTCTATCCAACTGAGCTATGGGCGCGTGGGGGCCGAGTCTATCGCATCCCCCCCCCGCCCCGCCGCCGGTTATACGCCCCCCCCGGCAAGCGGAGCGCGCAGCGAGCCGCAGGCGAGCGGAGTCGGCACCGTCACCCAACTCGTCGCCTCGTCCTGGAAATGGCGGAGCGGGGAGTCCAATGCGAACCCGTTTCTGGCGGCCAAGTTCCCTGATCAGCAGGGAAAGATACAGGGACGTCTCCCGAACATCGGGCAGACCTGAAGGCCCGCGCAGGTGTCATTTCTCATGATCATGATCCACCCCCCTGCCGAGTCCCGGCAGGAGGGGATCCCGAGGCCGAGTCCCGCCATCGTCGGGCCCCGAAGGGGGTCCCGATGGCATACGTGGAACTCGGCATGTGGGAGATCTTGGACGTGCTCCGGCGCGTCCAGCGCGGAGAGGCGAAGTCGGCGATCGCGCGGGTGACGGGCCGGACGCGCCCGACGATCCGGCGGTATCTGAAGGTGGCGGCGAAGCTCGGCTGGGAGCCAGGAGGCGTCGAGCCCGACGAGGCGCTGGCGGCGCGGGTGGCGCAGCGGCTGCGGCCCGGGCCGCCGGAGACTGCGGAGGGGAGCGCCGTGGTGGCGCTGCTCGCTCCCCATCGGGAGCAGCTACATCGTTATGCGACGCAGCAGTGCGGCTTCCAGTACCGCCGCCGGATCACGGTGCTCTACTCGGTCGTGCACGAGCAGCTCGAGACCTTCCTGGCCCGCGCGCGGGAGCGCGAGCGACCCGTGCCGCGCTTCGTCGAGCGCACGCTCCGGGCGTTCCTCGGCTGCGGGATCCTCGCCCACGGCTTCGTGCGCATCCCTGCCAGGCCTGCGGCCACCACCGTCTCGTCGCCTTCTCCTGCAAGGGCCGCGGCTTCTGCCCCTCGTGCGGCGGGCGGCGCAGGCCGACACGGCCGCCCACCTCGTCGACCGGGTGGTGCCCGAGGTGCCTGGTCGATCTGGCTGCCACCATCCTGGGCTCGAGGAGCCGTTCCGGTCGCGGATCCGCCCGGAGCTCGCCTTTCGAGGTCAAGCAGCTGGAGGCGATGAGGCGGGAACTCGACGCTGAGCATCGGCGTCGTCACGAGCCGCCGAGCGTCACGTCAGAGGTGTGTCTCCCTCCAAACGTTCCAGCAAGAATCGGACTTGACCTTCCGCCGACGAAAGGTCCACGCGTGCGCAAGTGGCTCGATTGCGCGCAGGGCCGGCTTCAAATCGTCTCGGATTCTGCCCCGAGGCTCCACGCGCGGCGGGCACATTATCACTATGAGCGAGTGGAGTGCGCGCGAGCGCTCGACGGTGGGGATCCTGCACGCGGGTGAGATGGGAGCCCAGCTGGCGGAGCGGCTGCGCCTCCGCGGTCATGCGGTGCTGGGAGTCCAGGTCGGCCGCAGCGCGGCGACGCGCGGGCGAGCGCGGGCGGCGGGCATCGAGGATGCAGGCTCGCTGCGTGCCCTGGCGGCGCGGGCCGACGTGCTGCTCTCGCTCGTCCCCCCGGACGCGGCCGAGGCGACGGCCCGCGCCGTCGCTGCCGCCCTCCCCGAAGCGGGAAGGGCTCCCCTCTACGCCGAGCTCAACTCGATCGGCCCTGCGCTCGCCCGGCGCCTCTCCGGCCTCCTCGCCCACCCCGGCGCCCGGTTCGTCGACGGCGCCATCCACGGACAGGCGCGGCAGCTCCAGGACCGGGCCGTGCTCTTCCTAAGCGGGCCCGCCGCGCCGCAGCTGGCCCCGCTCTTCGACCGAGTGGTTGCGGTGCGGCTGCTCGGCGACGAGATCGGCGCCGCGTCGGGCATGAAGATGCTGCTCTCCTGCCTCTCCAAGTCGCTGGTCGCCCTGTGCCTCGAGGTGGGCGCGGCGGCGCAGCAGGCGGAGCTCTGGCCCGACTTCTGGGAGCAGGTCGAGCGCTTCTACCCGGAGCTCGCGGCTGCTGCCGCGGGCATGGCCGCGAGTCTGCCGCGGCATGCCTCGCGGCGCGCGGCCGAGCTCCGCCAGGCGGAAGCCACCCTGCGCGGGCTCGGCTGCGACGGGCGCATCGTGCGCGAGAGCCGGCGGCTCACCGAGGAGGTCGCCGACGCCGGTCTCCCGTCGCCCTTTCCCGGCTCGGAGCCGCGCCGGCAGCTCGCCGCGCTGATCGAGAATCTGCGGGCCGCTCGCCGCAATGGCGCGGCGGTGCCGCTCCCGCAAGCCGCCGAGGAGAGAGCCGGATGACGTCGAATCGACCCGCGAGCGCCGAGATCCACCCCGGTCCCGGATTCCGCATCCGGCGCAACATCCCGAGGCTTCCGTTCGAGCTCTGCAAGGCGCTGCTCGAGTTCGACACCCCGGCCCTGTCGGATCAGCTCAATCGGCTCTACGCCGTGAGTCCGCAGATCCGTTGTCTCACCCACCCGAGCGACCGGCTCGCGGCGCCCCTCTGCACGGTCCGCTGCTATCCGGGCGACAACCTGATGGTGCACAAGGCGCTCGACATCGCGCAGCCGGGCGACGTGATCGCCATCGACGCTTCCTATGCCCACGGCGGAGGGACCGCCGTGCTCGGCGACATCATCGCGACCAAGGCGCACCACCGCGGGATCGCCGGATTCGTCGTCGACGGCCTGGTGCGCGACCTGCGAGGCATCCAGGAGGTGGGGATCCCGGTCTTCGCCCGCGGCACCACGCCCGTGGGACCGCTCCACCGCGGCCCGGGCGAGATCAACTACCCGATCGCCCTGGGCGGCGTGGTGACGCACCCCGGCGACGTCGTGGTCGCCGACCAGAGCGGGATCGTGATCGTGGCCCACGCGGGCGTCGAGGACCTCTTGTCCGCGCTTGGAGAGAAGGCCGCGGCCCAGAGCGCCTATCTCGCCGCGGTTCGCCGCGGCGAGTTCTCGAACCGCTGGGTGGACGAGCTGCTCGGGCTGCACGGCTGCCCGGTGCACGAGGAGCTCGACTACCAGCCGTGATCGACCCGTCGCGCATCCCCGGCCTGCTCGAGCTCTGCTCCGTGGTGCACCTGGTGCGCCGCGGGCTGCGCCGGCGCACCGGCGCGGGCGCGGCCGCGGGACGCGAGCGCTCCCGCTTCTACCGCGAGGCGTGGGAGGAGGCGGCGCGCGCGCTCGGGGCCGAGGTGCGTCCGCTCGCGGGCGAGCTGCTCGAGATCCGGCGCGGGGACCGGCGCGTGCGGGTGCTGCGCAACTACACGCCGCTCGACGACCCGATCGCGCTGCGCGTCGCGGGCGACAAGGCCCTGGTGCACCGCCTTCTCGCGGAGGCGGGGGTTCCAACGCCCGCACACGTCGTCTGCGCGCCGCGCTCGCTCGGCCCCGCGCGCGAGTTCCTGCGCCAGCTCGGCGGCCGGCCGTGCGTCGTCAAGCCGGCGAGCGGGACCGGGGCGGGCGAGGGCGTCTCGACGGGCGTGCGCACGCCGAGCCAGCTCGGCTTTGCGGTGGCCTTCGCCGCGCAGCACGGTCCTCGGATCCTGATCGAGGAACAGGTCGAGGGCGAGAACTACCGGCTGCTCTTCCTCGGCGGCGAGCTCCTCGATGTGGTGCGACGGTGCGCGCCGGAGCTCGTGGGAGACGGCCGCTCCTCGATCCGCGCGCTGCTGCGGTGCGCGAACCGGGAGCGCCTCGCCGGCGGATACCGGGCCGCGCAGGTGCAGCTCGGGCTGGATCGCGAGCTGCGCGCGACGCTGGCGGCGCAGGGCCAGCGCCTCGGCTCGGTGCCGCCCGCCGGCGCGCGCGTGCGCCTGAAGACCGTCGTGAACGAGAACGCCGCGGCGGAGAACGAGGCGGTCGCGCTCGCGGCGGTCTCGGGCGCCCTGGTGGATGCAGCCGCGCGCGCGGTCGCCGCCGTGGGAGCCCGCTTCGCCGGGGTCGACGTGATCACGCGCGACCCGGGCAAGCCGCTCCCGCAGGCCGGCGGGGTCGTCCTCGAGGTGAACACCTGCCCCGGCCTCTACCTCCACTACGAGCGGTGCGGGCCGCCGTGTCCGGCGGCGCTCCACGCGCTCGCGGCCCTGCTCGAGGCGCCCCCCTGCGCCGCGCCCGCGTCGCTCGGGCGGCGCGCGGCCGGAGGTGCGCGCCCGTGAGCGGGCTCCCGCCGGCGATCCTGCTCGGGGGGAGCCACGGCGCGCTCTCCGTCGCCCGGAGCCTCGGCCGGCGCGGCATCGCGGTCCACGCCGTGAACCACCCCGACTCCGCCGTCCTCGGCAGCCGCTACGTCCGCCCGGAACCGATCGACGCGGGAGTCCCCTTCGCGCAGGGCGCGATGCAGCGCCTGCGACGCCTCGCCCTCGGCTGCCCACCGGGCAGCGTGCTCCTCGCGGCGAGCGACGACGGGATCGAGGTGCTGCTCGACAACCGCGAGGAGCTCGGCGAGCGCTTCCGCCTGGACCTCTGCGATCCCGAGGCCCAGCGCCGCATGCTCGACAAGCGCCTCACCTACGAGGCGGCCCGCGAGGCCGGCGTCGCGGCTCCGCGCTTCTGGGTGGCGAGCTCGCGCGAGGATCTGGATCGAGTGCGGTCCGAGCTGGTCTTCCCGCTGCTCGTGAAGCCGCGCCTCTCGCACCTCTTCCAGCTCCGCTTCCGGGGCAAGTTCCTCGAGGTGGGGGGGCCGGACGCGCTCGCCGAGGCGCTCGCCGTCGTGGAGCGCGCGGCCGTATCGGCGATCCTGGTGGAGAAGATCCCCGGGCCGGACTGCGAGCTGTGCAGCTACTACACCTACCTGGACCAGCAGGGTGATCCGCTCTTCCACTTCACCAAGCGGATCATCCGGCGCCATCCGCCAAACATGGGCCTCGCCTGCCTCCACGTCACGGACCACGTCGAGGGGATCCGGGAGCCGGCGCTGCGGCTCTTCCGCCAGGTTGGCCTGCGCGGCCTCGCCAACGTGGAGTTCAAGCGCGACGCGAGGGACGGCGAGCTCAAGCTGATCGAGTGCAACGCTCGCTTCACTGCGGCGAACCGCCTGGTGGAGCGCGCGGGCGTCGACCTGGCCTGGCTGGTCTACGCGCGCCTGGTGGGACTGCCGCTTCCGCCGCTTGACGACTTTCGCGACGGGCTGCGGCTCTGGTCCCCCGGACGCGACCTGCTGGCCTTCCTGGCGCTGCGCCGGCGTGGAGACCTCGGGCTCGGCGGGTGGCTGCGGAGTATCGCCCGACCGGCCACTTTTCCGATCTTCTCCCTGGGCGACCCGGGGCCGACCGCTGGCGAGGCGCTCCGCCGCGCGCGCAAGCTCGGTTCGCAGCTCCGGGCTTACGCGCTGCGGGGAATCAGGCGGCGCGCCCCCGCGCATGGCGCCGCCAGCGACGCCGACTCGAGCCCATAGCGGATCAGGGCTGGAATCCCGTCGCGCCCTGCCTCAGATAGCCGTGGCGGAGCATCAGTGGAAGCGTGAGCGCCAGGGTGGCGGCCTTCTGCCAGCCCGTGAGCTTCCGCTGCCACTCGGAATCGGGGCGGATCTCGAGCTTGTCGGTGAAGCGCGCGGGGTTGCCCAGAAGCGAATGACTCGGCACGAGGCTCCGGGAGGCGCGGTCGAGCCACCCTTCCGGGGGCGGGCCGACCCCGAGGAAGTCGGTGATCCTGCGCAAGCGGCCCGCAGGGTCGCGAACGAAGTCCTCGTAGCGCATCGTCAGGCTCGGCACCCCCGTCGCCTTGAGCGCTTCCGCGGCCAGATTGGAGCTGTTCCAGTAGTAGGCGCTCTTGAGGACGTTGCGCCGGACCAGGAACCTCTCCTCGCCGGTGACGTCGATGCGCTTCTTCCGGCGCTGGCTCGAGAAGGCGACGGCGCGGCTGTCCCGGAGCCAGTGCAGGACGCGCAGGTCGGCGCCGGGGAGTTCGCGGAGCAGGAGACCATGGGCGGCGCGCTTGCTGGCATCGACGACGACCTGCCGGCCGGAGATCCTGACGACCGCGCGGTAGAGCGTGTTCAGCGTGTCCCGATAGCGCTGGTAGTCCCGCAGCAGGTTCCCTCGCAGGGCATGGCCGAGGATCAGCGGCATCATCAGCCGGTTGCGGTGGATCCGATGCCAGAGGCGCCTCGTCTCCTGATTCGGAACGCGGTCGAAGCCGCCGAAGGCCTCCTCGACGACGGCCCGCCAGAACTCGCAGTCGACGAAGCTCCTGCCGCACCCGCACAGCTGGTCGGCAGAGAATCCGTCTCGCCAGAGGTTGCCGATCTCCCCGATGTTCACCACGTCCTCGCGCTGGGCGAGGAGCATGCTCACGAGGGTGCTGCCGCTGCGCCCTACCCCGCAGAGGAACAGGATCTTGTAGGCGGTCGCCACTCCGGACCTCCCGGGACCCGCGTCGCCCATGCAACGCACGCTAGTTCCGCGCCGAGTTGCCGCCCGCGTCGCGGAGGGCGCCCCCCCGCGCGCGGACGCGCTCCCAGGCGCGCGCGAAGACCCGCTTCTCCTTCGGTCCCACGCTCCACCACCAGGAGAGGGGCGCGGCAACGAGCGCGTAGGCGGCGACGATCGCGAGGATGCCGAGCAGCGTCGCGGGCATGCAGGCGTGGACGGCCAGCGCCGCGAGCGCGCCGGGGAGGGCCGGGGCGGCCACCGGGACGAGCGCCTCGCGCCACCAGCGCGATGCCGAGAGCCCGGCCCGGGTCGCTCCCACCCCGAGGGTCACCGCGAGATGGACCAGCGCTGACGCCAGGTAGATCCAGAGCAGCGCCAGAGGTCCGAGTCCGAGGCCGAAGAACGCGAAGGCCGAGGCGACCACCGAGACGGTCCGCACGCCGAAGGTGAGGAGGCCATAGCCGCGCACGGCACCCCGGGCGAGGACCGCCTGGTCCACGCCCGTCGCGAGCACCTCGATCGTCATCCACAGCAGCGCGAGCCGCGTGGCGGCCGCGGCGCCCGGCGGCACCTCGCGCAGCCACAGGCCGAGGATCCCCTCCGTCTCGATCAGGAGCGGCACGACGAGAAAGAGCGAACCGAGCGACGCGTACTTGCTCGTCATGAACGCGAGGTCCTGCACGTACCCGCGCTCGCCGCGCGCCTCCCGGGTCGACATCGCCGGGTGCACGACGCGCGGCAGCACCCAGGCCAGGTGCGCGTGGTAGTCGCGTACGCGCATCGCAATCCCGTAGGCGGCGGTGACGACCGGCGAGAAGGCCATTCCGATCAGGACCAGCGCGGCCTGCGCGTGCAGCGGCGCCCCCATCCGGATCAGTGCCGTCCACCCCGTGAAGGAGGCGACGCGCCGTAGCTCGGCGAGCCGGATCGCCGACGGGCGGATCCGCATCTCCGGGAAGCGGATCGCGCCGATCGCGGCGGTGCCGATTGCGCGCAGCAGCGTGGAGGCGAGCAGGCCAGCCGAGTAGACGACGAGCCGATCGCCCTCGACGATGAAGAGCAGGCCCACGCAGCCGAGGTTCAGGAGCGAGCGGAGCACCTCGCCCGAGGCGACGAGCCCCATCGCCTGACGCGCCTCGATCGCGCCCCGGAAGGGAGCGGAGAGGGTGGTCACGACCACGCTCGCGAGGGTGAGGCGGAAGACGGCGGCGGCTGCCGGCTCGCGGCCCGCCGGGATCGTGAGCCCGCCGAGCAGCGGGCCCTCCGCGAGGAGGCCCGCCAGGAGCATGACGAGCCCCATTCCCGCGAAGAGCGCGAGCGTCGCGTTGAAGACCTCGCTCGCCCGCCTCGGGTCCGAGCGCCCGAGCTCGTAGGCCAGGTTCCGGATCGTGCCGGCGTTGAGCGCGGGGGTCACGAGCACGAGGAGCATCCCGCTGGCTCCGAGCGCCGCGAGGAGCCCGAAGTCCGACGGCCCGACGAGATCGAGGAGCAGCCGGGTGACGAAGAGGCCGACCCCGAAGGTGAGGACCATGCGGCTGAGCAGAGTCGCCGCGTTGACGACGAGGAGCATCGACTGGTGCACCTTCCTGTCCTCCGCGGTGCGGCGGGAATCCGAGAGCTGCGCGCGAACAGCAACCGGGAACCCGGGCGAGACGTGCGGCGCGCTTCTCCTCGAGAACATCCCTCAGTGCGCGCAGAGCGGGAGTTCGCGCCGGCTCACCGGGCGGAAACGCAGCAGCCTGGCGGCGAGCAGCCCGTGGCCCTCCGCGAGCTCGAGATCGCCCGCCGGGGCGTGCCCGTTTCCGGCGTAGAACCAGCTCTCTTCCCCACCGTTGCGGCGGTAGCGGACGCGGAACTCCCGCTTCGCGGCGCTGGTGATGCGCCGGAACTCGAAGTAGGTGATCCACTCCTCGCCGCCGACGAAACGCTCGAGCTCGTGCAGGTCCGTCTCCAGCACTTCGACGACGTCGTCCTGCCAGCCCGCGAGGCGCAGGGCGGGCAGGAAGAGGTGGTTGTTGCGGCCCGCCTCGGTGCGCAGGTTGCTGTACATGGTGAAGGCGGTCTCGGTCTTGAGGCCGAGGTACTGCGACGCGCCGTTCAGGGATACGAGCGCCAGCATCGCGTAGAGCCAGCGGAAGGCCGGCACCAGGGGGGCGGCCGGCGGCGGCGCCTGCAGCAGGCGCAGCGCCGCGGGGAGGTAGGCCGCCATGAGCGCGAGCGACCAGAGCCCCCAGAGCACCCAGGCGACGCGGTAGACGAGGAAGGGCCCCACGCCGGCGCGATAGGCGCCCGCCCAGCACGCTGCGACGAGACCCGCCGGGACGAGCACGGCCGCGAGCCGCAGCGCGACGAGCGCTCGCGCGAGCGTCGCCGGCGGAAGGCGCCGCTCGGCGGCCGCCCGCCACGCGGCGAGGAGCGGAAGCAGGGCGTCCATCACGAAGAGTCCGTAGAGCGCGTAGGCGATCGCCGAGAAGGTGCGGTGGCCGATCGCGCCCAGCATGAAGTGGAAGGGCATCCCGACCAGCACGCCGAGGCCGCGCGTGCGGCGGAAGGCGAAGAGCAGCGGCAGCGCGCCCTCGATCCCGAGCGTGGCCCAGATGGCGAGCTCCTTCGCCCAGGGGGCGTCCGGCGCGAACGGAACGCGTCGCAGCAGGTCGCCATACATGTCGGCGACGCAGCTCACGCTGGCGTCGAGGAAGCCGTGGTTCAGCTTGGCGAGGAACGCGAAGCCGTACATCGCGACCACGATCGCGCGCAGGATCGGCGCGAAGCGGTCGTAGGCGCGTTCGCGGAAGGCCGCGTCCGCACCGGCGCCCGTCCGCCGGTCGACCAGCCAGGCGCCGGCAAGCGCGGCGAGCACCGTCGCGTTGATCAGCGACTCCAGCAGGATGTGGTTCACGACGAACGGCCACTTGCGGACGTTGTAGACGATGCTCGAGACGAGGAGCCCCACGAGCAGCGGGAGCGAGCTCGGGCGCACGAGCAGGGCCAGGCCGAAGCCGAGCACTACCCAGCCGGCCGCGTCGCCCGCGGTGACCCACCTCAGGTAGAACTCGTGGTGTACGAGCGCCTGGCAGGCCCATAGGAAGGCGAAGAGGGTCAGGCGGGAGCGGCCCACGTCGCCCATGGCAATCCTCTCTTCCATCGTGAGTGGGTGGGCGGCGGAGGCGCGCGCGGGGTGACGAATCGGGGGCATTCTGGCGAGGACAGGCTGACGATCTCTCGAACTCGGCCCTCCACCCCCGTGGCGACGACGACCGGCTCGAGCATCCGCCTCGGATCGCTCTCCTCACCTTCCCACGGTGCCGTGTCAAAGCTCGCCATCGATGCAGGTGACTCCGGAGCGGAGGTGCCGTTGGCACTCCTGACGATCGGAGAGCAGGTCAATTGGCCGATTTCACGACGCCCCTCAAGCGCTCTTCGGTCTCTTCTGAGAGCGGAGGGGGCGGGCGGTAGCTCGCACCGACGTGTTCAGTGCCACGGCGGCGCGAATGAGCGCCTTCAACACGCCTTTTCATCGATTCTGTCGCCCTCATGGAAATCGATGACACGCCTGGTGTTGCCTTCGAAGCTGGAGTTGAAGAGGCCTGAAGGGTCCTCCAACGAGGCGCCCTTGGCGGAGGTCATCTTCACGACTTTCTTGCACGTCTCACCTGATCACCGCTCGACGTCTGCTCGGCGAGCGCGCTCGCTGGCCATCGATTCTCGGGCGAAACCGAACCGCCTGAATCGGCCGTAGAGACGCTCGGGTCCCTGGCGGGCTCGCGGCGGGGCGCCCGCGCGTCTCCGATTCGGATTCGGCTCTGCCCCTCTCCCAAGACCCCGCGAAAGCGCGGGAGTTTCCGGGAGGGTCGCGGGGTGCGGGCGCGAAGTCTCTGCAACCGCGGACTGGGTGGCGGAGAGAGTGGGATTCGAACCCACGATTGGGTGAATCGTCAACTCCAAGGATTGGCTTCCGCGCTCCTGGTGCCCAACAGCATCGCCCTCTTGAGCGCCTCCTTTCCCCGGGCCGAGCGGGGCCGCGCGATCGGCATCTGGTCGGGAGCCACCGCTCTCATCGGCGCGAGCGGGCCGGTCCTGGGGATCCGGCGCGTTCCCAATCCTCCGGTCCTGCGAAGCGCCCCCGCGATCGACTGGGGCGGGGCGCTGCTTTCCACCGTTGGTATCGCAGGCCTCGTCTCTGCGATCATCCTTGCGCCCGTCGATCTCGTCGCGAAATCTTTCCTCTTCCTGGTCAGCATCCTCGCCTGACCGGCTTCGCGCTGCTCGAACGGTCGATACCGATGCCCATGGTGCCGCCGCGGCTGTTTCTCTCGCGATCCTTCGTCGGAGTCAACGTCCTCACTCTCCTTCTCTACACCTCGGGGATCCGCCCCCTCGGCTCGAGCCACTACGGGTGGTCTCGGCTGTGGGGGTCACGCATCTGAAACGCCGTCTCGGATCCGATCCATCGAGCTGATGGCCGCCTGCGACGCCTGTCCGGCGCGTTGACGGGAGTCGGACCGAGGCGCAGACTATCGATCCGGCTGATGAAGGAGCGATCCTTGGGCAAGAAGAAGGAGAAGCGCAAGCGTAGGAAGAAGGAGAGGCAGCGGCGCAAGGTCGAGAAGAAGCGACTGAAGAAGCTTGCGAGAGACCTGCGCAAGGCGCAGGCGCGCGTCGCTGCGGCGGAGACGAGGTCGGCGGCCGCGAAGAAGCGGGCCGCCCCGAAGGTGAAGCGCAAGGCGAGGCGGGCCGTCCCGCGGAAGCGCGCGATCTCGGCGCGCAGGAAAGCCGCCGCGAAGAAGCCCGCGCGGCAGACGCCGCGCCGCGCGCGCGCCGCCGCGGCGAAGAAGAGACGGGCGTCCGTGAGGAAGCGAGCCGCCCCGAAGCCGATGCGCCAGGCGAAGCGAGCCGCCCCGCGGACGCGCCCGATCCCGTCGCGCAGGAAAACCGCCGCGAAGCTCGCGCGGACGCCGCACCGCGCTCCTCCGGACGGGGTCGCCGCGCTCGCGCTGCGCGCGGAGCCGTCGCCTCCCCAGCCCGTCGCCGCGCCGGAGCCTCCGGTTCTGCGTCCGCGCGCCGATCGCCCGTAGCACGCGTCGACGTCATCCTTCTCGAACCGACGCGGGCTCGTGCATGGATCGAGACCGCCGGTGGCCGATGACTGGTGAGATCGAGCTCGGACCTGCCCTGGCTCGCGGGCGCGCCGCGCGTCACCGCACCGCGAGCTTCTTCTCGCCCGCTTCCCATCGCCACATCTCTCGCCCTGGGGCTCTCTGCGTCGACCGCAGCTCGGCCCCCTGGTTGCCGGTGATGTGGCGAAACCGTTCTGCAAGCGAAGGAGAATACGCGCCCGACCGTTCCGTCGTCGCATCGACGCTGATGATGCTGACCTGCCCCGTTCTAGGCACGTTGACCGGCGGAATGCTGTTGATCGGGGTCTCGTTCCTTGGTTTCTGGAAGAGACTCTCACCAGGCGACTTCCAGGCATGGTTCGCCGCCCATTCCCACCTGATCGGCCGGCTGATGGTCCCTCTCGGAGCCGGGGGTGTCGCGGTCACGCTGGCAGCGGCGGTCGCGTGCTGGCGAGGCTCGGCGGCAAGCCGTCGTTGGCTCCTCATCGCTGCCGCCTCTGTTGTGGGTGTGATGGTGACCTACCCGCTCTCTTTCGCGGGAGCGAACGCGGCGTTCGTGCGTGGAGGCCTTTCGGATTCGGACTCGCGGTCGTTGCTGGATCGGTGGGCGACCTGGCATTGGATTCGTTCGGGGCTTGTGACCTTTGGTTTCTTCGCGGCATTGCGAGCGCTCGCGCAGCACCGGTCACGACCAGCCTCAATGTACGAGCGTGGTTCGCCCTCGCTGTCCTCGCCGCTTCGATGAGCCTCCTCGACATGTCATCAGAGGAACGGCGCGATGCCTCGGCTTCCGATGGGCTCCGCCCTGCCTGTCGCGTCGAGCACGCGCTCGACGTAGGCGAGCAGGCGCGGACGCGCCGCCAGCAGCTGGCGTGCGCCTTCGTAGACCTCCCGGTACATCACCGCGAGCGCCGCGCACACCGACAGATCCGCGCGACTGATCTGGTCGGCGTAGAAGAAGGGCCGCTCGCCGAGGAGCTGCGCGAGATCGTCCAGGCTCGCCTCGGTCCGGGTGCGCCCCTGCTCGCGCACCACCCGCGGGTCCGCGGACACGAGGCGCGGCTCCGGAACGCGCGCATCCAGGAAGTCCAGGATGGCGCACGAGTCGGGGACGCGGATCCCCTCGAACTCGAGGAGCGGGAGGAGCCCCGTCTCCGGACTCAGGCGGGCGTAGTCCTCGGGACTCGCCGGTTCAACGAGCTCGAAGCCGAGCCCCTTCAGGCGCAGCCCCTGCCCGACCTTCTCCGTGAGGGGCGCGCGCGGTCCGTAGAGGACGATCCGGGACTCGGACACCTCGGTCGAAAGGTACCATCCGCCCCCGAGCGGATCCGCGTGGCACTCCGCACGCGCTCGACCCCGAGAACGGGCGGCCTCCTGGCAGCCCTCGGAGGATCGACAGGGAAGGGACGTCGATCCGTCCGTTTCCCGTTCGACTCGGATGCGTAGAGAGCGACGAGGAATGCCATGGAGTTCATGCTCCTGTTCACGGAGCGAGAAGGCAGGGCTACCGGGGACCCCGGAGGTCCTCGCCGCAATGAAGGAGTTCTCGGGCGAGCTGGCGAAGCAGGGGAAGCTCAAGCCGGGCGCCCCGCTCGGGTCCGCTCTGGACGGGGCGACGATCTGCGTGCGCGAGAGGAGGGCGTTCGTCAGCGATGGCCTCTTCGCGGAGAGCAAGGAGATCATCGGGGCTTCTGGATCATCGCCGCGAACGACCGCGAGGAGGCGATCGGAATCGGGCAACGCACGCCTCACACGCGCTACGGGACCGTCGAGGTGCATCCCATCGGGGTCCGGTACGCGTTCACGGACACGGGAAGAGACACGCCCTTCCTTCTCGCGTTCTACAAGCAGCACGGGCTCAGCGACCCCGACGGCTCGAAGACGGCCGAGATGATGGCCTTTGCAGAATCGCTCGGGCGCGAAGGGAGGCTTCTCGAGGGACCGATCGAGGTGCGCGAGATCCTCTTCTTCGATCCCGTGTGAGTCGGAACGCACCGATGCGGCGACTCGATGTCCATCGGCTCGCGGTAGAGTGGGACCCGCGCCGGAGTCTTCGCGGCGGACGCCGCCTTGAGCGGCGAAGCACCCCGCCGGACTATTCGGTGACGCCCGTGCCGGTCAGCTTCACGTCGCGGTCGAAGAGGAGGGTGGCCCCGGACTCGTCGTGCGCCGTGACCCGCATCAGCGAGGTCTCGCGCCCGAGGAAGAAGAGGGACGGACGAAATCCGATGACGTGATTGCAGCTCTGACCGGCGGGAAGAAAGCTCTCGCCCAGCGGGCACGTCGACTCCACCTGCCCGGGCGAGAAGTCGTCCCAGACCTCGACCTGCTCGATCGTGACGAGGACAGTCTGGTCGCTCTGATTCGTGATCGTGAAGCTCGCCTTGGTCTCCGTCTCCAGGGGCTGCTTTCCGAATCGGACGTTGATCGGCACGACGGCCACGACCGGCGGCGCGGCGACCGCCGGCAGTGCCAGCGCGGCTACGATCGCAGCGAACACGAGAACCTGGCGCTTCATCTTCGAGCCTCCGCAACTGGCTACCAGTAAGTACCGGTTCCCCAGCTCATGTGGCGCGGCGCGAATGATGATGATGGCAAGGTCTAGTGAAGCCGAGATGAAAGGGCCGGTCGGCGATCTGCGACGGTTCCGCTGGGATCCGGTGCGAGAGCGAGCATTTCGAGCAGCCGTTGCCGGTTTCCTGCATCGCCTCCGCCGAAGTGGGAACCAGCGGCGCTTCCCGGCCCGGATTGCCCGAAACGCACGGCGCACCGGCCGACGCACGGCTTCGGCCGCGATGCGGCGCACGTCTGGCTCGTCGTGTGGTCGGTACCGAACCTGGCCCATCTAGAAAATCGAAAGTCAAGCGAAGCCGAACCGCCTCCATCGGTCGCGAAGACGATCGGCGCCTTGAGCGCGCGGGAGGCGGGGCAGCCGTGGGGTCTCCGGTTCGAGTTCACCAGGGCGCCGACCGAGAACCTCGGAGAAGTCGGGATCTTCCAAGCGGATCCGCGCCCCGGGTGCGGCCGTCCCGGGCGACGCAGACTAGGTGGCGGAGAGAGTGGGATTCGAACCCACGGTACCCTTTCGGGTACACACGCTTTCCAAGCGTGCGCCTTCAGCCGCTCGGCCATCTCTCCGCGCTCCGCGCCGATCAGGCGCCTCGGATGGCGGAGAGGGGGGGATTCGAACCCCCGATACGGCTTTTGGCCGTATAACGGTTTAGCAAACCGCCGCCTTCAGCCTCTCGGCCACCTCTCCGCGAGGGCCGGAGGATACCGGAATTCGCGGCGAGGCTACCCCTGAAAGCCGAGCCGGCGGTCGGACTCGTCCGGGTCGAAGTCCTCGAACTTGAGGATGTCCATCTCGGTGAAGGCACGGCGGACCTTCGGGGTCAAGAGCCCGAGCTTCTTCAGGTTCGGCACCACGCGCTGGAAGAGCATGCCGCGGAAGGCGCGGCCGATCGGCGATTCGAGCACGCGATCCTGCACCTCCTGCACGTTCCAGCCCATCGCCTTCGCGATCTCCGCGCCGACGAGTCGATTCCGCATCAGCTCCGATGCGTAGATGATGAAGTCCTCGCGGTCGGCGATCTCGCTGGCCGGCATGTCCCGGTAGTAGTCGCGCAGCGAGAGCACGCCGAAGGCGACGTGGCGCGCTTCGTCGCGCATCACGTACTTGAGGAGCTCCTTCAGCAGCGGCTCCTGGCAGACCTGGAAGAGGTTGCCGAAGGCCGCCATCGCGAGGCCCTCGATCAGGATCTGCATGCCGAGGTACTTGAAGTCCCAACGCGAGTCCTGGATCGTCGCGTCGAGGAGCTCCTTCAGGCTCTCGTTGATCGGCCACTCCCACTCGAGCTTCTCGCGCAGGTAGCGGCTGAAGACCTCGACGTGCCGGGCCTCGTCCATCGTCTGGGTCCCGGCGTAGTACTTCGCATCGATCCACGGCACGCCGCCCACGAGCTGCGAGGCGACGATCAGCGCGCCCTGCTCTCCGTGCAGGAACTGCGAGAGCTGGAGCGCCACCTGCGCGTGGCGCATCCGCCGGCGCTCGCGAGCGTCGAGCTTCTCGAAGGGCGGGTAACCGGTGAGCGGGTTGATCGCCTGCGGGATGATCTCGCCCTCGGGGTCGACCTGGGTATCCCAGGCGAGCTGCGTCGTTCCGTTCCACTGCTCCCGCTTGGCCTTCTCGTAGAGGTCGCGCAGGCCCTCCTTCACGCTGCCGTAGTTCCAGACGTAGTTCGAGTCGAAGGAGGTGAGGATCCCCTCGATCTCGCCGTCGACCAGATTGGCGGACGGGACGGGGTTCGAAACGCTCTGGGCCATCGGGTGCTCCTTGGGGGGGCGCAGCTGCGGGGCGGTCTCAGAGACTAGTCGAGGGTGTGCGGTCGGGCCAACGCGCAACGCAGCCGGGGAAGTGGCGGAGAGGGAGGGATTCGAACCCCCGGGGCGCTCTCGCGCCCAGCGGTTTTCAAGACCGCCGCCTTCGACCGCTCGGCCACCTCTCCGGTGCCAACGAGCGTAGGTTGGCGGACGCAGCCGCGCACGCGAGGGATCGCAGCGCGCGCCGCGCTCGCCTCGAGCCCTCCCGTGTCAGGACAGGCCGGTCGCGCGTCCGCGATCGTCCACCTCGATCCGGACCGCGGCGGGCTCCTTGGGGAGCCCCGGCATCAAGTTCATCTTGCCGCAGATGACGACGACGAAGCCCGCACCCGCGGAGAGGGTGGCTTCGTTGACGCGGATCCGGAAGCCCTTCGGGCGACCCCGCAGCGTCGGGGAATCCGAAAGGCTGCTCTGCGTCTTCGCCATGCAGATCGGAACCTTCCCTTCCCCCGACTCCTCGATGAGATCGATCGCGACTTCCGCGGCGCGGTCGTAGTCGACGCCTTCCGCTCCGTACACGATGCGAGCGATCGTTTCGATCTTGTCGCGGATGGAGGCGGATTCCGGATACAGGAAGCGGAACGAGCTCGTATCCTGGGTCGCCTCGATCGTTTCGTCGACCCGCTTGGCGAGCTCCGCGGCGCCC
>CAYPSI010000340.1:0-7190 GCA_964413375.1 uncultured Spirochaetales bacterium | reverse complement strand
CTGGAGGCGGGTGCCGACGGCGGCGGCGTCGGGCGGCCGGGCGTCGGGGTTCTTCTCCAGCAGCGCGAGCACGAGCTCGGCCACCGCCGCCGGAAGAGCGGCATTCGTCTCGCGCGGGTCCGGCGCGGGGACGTGGCGGTGCAGGTAGGCGAGATCGCCCTCCTGGAAGGGGAAGCTGCCCGTCAACATCCGGAAGAAGGTGACGCCGAGCGCGTAGAGGTCCGTGCGGGCGTCGACGGCCTCTCCGGCCGCCTGCTCCGGGGCCATGTAGTAGGGGGTTCCGCCGATTACGGTCGAGTGGCGACGCACCTCCTCGATCGTCTTCGCGAGGCCGAAATCCATGATCTTCACGACCTTCGCGCGCGTGAAGAAGAGGTTTGCGGTCTTGATGTCGCGGTGGACGATGCGCCGCTCGTGGGCGTAGTGCAGGCCGCTGCATACCTGGATTCCGAGGCGGGCGACGTCCGCGACGCTGAGCTGCCCGCGACGCTCGAGGACCTTGTCGAAAGCGAGGCCTTCGAGGAGCTCCATGCTGATGAAGTACGCGCCGTTCTCCACGCCCGCGTCGTACACGGTGACGATGTTCGGGTGGTTGAGCGCTGCCGCGGCCCGCGCCTCGCGTAGGAAGAGATCCGCCACGACCTGGTTCTGGCGCAGGTGCTCGGGCATCTGCTTCAGCGCCACGAGGCGGCCGAGGCGCAGGTCTCGAGCCTTGACGACGACGCCCATGCCGCCCCGGCCGATCTCTCCCTGGATCTCGTAGCGGCGCTCCGCCGGCGCCTCCGCGTCCGCGACGACCGGCGTCTGACTACCGCTCGCAGCGCCTCCGGACAGAGCCGCAATGCGCAGGGCGAGGCCGTCGCGCGTCGGATCGAGCCGGCGCAGCTCCTCGAGCGCGGCGATGGCCTCGCGCGGGCGTCCCGCCCGCTCGAGCAGGTCCGCGTGCAGCGCGTGGAGCGGGGCGCTTGCGCTCCCACCGCCGACCGCGTCGATCGCCTCGCCGATCTTCTGGGCGGCGAGGTCGTGCTGGCCGCGCTCGGCCAATAGCTCCGCCATGCCGCGGCAGGCCTCCGGCCAGCTGCTCTCGCGTCGATCGACGAGCTGGAGGTTGCGGATCGCACGCTCGGGCTCTCCCCGCTCGCGACAGAGCTGCGCCGCCTCCAGGTAGCCGCCGATCTTTTCTAGCAGGTCGAGTGCCTTGTCCCCGGCGCCCGCCTCGCGGTAGCACTCGATCGCCTCCTGGTACTGATAGGCCAGCTCGTAGCAGCGCCCTGCATCCAGCGGCGCGCCCGCGGCGCGGTGCGTCTCCGCCGCGCGCGCGAAGTCGCCGGCCTGCTCGAAGAGGGCCGCCGAGCCCGAGAGGTCGCAGTTGCTCGCGCGCAGCTCGGCGGCCGCCTCGAAGTATCCGGCGGCCTCGAACTCCGCCGCGGCTTTCTCGATCTCACCCTGCTGCTGGTGGTGGGCACCCCAGAGCAGATGCGCCGAGATGGCCTCGCCCGCCATTTCGAGCGCTCGGGCCGCCGCCTCGAAGTCTCCGAGAAGGTAGGGCTCCACCGCCTCGGCGCAGTTGCGGACGATGCACATCTCGGGGTCGCCGAGGTCGATCGCCACTGGGATCGCGTTCTCGATCGCGGCGATCGGAACCAGCTTCTCGGCGGCGCGATCGCCGGCGCCGACGACCACCGTATGCGTACCGGTGCCGAGGTAGAAGTAGGCCGTTCCGCCGCGCGGATAACGGATCGAAGTCCGGTCGCCGCGTACCGCCGCCCGGGCTCCCTTCGCGGGCTGCCCATCGCGCAGCACCCGCACCTCGACGGCGCACTCGCTGGGGCAGTAGTCGTAGACGAGACGCGCGACCTTGCCGCGCTCGATCCGTACGCGCTGCTCCTCGAGGAAGTGGCCGATCACCTCGTCGCCCATCGCATCGAGCAGCGGCCCGCCCACCGTGACGAAGTAGCCACCCTTGCGGGCTGGGATCCAGCGGAAGGTGGTCTCGCGCCCGGCCATGTGCTTGCGAAAGCGCGAGAGCGAGCGCAGGGAACGGCGCAGTCGGCCTTCGTCGCGCTTCTTGCGCCGCGGCTTTTCCTTCGTCGCCGGCTCGGGCTTGCGCCCGATCCGGATGTGCAGGAAGCCGCGGGTTCGCGGCGGAAGCTTGATCGCGACGACGAGAGTCCCCCAACCGCGCAGGATCGGAAAGAGCAGCAGCAGCGCAAGCGCGGCGTAGATCGGGAAGGCACGGTGGTTCCAGGCCCCGGCGAGAGCCAGCCCGTCGGCGAGGCAGGCCTGATCGGCGAGGATCGACGCCACGTCGCTGTGCTGGCCGGAGAGCATGCGCAGCTCGACCACGAAGCCCGAGGCCTCGGCGCAGGCCCCGAGTGCAGCCGAGTTCCCTCCGAGCGCAGAGAGGTCGCGCAAGAGCCGCGCCGCGAAGACGGCGTCCGTCCCGAGGGCCTGGTTCACCTGGGAGATCGCCTCGGCGTCGAGCGAGATCTGTCGGTCGAAGGCGAGGAGCTGATCGACGAGCTTCTGGGTGGGCGGCGACTCGGGCGACCCGGCAGGGATGCGCGTGAACGCGATGCCCAGCGAGCGCTCGAGCGATTCGACGAGACGCTCGCGGTCGGGCCTGCGGGGGTGGAGCCAGCGCAGCAGCTCGGTGCGCCAGTCGCGGGGCTCGCGCAGGTCGAGGAGTGCCACGCGGCGCTTGCGGGCGTCGGAGACCTGGCCGGCGAAGGCGAACACGAGCTCATCGAAATCGAGGAGCGAGGTGGCCTCGCTGCCGGCGCCGGATCCCTGCAGGTCCGAGAGCTCGAGGTCGAGCGCCGCCGCGGCCGCGCTGTCGCCCCGGTCCCGGTGAACGGCGGCCAGCAGGGTCCGGAGCTGGTTCGACTCGGGCCACGCGGCGAGCGCCCGCTCGAGCGTGGTGCGCGCGGCGTCGAGCTGACCGGCGTCGCGCTCGAAGCTCGCGATCTGCTCGAGCGTCTCCGGCTCCTCGGGGGCTCTAGCGGAAGCAGCGGTCAGTACGTCGAGCCCCGCCACCGGTCCGCGGCTCGCGGCGAGGGCGCGGGCGAGCGCCAGCCGCGTCGCCTCACTCTCGGGATCGGCCGCGGCCGCGCGCTCTAGAAGGGATGCGGCTTCTTCAGCGCGGCCCCGCTCGGACTCGAGCAGGGCGAGCGCGCGCAGTGCCTCGGGGCGCGTCGGCGCAATCTCGACGGCGAGGCGCAGCGGCTGCTCGGCCCCGTCCGTTCCGGTACGCAGACGCGCGAGCCCCACTCCGACGAGGATCTCCGGGTCGCGCGACCCGGCGTTCTGGAGCGCTTCCTGGTAGCTTTGCAACGCCTCCGGGTGCCGACCCATGCGAGCGGCGATGGAGCCGCGCACGCGCGCTGCCTCCCCCGCGACACCCGGGTCGAGTGCGATCGCGCGGGAGAGGGTCCGCGCCGCGCGCTCCGGCTCGAGGCGCTCGGCCTCGAGCGACGCGAGTGCGACGAGCCTGCGGGCGCCGCGCGCCGGGTCGGATGCCTCGATCTCGGCGAGCCGCTCGATCGCGTGGGAGCTCTTCGGCTCGGCGCGCGCCGCCCGTTCGAGCGCAGATCGCGCACCGGCGCTGTCGCCGGCGAGCTCGAGCGCGCGCCCGAGTGCGACGAGTGCCTGCGGATCCTCGGGACGCAGACGGACCGCCGCAGCCGCCTGGGAGCGCGCGCGCTCGACGTCACGCCGCGCGATCGCAACCTCTGCCGCGGCGATGAGCAGCGCTGGATCGGCCGGGGCCCGCTCGATCTCGGGAGCGAGCACGCGCCAGGCGCCGTCGCCGTCGCCTGCGGCCGCGAGGATACGAGCCCGGTCGGGCGCGGGCGCTCCGGGCTGCTGTACCTGCTCGAGGATCGACTCGCGCAGCTGCATCGGCATCGCTTCGAGGCGCCCCGCTACCTCGTGCCAGGCTCTTGCGAGCTCGCCCCGGTCGAGGGCCTCCATCGCGCGAGCGACGGCAGCGAGCTCGTCGAGGCTCGGAGCGGCGGCCTCCGGGAGCGCCGCTGCCGGGACCCCGAGGCGGGGCAGCAGGGAGGCCAGCGCCTGCTCGCTCGCCTGCCCGAGATCCGGGAGCGCTGCCTCGCCTAGGGTGGCAGCCGCGACGACGCCGGTGCCGGCTTCGATCGCGCGCAGTGCGACCCGGGCCCGCCCGTCCCGCTCGCGCAGATCCGCCTGGATGACGAGCTCCGCGTCGGCCTCCCGCGCGGCTGCGAGTACCTGAATGGGATCAGCCGGATCGGCGATCGCGAGGGAGCCGCTCGGGATGCCGGCGGCAGCGAGTCGGGCCTCGAGCCAGGCCCGGTGGGCCCGCGCGATCGGGGCGAGGCCGGCGTCCACCCGAGGAGAGGCGACGGCCACCCGAGCGACCCCACCGGCGGACGCAGCGGGGGCCCACGCCGCGCCGATCGCGGCGCCCACGGCGAGGCCCACGAGGCCCCGAAGCGCAGTCCTCCCCCTCATCGAAGCGTTCATCGGCCCTCCCGTCTCCTCGATTGAATGCGATCCTTTAGCCCGTGTTCTGGCGCCGCCCCTGGTTCCTCGCTGCCCTGCTCGCCGCGGCGACCCTCGCCGCGTACCTGCCCGTCTTCGGGAATGCCTTCGTCGCCTACGACGACGACCTCTACGTGACGGAGTGTGGGCCCGTGCGCTCGGGAATCGACGCGGAGGGGGTCGCCTGGGCCTTTGGCTCCTTCCACGGCGCCAACTGGTTTCCGCTGACGCGCCTCTCGTGGATGCTCGATGCACAGCTCTTCGGCATCGAGCCCGCGCCCTTCCACGCGACGAGTTTGCTGCTGCACGTCGCCAACACGCTGCTGCTGCTGCTCGTGCTGGTGCGCATGACCGGTGCGCCAGGCCGGAGCGCCTTCGTCGCGGGTGTCTTCGCGCTCCACCCCTTGCACGTCGAATCCGTCGCCTGGGCCGCTGCCCGCAAGGATGTGCTCGCGGGCCTCTTCTTCCTGCTGGGCCTGCTCGCGCATGAGCGCCTGGCGACCGCGGGAGCATCGCTCCGTCGCCGCGCCGCCGTCGCCGCATGCATGGCATTGGGGCTCCTCGCGAAGCCGATCCTCGTGACCTTCCCGATCGCTCTGCTGCTGCTCGACGCCTGGCCGCTCGGCCGCCTGCAGCGGGCCCCCACGATGCAAGGCGGCGCAGCCGCCGCTTAGCGAGGCGAAGCCGAGCGAAGGCGCCGAAGGCGCGCCTCGGGTTGGTGGGCCCTCGTGCGCGAGAAGACGGAGCTCTTCGCGCTCGCCGTGGTGGCCGGCATCGTCACGCTGGTGGCGCAGCGCGCGGGAGGCGCGCTCCAGGCGCTCGAGGCCATTCCGCTCGGAGAGCGCATCGCGAACGCGCTCGTCGCGACCGTCGGCTACCTGCGTCGGGCTGTCTTTCCGGAGGGCCTGGCGGTCTTCTATCCGCACCCGCGCGACGCACTTCCCGCCTGGCAGGTGTGGGCCGCCGCGGGGTTGCTCGTGGTTCTCTGCGCGCTGGCGCTGCGCGCCTGGGAAGGGCGGCGCTACCTGACGATCGGCTGGCTCTGGACGCTGCTGCTCCTCGCGCCGGTGATCGGGATCGTGCAGGTCGGCGGTCAGGCGATGGCGGACCGCTATACCTATCTGCCGCTGATCGGGCTCTCGATCGCCGTCGCCTGGGGCGCCTTCGAGTTCGCGCCCGGCGAGCGTGCGCGGCGCGCGCTCGCCGCCCTCGCGATCGCGGTGCTGGCGGCCCTGTCCGCGGCGACCTTCCAGCAGGTGCGGATCTGGCGCGATACCGAGACGCTCTTCGCGCACGCGCTGCGCGTGACCGAGCGCAATGCGGTCGCTCACGTGAACCTGGGCCTCGCGCTCACCCGTGCCGGGCGCCTCGATGAGGGCGAGAGCCACGCGAACGAGGCACTCGCCATCGCGCCGCGCCTTGCACACGCGTATGCGCTGCGAGCAGAGCTGCGCGCGGAGCGGGGCCGCTTCGCCGCGGCGGTGGAGGATTACGAGACCGCGCTCGCGCTGCTGCCGGGGACGGCGCGTTGGCACGCGGAAATCGGACGCTCGCTGGTGGAGCTGGGTCGATTGGCTGAGGGAGTCTCTCGCCTCGAGGAGGCGGCACGCCTCGACCCCTGGAGCGCCGCGGTGCGCGCAAACCTCGGTCGCGCGCTCGAGCGTGCAGGGCACTTCGACGACGCGATCGCGCGCTACCGCGAAGCGCTGCGACTGCGTCCGGATCTCGCGGAGCTGCACGGCTATCTAGGGGCGGCGCTGCTCGCGCGTGGCGACCTCGAGTCGGCGGCACCCGCGCTCGAGCGCGCCGCCCTGCTCCAGCCCGAGCGGGTCGTGTGGCGCGAGCAGCTCGCTTCCCTGCACGCCGAACGCGGGCTGCGCCTCGACGCGGCGGGCGCTTCTGCCGACGCGGCAGCAGCCTACAGGGAGGCGCTGCGACTCGGGCCCCGCGACGCGCGCCTGCTCAACAATCTCGCCTGGATCCTCGCGACGAGCTCCGACCCGAAGCTGCGCGACCCGGCGGCTGCCCTTGCACTCGCCGAAGAGGCCGCAGCGAGCGAAGACCCCGAGGCCGGGATCCTCGACACGCTGTCCGTCGCCTACGCGGCGGCCGCTCGCCCGGCCGACGCCCGCGCTACCGCGCTCCGCGCCCTCGCTCGCGCCGAGCGGTCGGGCGACGCAGCGCTGGCCGCGGAGCTTCGGGCCCGGCTGGCTGTCGAGCCCTGAGCCCCGCCGTCACGCGCGGACTCGGCGTCGAGGCCCCCGCTTCCACTCGAGGGGCCGATGGGCTAGAAGGGTCGGGGTCTCGAAAGCTCTCGACCGCCAACGGAATCCAGGGATCTCCAGCCTCGCGCTAGCGGGTTTTCTCGTTGCTGTTCAACTCGTATGAGTACCTGTGCGTCTTCCTGCCCCTGACCCTGGGGATCTTCCTGCTCTGCGAAGCTCGGGGATGGTTGCGCGCCTCCCGAGGCGGGCTGGTGGCCGCCACGCTCTTCTTCTACAGCTGGTCGGACCCGTCGAATCTGCCAGTGCTCCTCTTCTCCCTGCTCGTCAACTACCAGCTCGGGCGGATGCTCTCGCGGCGGGTCGAAGGGCAGCGCCCGCATCGCTGGCTGCTCGCGCTGGCCGTCAGCCTGAACCTCGGTCTGCTCGGATACTTCAAGTACGCCGGAT
>CAYPSI010000339.1:0-3348 GCA_964413375.1 uncultured Spirochaetales bacterium | reverse complement strand
CGAGGGCGAGCGGAGCCGTGCGTCGAACCTGGAAACGCCGCATGATCTTCCGGCACGCGGGCGGAAGGCCCGGCGCGCCTCCCCAACAGGGTACCCCACGGGCCCGATTCCGCGTGGAAGCGAAAGCCGAGCCCACGGCTCTCGGCCAAGCCGACCGCCTGACTGCGCTACGAGCGCGGGCCCTTCGATGGCGCGCAGCGCTGGATCGGCCGGATCCCTCGGGACGAATCCAGACCTCCTGACATAGCCCCTTCCGGTTCTGTCCGCTTTTACTTCCGGCGGGCCAACGTTCGCCCCCTGACGACGGGCCGTGGTGCCGTTTCCGCGACGGCGAACCGCAGCTGGAGTCGAGTTCCAGGGAAGTAGACGGCAGCGCAGTTGAGTTGGTCGCACAGTGCCGCGATCGCGCGGCTGCGATGGGCTGAGCTGAGAGGCGCGAGCGTGACACGTAGCTCGGTATCGGTCACGTGCAAGTCCGCTGCGGAGGCGAGCGCGGAGTGGATGAGCGTGCGCCCCTCGTCTTCGGCGCGCTTGTAGTGTGGCGCCAGCAGCCCGAGCAGATCGCCCTCGGCCTGGTAGGCGACCATCTTCAGCAGGTTGGTCAGGTGCTTGCGCTCGGTGGCCAGCTTGACGACCTGACCGTCGACCACGTCTTGCACGGGGACGCGCCGTGGCACGGCAGTGCGCTTTGCCTCGAGAGCTGCGAGGCGTTGCATGGCCGCGAGGATCTGGCGTCCTTGCGCAGCGTTGGCGATCTTGAAGCCGCGCATCGTCTTGCGAACGCTCTCCACGTTGGTGAAGGCTTCGAAGCCGTACTGCAGCGCGAGCCGGGCGGCCTGGGCGCGTGCTTCGCGCACTTGGGCGTCGATCTCGTTCCAGCGCGGGTTGGGGACCTCGCGCGCAGGGTCGGCTTCCTGGACTTGGTAGTCGACGAGCGCGTCGAGCGCGTACTCCTCGCGCATGTACTTGAAGAAATTCTCCTGCCGCCAGCGCTCGAACATGCGGAAGGCCACTTCGATGTCTTCGAGGTCGTCGCGCGAGGTGATGATGGGCGTCTGATGGCCATTCTCCGACAGGCGGGTGACTTGGCGCAGCCGCAGCTTGCCGCCCAGCAGCCGGATCTTCTGGTCGGCGAGCACGTAGCGCAGATCGATGCCGTTGATGCAGGCGGAGCGCTCGCGAAAGCAGCGCTTGGGCACGCGACGAAAGCGCCCTTTGCGATAGGTCAGGATGTCGAAGCCCTGCGCGACGATCTTCTGGAAGAGGCGCGGGCTCCAGCCACCGCGATCGAACACGATCGTGATGGGGCGCGTGCCGACCAGCTGGCGCACTTCGTCGAGCACGGGCTGCAGCATCTTGACCATGCCGGCGTTGGCTTCGGCGGTGATGACGAACAGCGGCTCGCCCACGGCGTCGTTGACCCAATAGTCGCTGGTGGCCGGCATCGCTATGCGCATGCGCGCAACGTGCGCCTTGGGAATGCTGCGTTTTCCGTGATAGACGCGCACGTGGCCGTCGACGTAGAGGAAGCCGAGTGCGGCTCCGTGCGCGGCGACGCGTCGCTCGGCCAACGCGCGACCGAACGATGTGGCGCGGCCGACGGCGGCCAGGCGTGTCAACTTGCGGCGTACGGTCTTGACCTCAGGAGCGCGATCGAGACCAAGCAGGCGTCCCAGGTCTTCCGGCGCGTGCTCCTTGAGAGCTTCGGGGCGCTTGATGCGCAGCAGCGCCAGCAACAGCAACGCGACCATGGTGGTGCGCAGCCCGTAGAAGGCGGGTCCAATGCTGCCGTACACGTCGCGCGCACACTCGAGCACGCCGCTGTGCACGAGCGACGGCAAGGCCAGTAGCACGCCGGCGCGCGGGATGCGGCTGCCCGGGCGAAACAGCGGCGCGGCGTCGTCGAGCAGGCCGAGGAAAGCGAAGAGCCGGTCCATGCGCCGGTCGGCCGGATCGGTGTCGCACGTGAACGGCAGCGGCTCGTCGGTCGAAAAAGCGGACAGGTTTGGGTCCGCACCCGGGGCAGCCTGCGACGACGCTGTCGGTACGAGGGTCGTCGCCGCGAGGGCCGTGTTTTCGGCCTTCGGGACGGAGAATGGCCTGGGCGACGCTGGAGAAGCGGACAGGTTTGGGTCCGCACTAGGAAGCGGCAGCTTGGCCTGAACGATCTCGGGTGTCTTCCAGCCGAGCCGCCGCGAGAGCTTGCGAACCGCCTTCTCGGTGACGCCGAGACGCTGGGCGATCGCGCGGTTGGAGAGCCCCTTGGCTTTCAGATCGTGCGCGCGTCGCACCCGTCCGACGGTCGTGCGTCGCCGTCCTTTGGGAAACCCCGCACTGCGTCCGAGTGCGGGAAGACCGGCCTCCTCGAAACGCCGCTGCATGCGCCTCACGGTGCGCGTCGAGCAGTCGAAGGCGCGTGCGACTTCCACCTGGTCAGCCCAGCCCTGATCGACCAGCGTGACCATCGCGTAGGCCTCGGCCATCCGATCGCTGAGCATGAAGTGCGCGATGGCAACGCCAGCGACGAGCACGACGCGGCAATCGTCCTTCGTGCGGAGCGTGCACTTCGAGTTGATCGGGACTGTGCCCGTCGGCGCAGAGAGCGCCTGGTCCGAGAAGAGATCGCCCTGTTGAGCCGGAGGAGACATCCCTCCACCCTGCCGCTCCCGCCAGAAAAAGCGGACAGGTTTGGGTCCGCACCCCCTGACGCGCCCCATCGGCCGCCGATCCGAAGAAAAGCAGCGGGAAATCCAGGCCCGATCGCACGTCCGCGGAGCTGGTCAGGAGGGGGCTATGTCAGGAGATCTGGAATCAGTCCCCGATCGAGTTCGTGCAGCGCGAGGCCCCGGACTCGCATCCGAGGATGTCGTCCAGTGTCAGGCTCCGCGCTACGCCTGCGCAATCCGGGAGCACGGCCGCCTTGCGTTCGGGTGGCGCTCGACGCGCCACGAGCCTCGAATCCTCTCGCGCCCAGGCTCACGACGCGCCGCAATGCTCGATGCGTGCACGTCACCGCGTCGGGCCGGGACTCCGTGCAACGAGCGGGTCCGGCGTTGCGGCGCGAGCGAATACCTTACTGCGCGCGCGTCAGCGCCACGTATTGGAACCGTCCGCGGCGCGCGGCGAGTCCGGGCGTGCGTGCGAGCTGCGCCAGGATCCACGCGATCGTGCCCGCGAGGCGCTGGTGGCGCCGTGAGAAGTTGCGCGTCCGGAACTCGATCTCGGAGCGCGTCGGCACGGGCTGGAGACCGAGCCGCGCCGTGACCACGAGCCCGGCGCGCCGCGCGAGCTCGAGCACCTCTTCGGGCAGGAGCGACTCGAACGGACCGACGTTCGGATCGGGCGCCA
>CAYPSI010000338.1:0-3831 GCA_964413375.1 uncultured Spirochaetales bacterium | reverse complement strand
CTCGTCGCGCGAATCCGCAGCGAGTTCCGCGGCCCGCTCACGTACTCGGCGAACTTCGACACCTGGCACAAGGTCGCCTTCTGGGACGCGCTCGACTTCATCGGCGTCTCGGCCTACTTCCCGCTCTCCGAGCATGCGGATCCGGGACTCGCCGAGCTGGAGGCGGGTTGGGATCGAGCGCTCGCCCCGCTCGCGGCCGCCGCGCGTCGCTTCGGAAAGCCCGTGCTGCTGACGGAGGCCGGCTTTCCGTCGATCCCGAGCGCTGCGCGCGCGCCATGGCGCGAGGAACGCGTGGCGGCCGACGTGGGGCTGCAGGGGCGCTGCTACGAGGCGACGCTACGCGCGCTCGCCCGGCAGCCGGCCGTCGAGGGCGTCTTCTTCTGGCTCTGGGAGCGCAGCTCCGACCCGCCGTTCCGCGACGCCTCTCACGCGATCATCGCCAAGCCAGCGAGCTTCGCGATGCTGCGTCATTTTCTAGGGGGTGGTCCGCCGACACCCCCCGCGCCCGAGCGCTAGCTCGCGCCGAGCGCGGTGCCTTGTCAGCGCGCGGCGGCGGGCGCCAGGCTCGGGACTACCTCGAACGAGGTCGTGAGCTCGATGTCGGGCTGCAGCGAGTGCCAGACCGAGCAGTACTTTTCGCGCGAGAGCTGGATCGCCCGAAGGACGCGGTCGTCCGGGATCGAGCCGGCCAGCGTGAAGCGCAGGTCCACCGCCACGATCCGCTTGGGGTCGCTCGGCGCGCGCTCGGCGACGAGGCGCGCCGTCAGGCCCTGGAGCTCGAAGCGGCCGCGCTTGATCACGGCCAGCACGTCCATCGCCATGCAGCCGGCGAGGCCGAAGGCGAGCGCCTGCACCGGGGACGGGCCGGCCACGGGCGGGCTGTCCATCACGATCTCGACGGCACCCGAGCGCCCGCGCAGGCGGTTGTCGCCGAGCCACTCGAGGTCGAGCACCATGCCTTCCGGACTCGGGTTCTGCTCCTCGCTCATCGGGTCACCGCGGAGAGCCGCTTCGCCGCGCTGTCGTCCGAAGCACCCGTGCCGAGCCCGAGCTTGCGACGGATCTCGGCCTGCACCACGTCGGGGGGTGGCGTGCCGTCGACCATCACGATCAGCTCCTTCGCGCGCAGCAGGTCGAGGATCGGCCGGGTCTTCTCGCGGTACTCGGCGAGCCGCGTGCGGATCGCCTCGGGCGTGTCGTCGGCGCGGGTGACCAGCCGGCCGCCGCAGTTGTCGCAGATGCTCGGGACGTGCGGGCGCAGCTGGATCAGGTTGTAGTCGAGACCGCAGCTCGAGCACAGCCGCCGGCTCTGGATGCGCTCGATCGCGATCTTCTCCGGCAGCTCGATCGCGAGCGCCGCGTCGATGTCGTAGTTCTCGAGGAAGAACACGGTCTGCGCCGCGTTCCTCGGGAAGCCGTCGAGCACGAAGCCGTGGCGCCAGTCGTGGTTGTCGAGCCGCCACTTGACCACGTCCGAGACCATCTCGTCGGGAACCAGGCGCCCCTCGTTCATGTAGCGCTGAACGCGGGTGCCGAGCTTGGTCCGGTTCTGGACGTGCCAGCGGAAGATGTCACCCACGCTGATGTGCACCAGGTCGAAGCCGCGGGCCAGCAAGCCGGCCTGCGTTCCCTTGCCGCTGCCCTGGGGTCCCATGATCACGTACTTGTGCACGGCAGCCTCCCTGGTGGGCAGTATGCCGCGTCGGGCCGCCGTGTCCAATGGGCCGGTTGGCTCAGCGGGCTTCGGCAGGCCCCTCGATTGCCGTACGATGGGGTGTTGCGCCCGCTCGGGCGCCCGGCACAGGAGAATCCGAATGCGCCCCACCCTCGCCCTCGCCGCGTTCCTGTCGGCTGCCGTGCTCCACGGCGGCCAGGTCCCGGACGCCGTGGACCCGGCCCTGATCCCGGCCTACAAGGTCATCGCCCCGGGCCTCGCCGCCGCGGGCCAACCCGTGCCGGACGCACTGGCCAGGCTGGGGACGTGGGGCTTCAAGACTGTCATCAACCTGCGCCTGCCCAACGAAGGAGGGCCGGCGAACGAGCGCAGCGTGGTCGAGAGCCAGGGGCTGCGCTACGTGTCGATCCCGGTCACCTCTGCGAGCCTGAGCCTCGACGACCTGGCTGCGATCGAAAAGGTGCTCGACGACCCCGCCGCCGCGCCCGTCCTGTTCCACTGCGCCTCTTCCAACCGGGTCGGGGGCGTCTGGGCCGCGATCCAGGTGCGCAAGAAAAAGAGCCTCGACGCGGCGCTCGCCGCGGGCCGGGAGGCCGGGCTCAGGAGCACGACCATGGAAGACGCGGTGCGGCGTCTCGTCGCCCCGAAGGCCCCCTAGATCGGAGGCTGGCTCGACCTCAGGCGCCATACGGAGGCAGCGTGATCAGACGCTGATCCGTTCCCACGATCACGCTTCGGCTGCGAAAAACCAGGCAGCCTCTAAGTATCTGATTTCAGTGGCTGTGCTCTGAGCCAACTGCTCTTCAGCTCAACGATTTTCCGCCCGGCCGGAGGCCTTCGTAGCTCGCATAATTCTTCAGTTAATTTATAGGAAAGTGGTACGCCACTAGCGTGTATCTATAGTTTAAGTGAAGGATACAGCGCCGTGGTAACCCAGGTTCGGAAAGAATTCCGAAGGAAGCTCGTAGCGATAGCAGGCTCCCAAGCAGGATATTTCTCCGCCGGCCAGGCCCTCGGGGCTGGCTACTCATATCCGGCCCAGCGCTACCACGCCGTCCAGCACAACTGGCTTCGCGTCGGTCGCGGCGTCTTCAGACTCCCCGAGTGGCCGTCGAGCGCGCACGAAGACCTCGTCCGATGGACACTCTGGAGCCGGCGCGAGGGCGTGATCTCGCACGAGAGTGCGCTTGCGGTCCACGGGCTTGGGGACGTGAACCCCGAGCGCGTCCACCTTAGCGTGCCCCCGGGCTTTCGCGCCAAGGCCGAGGGGGTCGTCCTGCATCGCAGCGTCGTTCCGCCCGCGGAGAGAGAGGACCATTCCGGTTTTTGGGTCACGACACCGCTTCGCTCGCTGGTCGATGTCGCCTCGGGCTCTCTGGACCTCGACCAGGTGGCCACGGCCGTAGCGGAGGCGCTCCAGCGCGGGCTCGTCACCGCGCGACGCCTGCGCGCGCGAGCGGACGCGATGGACCCTCGAACTGCGCTTCGAATCGAGCGCTCTGTCACCACGCCCGACGCCAACTCCGGACCGTCTTCCTCGACAGCTGAACCCACGCTCACTCGCAAGCCGGCAGGCCCCAGAGGCTGACGTGTACAACACTGCGGCCGCGCTCCGACAAGCGATCGAGGCGCGGCTCAACCAGCGTGCCAGCGAGGACGGCGTCGAGGTCAACCGGATGCGCCGTGGCTTCGTGTTCGAGCGGATCATGGTGCGTCTGGAGGTTGCTGAGCCTGGCGCGTGGGTGGTGAAGGGCGGCATGGCCCTCGAATGGCGCCTCGGGAAGCGGGCGCGCGGCACCCGCGGCCTGGACCTCGTGCTGCGGGGCCATGCTGTCTCTGGGGCCGAGCTTCGAGACAGGCTGGTCGATCTCCTGGCCGAGGACCGAGGCGAGGATCGATTCGTGTTCGAGGTCGGGCCGGCTCAGCCGCTCGATGTCGGCTGCCGCTTCAGCGTGAAGACGAACCTGGCGGGCAAGGAGTTCGCGACCGTTCGACTCGACGTGGCCGCCCGTGGCGATGAGCTGGTCGCCACGGAGAGGCTGCGTCTGCCGGGTGCGATTCCCGCACTCGAGCAGTTCTCACCACCCGAGGTCGAGGTGGCTGCCACGACCCAGCATTTCGCCGAGAAACTGCACGCCCTCACGCGGGACTACGGC
>CAYPSI010000337.1:0-2434 GCA_964413375.1 uncultured Spirochaetales bacterium | reverse complement strand
TGGAAGGCGCCTGGAACTCCACCCCGACGGCCTGGAGCATGCAATACCTCAGCAACCTGTTCGCCTTCGAGTGGGTGCAGACGAAGAGCCCCGCCGGAGCGATCCAGTGGGTTCCCAAGGACGCGGACTCGGTAAAGATCGTGCCGGACGCGCATGACTCTGCGAAGCGGCATGCCCCGATCATGTTCACGACGGACCTGTCGCTCAAGTTCGATCCGAGCTACCAGAAGATTTCGAAGCGCTTCCTCGACAATCCGCAGGAGTTCGAACTCGCCTTCGCCAAGGCATGGTTCAAGCTGACTCACCGCGACATGGGTCCGCGTGCCCGCTATCTCGGCACGGAGGTTCCCAAGCAGGAACTGATCTGGCAGGACCCGGTCCCCGCAGTCGATCATGCGCTGATTGACGCAGCGGATACCGCGAAGCTGAAGTCCAAGATCCTCGCGTCGGGGGTGACCGTCCCCGAACTCGTCCGGACCGCCTGGGCGTCTGCGTCAACCTTCCGCGGTACCGACAAGCGCGGTGGAGCGAACGGCGCACGCATTCGCCTCGCGCCGCAGAAGGACTGGGAAGTCAACAATCCGAGTGAACTGGCGAAGGTGCTGAAGCGTCTGGAGCGCATCCAGAAGGATTTCAACGGCGCGCAATCGGGCGGGAAGAAGGTATCGCTCGCCGATCTGATCGTTCTGGGTGGCGCCGCAGGCATCGAGCAGGCCGCGAAGAAGGCTGGGCACGACGTGCAGCTTCCCTTCACGCCGGGACGCACGGACGCATCGCAAGAGCAGACCGATCTGGTTTCATTTGCTGTGCTCGAGCCGACCGCAGACGGTTTCCGGAACTACTTCGGCAAGGGTCCCCTCAGGTCGCCGGCGGATATGCTGGTCGATCGGGCGAACCTGTTGACGCTGACGGTTCCGGAAATGACCGTTCTGGTCGGCGGCATGCGCGCCCTGAATGCCAATGCCGGACAAGCAGGGCACGGTGTGTTCACCGACCGGCCCGGGACATTGAGCAACGATTTCTTCGTGAGCCTGCTCGATATGTCCACCCAGTGGACCAAGTCCACAAAGTCCGAGGGTATCTACGAGGGTCGCGATCGCGGGACTGGCAAGCTCAAGTGGACGGCCACTCCTGTTGACCTTGTTTTCGGGTCGAGCTCCGAGCTGCGCGCCATCGCGGAAGTCTATGCAGCGGCCGACGCACGAGAGATGTTTGTACGGGACTTCGTCGATGCATGGACCAAGGTGATGACCCTCGACCGCTATTGAGTGCTCTGATCCCGGTGCGGGACGTGCTCGAAAGCATGCAAGGCATCTCCGCGCTGGCCCGCCAGCGCCGGGAGGGAGCGCGCTCGAGCAGGCATGGCGCGAGGTCTCGGGCTGGGACGCTCGTCCTATCCACCCGCGCAATCGCCGCTTTCTGCGCTGCTCAGAGCTCCTTGATCGCGCGGAGCGCTTGGTTGATCGCCGCTGGGAGCAGGGCGTGCGCGCCAGCGTCGGAGTTCGCGATCGCGCCGCTTCCCTCCACCGACCTCATGGCGTGCGGACCGCGCTGCGAGACAAGGTAGTACCGCCAGACGGGAATCTCTTGCCCAAAGACCTCCTCCATGTCGTACTTGCGCGCGTACGCCGCATCCAGCGCTTCGATCAGGTCGCCTTCCGTCACGGGCGCCACCATCACGTCGTAGATCCGGCCCGCGATGGAGAGCCTCGCCTCCGGTTTCCGCTCGATGATCTCCTCCCAGGCCTTCTTCTGCTCCCCGTAGGAGCCGATGTAGAGCCCGCCATCGAGCGCGACGCACCAGATCGTCGTCGAATGCGGTATGCCGTACCAGGGCCGGGTCTCGATGAAGACCTCCTGGATCTCGTCGCTGAAGCTCCAGTCGGCGACCCTCTCCTCGTCGCTGTCGCCCCGCAGCCAAAGCCCCGGCGTCTCGCCGTCGGGATGGCAGGCCGTAGCTGCAGCGACCGCGAGCAGCGTGAGCACACCCAGCCATCGGCTCCCTTGCTCTCCTAGGTGCAACGTATCCATGAACCCGATCCACCCTGCGCCGACACGGGCGCACTGATCGCGTCTAGGCACACGGCCCGCTCGGGGGAGCAAGCCCTCGGTCGGTCGACGATCTGAAGCAGCATTACTGCCGATTCGGCCATCAGTGTGCCGTCGGGTAGAACCAACGCCGGAATCTATCCCATGAGATTGAGGCTCAGGAACTCGTCGCTCCGATGCTCGCCTTTCTCGAAGTCGCTGACGATCTCTTCGTACTCGACTCCGAGTTCCTCGAAGAGCGCTCGAGGTGCCATCGCAGCGCTCGATTTCGCCCAGTAGAGCGGATCCATCCGAAGCCTGCTCCTACGGGTCTCTTCCAGAGCGCGGAGACACTCTCATGCGGCCTCAGCGCCGAGCTAGATCCTCGATGGCACGATCAGCCTGG
>CAYPSI010000336.1:0-2690 GCA_964413375.1 uncultured Spirochaetales bacterium | reverse complement strand
GCGGTGCGCGGGCGGGCAGGTCGAGGCACTCGAGGATCTTGCGCGCGACATCGGGGTCTTCGATGGCCGCGACCAGTCGCATGCGGGCCCCGCACTCACAGCGCAGACCGTCCGTCGCGAACACACGCTGGAGGAGCTCTGCCCAGGGGAGCCTTCGCGGGGTTCGGCGGGTGGCCGTGGGGTCGACCGAGTTGTCACGTCGAGGCGATGCCTCGGAGCTTCCCCGCGCCGAAGGATCGGTCGCCCCGGGGCCGAGGTCAGAGGGAGGGCGCGCCGCTGCGGAGGGCTTGGCTCGCATGCGCCTCTGCGGGCCAGCCGGCGGCGCGCCAGCGGAAGTCGGGATCGGCGCGGCACCGGGTTCCTTCGTCTCGTACTCGCCCGGGGCGGGTCCCAAGGGCTGTCGTGGCCCAGGCACGACTCGATCGCGGGTGCTCGCGCACGAAGCGAGCACTCCGTGGGTGCGCACCTGGTGGGCTCGCGGCGGCGGGATCAGGGGGACGAGGCGCTCCAGGAGTTCGTGGCGCTCCATCAGGATCTGCGTGGTGCCGTCGCGCCAGCGGGTCTTGAGGCGGAGCGCGAGGTGCCCGTCGGGCTGCTCGACGAGGCGATTGCTCGCGAGCGGCGGCCTCGCGACATAGTGGCAGAGCCTCGCGAGCCGGCGCCGGTCGTGCGCGGGAACCGCGACTCCGGCGTGGAGGCTCATGCCGGCGTGCTGGGGAACGCGGGAGGAGGCTTCGGGATCGACGTCGGAGTCCCGAGGGTCGACGCGATCGCCGAGGCGCCGCCACCGCTCGCCTGCGTGGGGACCGCTGGCGATGCGGGTGCGGAGCGATGCGGCGGCGAGCGTGGCCAGCAGGGGCTCGTCGCGGGCGAGCAGGTCGTCGTCGTCTTCAGCGCGCGACGCGAGAAGGCGCGCGATGCGGCGCGCCGTGCCCGCCAGGACGCGGGCGACCTCGTCGGCGCTCGGCGGCGGGAGGGGTAGGAAGCGCGTCGGCACGCCGTCGTCGATGGCGTAGACACCGTCGAGGGCCAGCGTATGGAAGTGGAGGTTCGCATGGAGGGCGGACCCGAAGCGCTGGATGAAGGTGACGGCGCCGCACTGGCCGCGACGGAGGCTCCAGTGACGCTGCGCGCGCCGGCGGAGCTCGGCGAAGAGAGCGCGCAGGAAGGCGCGGAGCACCCGGCTCGTGAGCCTCGCGTCGTAGAGGCAGCGGTAGCGAAGCGGATACGGGAGCGTGAGGACCCACTGGCGGACCGGCACCTCGGGGAGGACGCAGTCCACGAGGTGCGTCGCCGTATCGGCCATACGCCGCCCGCCGCACGAGGGACAGAGACCGCGATGCTCACGCTCACGAGCGCGCGAGAGGAAGGGCACGGTCTTCGAGGGCTGCGATGCGATCCGGACCGTGGCCCGCCTGCGGCCTCGGATTCGAGCTGGTGTTCGTGCTCCCGCCGCTGCTGTGGCTGTACCGGAGGCGGCGCGCGTAGAGGAGGGCCGCGGGGTCAGTCGTACGAGTAGCTGGGAATGCGATCTCATTTGCGAACACGCGAGCGTGCCGGCCTCCCCAGCGCGGTGACTGACGCTAGGCGGCACGTCGAATGCGGATGGCCGCTTCCAGGCCCGCTGCCTCAACGAGGCGCAGCAGCCGGTCGATGGTCACGCGCTGGAGGCTGCCGGCGAGGATCCCGGTTACCGCACTCCGGGGCAGGCCGGATCGATGTGCCAGCTCGGCGTGCGTGAGGCCTCGGCGGCCGACCTCTCGGGCGACCGCGGCGATGAGCTGAGCCTTGAGCGTGGCCTCGAGTGCGCGAGGCTTGGGGATGGACAGCATCCGGGACAGCTGGTCCGTCGTCGTCTTCTTGCTCATGCGATCACCTCCTGCAGCCGCCGCTGGGCGACTGCGATACTGCGTTGCGGTGTAGCCCGCGTCGTTTTCTTGAAGGCGTGCAGTACGTGGACGGAACCTCGGAGGACCAGCGCGTAGATGACGCGAGAGTGGCATCGCGAGCGAGAGGCCAGCGTCGAGTCGTGCGAGTGCATCCGCCAGGTCGCCTCGAATGTCGTCCGGTAACCCTTCGACCTCGCGACGGCATGAGGGCAGGACGACGATCACCAGGGTAGTGTCTCATAAAGGAGACATACCGTCCATGGGCATCTTGTCGGCGAGGATGGCCCTATCGACCATGTCGCAGTCGCGTAAGGGGCGCGGCCGGAGAACGCGTGAGCACCCACGCCGCCACGCTGGCCCGGGGAGGGTCCCAAGGGCTGCCGTGGCCCAGGCACGACTCGATCGCGGGTGCTCGCGCACGAAGCGAGCACTCCGTGGGTGCGCACCGGGTGGGCTCGCGGCGGCGGGATCAGGGGGACGAGGCGCTCCAGGAGTTCGTGGCGCTCCATCAGGATCTGCGTGGTGCCGTCGCGCCAGCGGGTCTTGAGGCGGAGCGCGAGGCGCCCGTCGGGCTGCTCGACGAGGCGATCGCTCGCGAGCGGCGGCCTCGCGACATAGTGGCAGAGCCTCGCGAGCCGGCGCCGGTCGTGCGCGGGAACCGCGACGCCGGCGTGGAGGCTCATGCCGGCGTGCTGGGGAACGCGGGAGGAGGCTTCGGGATCGACGTCGGAGTCCCGAGGGTCGACGCGATCGCCGAGGCGCCGCCACCGCTCGCCTGCGTGGGGACCGCTGGCGATGCGG
>CAYPSI010000335.1:0-2664 GCA_964413375.1 uncultured Spirochaetales bacterium | reverse complement strand
GGCGGCGGGCGCAGCGCGAAAAGGCGGTCGACGGTGCGCTGGTCGTCGAGGCGCACCACTGCCACCGGCAGATCTTCGCGCAGCGCCCGCAAGTAGATCGCGAGGTTCGTCGCCACGGTGGTCTTTCCGACGCCGCCCTTGTTGCAGGAGACCGTGAGGGTGGCCTTGCCCCGGCCCGGCGCAGCGGGAGCGGTCGTGGGGCGGACGGGGGGGAGATCCGGCACGGCGGGGAATGTACCCATCGGGTAGGATGCCAGCCATGAAAGCGATGGCGGTGGGACTCATCCCGGCGCGTTACCAGGCCCAGCGCTTTCCCGGCAAGCCGCTCGCGCCGATCGCGGGTGTTCCGATGCTGCGCCGGGTCTGGGAAGGCGCACGCGAAGCCACGGCGCTGCGCGAGGTGATCGTCGCGACGGACGACGAGCGCATCGCCGAGGCCTGTCGCTCCTTCGGCGCCCCCGTTGCGATGACGCGATCCGATCACCCGACGGGGACCGATCGCCTCGCGGAGGTCGCAGCAGGGCTCGCCGATTCGATCGTCGTGAACGTGCAGGGTGACGAGCCGCTCGTCGAAGCGCGCGCGATCGATGCGATGGTGGAAGTCCTGCTCGCGGATCCCTCCCTTCCGATGGCGACGGTGGTCCACGACGCCGAACCCGACGCGCTCGACGACCCGAATCGAGTCAAGGTGGTGCTCGACCGGCACGGCAATGCCCTCTACTTTTCGCGCAGCCGCATCCCGGCGCTTCGCGATCCGGCGCGAGCCCCGCGTTACTGGCAGCACGCAGGCCTCTACGCGTACCGCCGCGAGTTCCTGCTCGACTTCGTGAAGCTCGCGCCCACTCCGGCCGAGCGCGCCGAGCAGCTCGAGCAGCTGCGCGCGCTCGAGAACGGCCACCGCATCCGCTGCGCGGTGGTGGAGGGCTGGCGCGGGATCCCGGTCGACGTGCCGGCCGACGTGGCACGCGTGGAGGCGCGCCTGCGAGAGCTCGGTCAGCCGTGAGGCGATGAGGCGCTCGTCCCCGCACGCACCCCGAGATCCAGCCCGTCGAGCTAACCGATCCGCTTCTCGCGGCCGGCCCAGTCCTTCTCGCGCAGCCGGAACTTCTGGATCTTCCCGGTGGAGGTCTTCGGAAGCTCCGCGAACTCGACGGCCTTCGGGCATTTGAAGTGCGCGAGCCGCTCGCGGCAGAACTCGATGATCTCGCGCTCGCTGGCGTGCGCGCCGGGGCGGAGCGACACGTAGGCCTTCGGCACCTCGCCCCACTTCGCGTCGGGCATGGCCACCACGGCGCACTCGAGCACCGCGGGGTGCTTCACGATCGCGTGCTCGACCTCGATCGTGGAGATGTTCTCTCCGCCGCTGATGATGATGTCCTTCTTGCGATCACGCAGCTCGACGTAGCCGTCCGGGTGCATCACGCCGAGGTCGCCCGAGTGGAACCAGCCCCCGGCGAAGGCCTTTGCGGTGGCCTCCGGGTCCCGGTAGTAGCCCTTCATCACGTTGTTGCCGCGCATCACCACCTCGCCGAGGGTCTGCCCGTCGGCGGGGACATCGCGCATCTGGTCGTCGACGACGCGAAGGTGCAGTGCGACGTGGATCGGCACACCCTGGCGGGCCATCACGGCCGCGCGGCCCTCCACGTCGAGCCCCTCCCAGGCGGGCTGCATCTCGCAGACGACGTGTGGTCCGTAGGTTTCGGTGAGCCCATAGACGTGGGTCACGACCACGCCGAGCTCCTCCATACGCGCGAGCAGCGTCGGCGAGGGCGGGGAGCCCCCGATCGCGACGCGCACGGGCGGGTCGAAGCGCACGCCGCGGGCCTCCGGAGCCTCGGCGAGCATCAGCAGCACGGTCGGGGCGCCATTGAAGTGCGTGACGCGCTCGGCTCGCACGAGCTCGAGAATGCGCTCCGGCGCCGGGGCGCGCAGCAGCACGTGGGTCCCACCGGCCGCCGTGACCGCCCACGGAAAGCACCAGCCGTTGCAGTGGAAGAGCGGGAGGGTCCAGAGGTAGATCGAGTCCCGGCCGAGCCGGTGGACGATGATCTCGCCGAGAGCGTTGAGCGCGGCGCCGCGGTGCGTGTACAACACTCCCTTCGGCCGGCCCGTCGTGCCGGAGGTGTAGTTGATCGAGGTGACTCGATCCTCGTCATCGATGCCGCCCTCGATCGGCAGCACGCTGGCGCCGCGAAGGAACTCCTCGTAGCTGGGGCCCGGCAAGGGCGTCCCGCCGACGCCGGCCAGCGGATCTTCGACGTTCACGAGCAGCGGACGCGAAGCGATGCCGGCCGCGCCCGCCGCGCGCGGGGCGAGCTCCGGATCGACGAGCACCACCTTCGCGCCCGAGTGCTCGAGGATGTAGGTCACCTCGTCGGGGGCGAGGCGCGTGTTGATCGCCACGAGCACGGCGCGGAGCCCGAGGACGGCGAAGTGCGCCTCGAGGGCCACCGGCACGTTGGGCGCGAGCACCGCCACGCGGTCGCCGGCTTCGACCCCGGCGCGTGCGAGAGCGCCCGCGAACCGACCGATGCGTTGCGCGAACTCGGCGTAGCTCCAGCGCTGGTCGCCATAGACCACGGCGGTCTTCTGCGGGAAGACGCGCACACTTCGCGCGAGGAACGCAAGCGGAGTCAACTCGTCGCGCGAAGCGGAAGGATCGGG
>CAYPSI010000334.1:0-4353 GCA_964413375.1 uncultured Spirochaetales bacterium | reverse complement strand
CTTCGACGCCGTGCGCGTCCCCGAGGCGTGCCGGCTCGGCCCGGAGCACGCCGGCTGGGACGTGGTCTCGTACTCGCTCGCCTACGAGCGCGTCGGCGCCGCCCGCTACGCGCGAGCGGCCCATGTGCTCGACGAGCTCGCGAGGCGCGCGGCGGAGCGCGATCTGCTCGAAGACCCGCGCCTGCTCGAGAAGCTCGGCGAGGCCCGCGCGCTGTGCGAGGCGTCGCGCCTGCTCAGCTACCGCGTGATCGACCTGCGCGCGCAGGGCAAGCCGCCCTCGGCGGACACGAACGTCGCGCGCATCGCCGCAAGCGCGGCCGAGCGCGCGGTCTCGGAGCTTGCGCTCGAGTTGTTCGGACCCGAGGCGCTCGAGTACGGGCACTTTGCGGAGTCACATTTCAGGCTCGCGATGACGGCGGGCGTCGCCGTCGGCACGACCGAGATCAACCTGAACCTCGTCGCGAGCCGCTTCCTCTCGCTCCCACGCGAGTAGCGGCGTGGATTTCGAGCCGTCACCGGATCAGGCCGCGATCGTCGAGGCAGTCGCGCGTCTGCTCGCCGGCGGGGCCGGCCCCGAGCGCGCCATCCGGCTCGCGCGCAAGCGGGAGGTCGATGCCGCGCTCGACCTCGCGCTCGAGGAGTCGGGTTTTCTCGACTGCGCACTCGAGTCGGGCCCCCTCGAGGCGGCGCTCGTCGTGGAGGCGGTGGCGAAGGCGGCCGGCGTGGTGGCGATCGGTGCCGAGGCGCTGGTGGCTCCCTGCGTCGCCGGCCGAAGGCTCGCCGGCCCCGTTGCGCTGGCGTCCGCGGACTCGACGGGCCTGGTGCGCTTCGCGGCCCACGCGCGCACGCTGCTCGTCTGCGACGGCGAGCTCGCGCGGGCGATCCCGCTCGAGCCCGGCGAAATCGAGGAAGCGCGCTCCAGTTTCGGGTACCCGATGGGACGCATGCCGAGCGGCCTCGCGTCGCGCGGTGAATCCCTCGGACCCGGCTCCGGGGAACGCCTGCTCGCCTGGTGGCGCGTCGCACTCGCTGCCGAGGCGGTCGGCACGATGCAGGCGGCGCTCGACATCACGCTCGCCTACGTGCGGCGCCGACGGCAGTTCGGACGCGCGATCGGCTCCTTCCAGGCCGTGCAGCACCGGCTCGCGCACTGCGCGGTGCTCGTCGAGGGGAGCCGATGGCTCGCGCTGGAGGCCGCTGGCCTCGGCGCGCCCGCCGAGCAGGCCGCGACGGCCGCCGCCCACGCCACGACTGCCGCCGCAACGCTCTTTGCCGAGACCCACCAGCTCTCGGGCGCGATGGGCTTCACGCGCGAGCACGCGCTTCACGTCTTCAGCATGCGCCTCGTGGCGCTGCGTCTCGAGGCCGGTGGACCGGGTGCGCACCGGCTTGCAGCGGCCCGTGCACGCTGGCTGCACGCGTAGCGGGAGCCCGAAGTGGATTCCGCTCCTCGGGCAACGAACCTTGACGACGGCCTCGACCTCGCCTTCGACGACGCGCAGCAGGCCATTGCGGACTCGCTCTCCGCCTTCTGCGCGGAGCGCTGTACCGAGCAGGTCGTGAAGTCCTGCGCGGGCCGCTTCCCGGCGGAGCTGTGGAGCGAGCTCGCGACGCTCGGCGTACTCGGGCTCGCGACACCGGAAGGCGAGGGTGGAGCCTGCGAGCTGGTCGCGGCGCTCGAGCCGCTGGGTCGCGCCGTCTTTCCGGGTCCGCTCGTGCACACCTTCCTGGCGACGCAGCTCCTGGGCCCCCGGGAGCGCCAGGCGCTCGCGAGCGGAGAGGCGCTCGTCGCTGTGGGGACTCCGGCGCTGCTTCCGTGGGCGCCGGTCGCGCGGATCTTCGTCGAGATCGACGGAGAACGCGCCTTTCGCGCGCAGCCCACCGGCCCGATCGTCGCGGTCGAGACACTCGGTGGCGAGCCCTGGGGACGCGTGTCCCTCGAGCGGGTGGAGGAGCTTCCGGGAACGCAGCGCGCCTTCGCGCTCTACGAGCTCGCACTCGCGGCCTTTCTTGCGGCGGCCGGCATGGGGCTCGTCGAGGTCACGGCGCTGCACGCGCGCACGCGGCGCCAGTTCGGGCGCGCGATCGGAGAGTTCCAGGCCGTCGCGCACCCGCTCGCCGACTGCTGGATCCATTTGTCGGCGGCCGGAACGCTCGCGCGGGCGGCGGCCTTTCGCTTCGACGCAGACGAGCCGTCGGCGCGGGCGAGCGCTGCTGCTGCGCGCCTCGCGGCCCGCCGCGCCGCGCTCGACGCCGCGCACGTCTGCCACCAGCTCTTCGGGGCCTCGGGCATCGCCCTCGAGGGCCCCGTCTTCCACGTGACCCGTCGCATCCGACAGCTCGTCTCGCAGCCCCCGAGCGAGGACGCGGCTCGCGATGCGCTGCTGGCTGCGTACCAGCTCTGAGGAGGAGCACCCGTGCCGGATCCGATCGACCTCGAGAAGCCCCTTGCCGGCGTCCGTTACGAGCGGCGTCCGGATGGGATCGCGATCCTGACCCTCGACCGTGCCGAGCGCGGGAACGCGCTCGCGCCCGGGATGATGCGGATCTTCCGGGCGATCTGGGCCGACGTGCGGGAGGATCCGTGCATCCGCGTCGCCATCGTCACTGCGGCAGGAGACAAGCATTTCTGCAGCGGCTTCGACGTCGCAGAGGCGGAAGGGGCCGACGCCCGGCTCGTCTTCGACAACCGGTCGCTCGCGGAGGCCGTCCACTGGTCGCCGCAGCACAACTCGGTCTGGAAGCCGGTAATCTGCGGCGTGCAAGGCAGCTGTGTGGGCGGCGGGCTCCATTTCGTCGTGGACTCGGACGTGATCGTCGCCTCGCGCAACGCCCGCTTCTTCGACAGCCACGTGAATGTCGGGATGGTCGGTGCGCTCGAGAACGTAGGCCTCGCCAAGCGGCTTCCGCTCGGAACCGCGCTGCGCATGACGCTCCAGGGGCGCGACTTCCGGCTCGGCGCCGAGCGGGCGCATCAGCTCGGCCTCGTAGACGAGCTCGTCGAGGCTCCCGGCGACGTGCTCCCCGCCTGCCTCGAGATCGCGCGCTCGATGCTCGCGAACTCGCCGCAGGCGATGGCGCTCTCGAAGCAGGCCGTGTGGGGGAGCGTCGAGCGCGGCTACCGCGACGCGCTCGAGCACGCGTGGGCGCTGCTGCGCTTGCACTGGGGGCACCCGGACTTCGCCGAAGGGCCGCGCGCCTTCGCCGAGAAGCGCGTAGCGCGTTGGAATCCGGACCCGAATGCGCGCGCTGAGGAGTCGAAGCGGTGAGGATCCGCTTCTCCGCGTCCGAGGAGGCCTTTCGGGCGGAGGTCGTGGCCTTCCTCGCCGAGTGGCAGGACCTCGATGCCTTCTTCGGCCAGGGTCGGCGTTGGGAGCGCGTGAAGCAGCTCTTTCGCGCCATGGGCGCCCGAGGCTGGCTCTCGCTCGGCTGGCCGGATGACGCTCGGGGGCGGGAGCGGCCACTCGCGCAGGAGTACATCCTGTGGGACGAGGTCGCCCATGCGCGGGCCGCGCGCAACCCGCTCGCGTCGGGAATCGTCGCGAAGACGATCGCCCGCTACGGGACGCGCGCGCAGCAGCAGCGCTGGCTCCCTCCGATTCGCGCGGGCGAGATCCACTTCTCGCTCGGCTACTCGGAGCCCGAGGCCGGCTCGGACCTCGCGAGCGTGCGCTGCCGGGCCGAACGACGCGGAGAGAGCTACGTCGTGACCGGCGAGAAGTGCTGGCAGAGCTACGCGGGGGACATGGACCATCTGTGGCTGCTGTGCAGGACCGGCGCCCCGCAGAGTCGAGGGCGCGGGCTCTCGCTGCTGATCGTCGACCTGCGTGCGCCTGGCGTGCAGGTGGCGCCGCTTCCGACGCTCGATGGGGACCAGCTCTACGCGGTGACCCTCGACGCAGCGGTGGTCCCCGTGGACCAGCGCGTCGGGCCCGAGGACGGCGCGTGGGAGATCATGGCCGGGGCACTCGCCGACGAGCGACACATCCAGTTCCCGCCGGGCCGCGTGCGCCGCGACCTCGAGGATCTGGTGGCCTGGCTGAAGGAGCGAGATCTCCACCAGGATCCCGCCCTGCGCCGGCGTCTGGCCGAGCTCGCCTCCGAGGTGCAGGAGGTGGAGATGCTCGCGCTGCGCGTGCTCGATGCGATGCAGAAGGGACGCCCCGGCGTCATCGAGGCGGCCGCCAACAAGGTGGCGCACACCATCGCGTGTCAGAGCGTGGCGCGAGCCGCACTCGATCTGGGTGGACCCGAGGCGCTGGTGGCCGGCGGACGCGTCGAGCTCTTGTGGCGCCAGAGCCTGTGGGAGACGATCGGCGGCGGGACCAGCGAGATCCTGCGCGGCGTGGTCGC
>CAYPSI010000333.1:0-24306 GCA_964413375.1 uncultured Spirochaetales bacterium | reverse complement strand
CGAGTAGCTGATCCACGCCACGAGCTGCCCCTCGTCGAGCGTGACGAGGCGCGGGTTCAAGGCCTGATCGGTGATCAGCACCACCTTGTGGCTCGTCATCCGGTAGTCCGGGGAGAGCGACGGCACCTCGCCAGGCGTGGCGTAGGGAATCTCCGTCGGACGGTCGTCGGCGCCCTGCGCAGGGACGGCGAGCAGCGCGAAGCCGATCAAACAGGCCAGCGGGAGTCTCATCGGAAGCCTCCAGTTCGATCTGCCGTTCCACCCGGCGGGCCCTCCGCAGGACACCCGGCTCGACGTTTATATCAGACCCTGCCCGGGTGGGGGCGACGCAGCGGGGAGCGGCCCGTAACACCCCGGATCCGGGCATCTTTTTGGTGTCGGCGCGGCTTGAAAACCCCTCCCCCCTCCGCTAGTGTCCGCGTCCGCCGATCGCCTCGTGGCAATCCCCGCCGCGAGGCTTCTCGACAGGATTCTCGACCAGGAGGCTCGTGCCCCCCAATGAAGATCATGGTCTGCCTCAAGCAGGTGCCCCATCAGGATGCGCGCCTCGCCGTGCGCCCCGACGGCACCTGGATCCAGGAAGACAACATCAAGTTCGAGATCAACAGCTACGACACCTACGCGCTCGAAGAGGCGCTGCGCACGAAGGACGCGGGCGGTGCGGAGGTGGTCGTCGTGTCGATCGGTCCCGACCGCGTGTCGCAGGCGCTGCGCACCGCGCTCGGCATGGGCGCGGACCGCGCGATCCACGTGAAGGATCCCGCGACCGAAGGCTCCGACACCCTCGGCATCGCGAAGATCCTCGCCGCGGTGGCGAAGCAGGAGAGCCCGGACCTGATCTTCACGGGCCTGATGTCCGACGACGGCAACTTTGCCGCGGTTCCGCCGATGCTGGCCGAGCTGGTCGGCATACCGCATACGACGGCGGCCGTGAAGGTGGAGCGCGGCGACGGAACCCTCAAGGTCGACCGCGAGGTCGAGGGCGGCGCCCACGAGGTGGTGGAGCTCAAGACCCCCTGCCTCGTCGCAGTGCAGACCGGCATCAACCAGGTGCGCTACGCATCGCTCAAGGGCATCATGGCGGCCAAGAAGAAGCCCTTCGACGTGAAGACCGCGGCAGACCTCGGCCTCGCCGGAAAGGTCGGCGCGCAAGCCGCCAAGATTGCGATTACGAAGATCGCTCCGCCTGCGAAGGGTGATCGCGCGGAGCTCGTCGAGGGCACGACCGATCAGGTCGTGGCCTCTCTCGTCAACAAGATCAAGGAACTGGGGCTCCTCTGATGCCGGGCATTCTGATCGTCGCAGAGATCGTGAACGGGAAGCTTCGCGAGGCGAGCTACGAGCTCGCGAGCGTCGCCGAGCGCGTGGGGTCGGCGACCGGCCGTACGGTCAAGAGCCTGGTCGTGGGCAAGGGCATAGGTCCCCTGGCCGAGGAGTTCGCAAAGAAGGGCGGAGGCGAGGTCTACGCCGCCGACCACGAGCTGCTCGCCGCCAACAACGTCGAGGCCCAGGCGGCGGCCATCCTCGCTGCGGTCAAGGCCAGCGGCGCCGACCTCGTGTTGATCTCGAATACACCGTCGGGTTGGGACGTGGCCCCGCGCGTCGCCGCAGCGCTCGACGCCGCCTTCGTCAGCGACTGCTTCCGGATCGACTCGGAGGGCGGCAAGCTGGCCTTCCACCGCCGCGTCTTCAACGGCAAGCTCGACGCGACGCTTGCGGCAGTGGAGGGTCCGGTGGTCGCAACGGTCCAGCCGGGGGCAACGGCCCCCTTCTCGGGGGCCACCGAGGGCAAGGTCCAGAAGCTCGACGTTGCACTCGCGGCGGACAAGCTCGGGGCGCGCTTCGTCGAGGTCAAGCAGGCGGAGTCGAGGGGCGTGGACCTCTCCAAGGCCGCCGTGATCGTCTCCGGCGGCCGGGGCGTGGGCGCACCGGAGAAGTTCACCGAGGTGATCCAGCCCCTCGCTGACGCCCTCGGGGGCGCGATGGGGGCCTCGCGGCCGGTGGTGGATGCGGGCTGGCTGCCCCACGCGTACCAGGTCGGGTCTTCCGGCCAGGTGGTGCAGCCGAAGCTCTACATCGCCTGTGGCATCTCGGGCGCGATCCAGCACCTCGTGGGCATGAAGACCTCGAACTACATCATTGCGATCAACAAGGACGGTGATGCGCCGATCTTCGAGGTCGCGAACCTCGGGGTCGTGGCGGACCTCTTCGAGATCGTCCCGGCGCTCACGAAGGCCATCCTCGCCGCCAAGGGCTAGCGAACCGACGCGAGCGTCCGGCGGAGCGCGGGCCCCGCGCGAAACACCTCGCACCGCGTCGCCCTGCACGGGACGCATGCAGCGCAGAAACAACGTTTGATCGCTTGCCTGACAGCGATCGCAGAACGGAGCCCTGCGATTTGTCGCTCGAAGCAGGCCGAGCCAGCATTTCAGGTTGACAGGTCCTCCGCGGAGGAGTACCGAGAACCTTGGGCGGGTGTCCTAGCAGCACAGGGTCGAGTTCGCGCGGGATTTTGCCGGCAGCGTCTGCCGGGGGCGCCTTCGAAGGGGGTCGGTGTGCTCGGTCCGCGCCGGATCGCATTCGTCAACGAAAAGGGGGGGAGCGCCAAGACCACCCTCGTTGCGAATGTCGGCGCCTACCTCGCGCTGCGACGCGGGCGTCGGGTGCTCGCGATCGACATGGACCCGCAGGGCCAGCTCGGCAAGATCCTCGGCGTCGACGTCCACCGCTCGAGCCGCACCGCGATCGACCTGCTGCTCGACACCCTGCTCGGCGACCCCGGCCTCGATCGTCCCCGGCGCGCCTCTCCGGCGGCGGATCCGGCCGGGAGCCTCCCGATCGTTCGCACCCACATTCCTTCCCTCGACCTCATCGTCGCAAACAAGTCGCTCGCGCTCTTCCCGATGTGGGAGGGCGGAGACGACGAGGACGCGACCGGACGCCTCACGCGGGTGCTCGACCAGGCGCCAGAGCTCGAGGCCTACGACTTCGTGCTCTTCGACGCGCCTCCGTCCTTCGGGCCGCTGACACTCGGCGTGCTGCGGGCCGCGCGCGAGATCGTCGTGCCGGTGCCGCTCACCTTCCTGGCCCTCGACGGCTGTGCCGAGCTGATGCGCAGCGTCGAGACCGTGCGCACGCGCTACGGCAATCCGGGCCTGAAGCTCACGATGGTGATCCCCACCTTCTACCGGCGGACCAAGCTCGCCCACGAGCTCCTCGAACGGCTGAAGCGCCGCTTCCCGAAAGAGATCGCCCACTCCGTGGTCGGGTACCACGTACGGATCGATGAGGCGCAGTCGCGGGGCCTCTCGATCTTCGAGTACGCACCCAAGGACCGCGGTGCGCTGGTGATGGCGGAGCTCGCGGAGGAGCTGGAGCTGCGCGGAAGCGCACCCGAGGCGGGAGTCGGCGCGTGAAGGAACTGGAAGTCGCCACCGCCAACGCCTGGGAAGAGGCCATCGGTCCGGGGGCGGACGGGCCTGCACTCGGCCGCGATCCCTTCGAAGAGCTGGACCTGGTGGATCCCTTCGTGGCCCGGCTCGAGCGGATCGCGCTCGGCTCCGCCCCGCAGGCGCGTCGCGCGCTTCGCCTCCAGGCGGTGGCACCCGTCCTGCGAGAGATGCCGGCCCCGCCGCCGCTCGCCCGACCGCTGGCACGCGCACCGGAGCGACCCGCCATCCCGCTGCGGCGCAAGCGGGCGACGAGCCGCGCCCTCACCGAGATCGAGCTTCCGGATGCGCGCGGCCTGCTCGACCGCGTGCTCGGCGACGAGGACCGGCGCCGGCTCGCGGCCCTCTCCCATCTCGTCGACGGAGAGACTGCGTACGATCGCTTCGGATTCTGCCCGGAGACGATCCGAAACGCCTTCCCCTGGTTCCACGCGCTCTATCGCTGGTACTTCCGCGTGCGCAGCGAGGGCCACGAGCACATCCCGGTGGATGGACCCGCGCTGCTGGTCGCGAACCACGGAGGGCTCTTGCCCTTCGACGCGGCAATGGGGGTGATGGACGTCCTGCTGCACAGCGATCCGCCGCGGCTCGCGCGCGCGATCGTCGATCGCTGGGCCGGCACCCTGCCCTGGGTCAACATCTTCTACGCACGCGTCGGACAGGTGATCGGAACCCGCGAGAACTTCGCCGACCTGCTCGACGACCGTCAGCTGATCCTCGTCTTCCCGGAAGGCATGGAGGGCGTGCGCAAGCCGATCACGCAGCGCTACCGCCTCCAGGCCTTCCGCGTGGGATTCGTGGAGCAGGCGCTGCGCGCGCGGGCGCCGATCGTGCCGATGGCGATCGTCGGCAGCGACGACCAGGCGCCGATCCTCTACGACCTGAAGCCGCTCGCCCGAACGCTGGGGCTGCCCTTCCTGCCGGTCACCCCGACCTTCCCGTGGCTCGGCCCGCTCGGACTCCTGCCCTACCCGGTGGGCTACCGGATCGTGTATGGCGAGCCGCTCTGTTTCCACGAGCGCTTCGGGCCCGAGGGAGCCAACGACGCGCGGCTCGTGCGCTACCTCGCCAACCAGGTGCGTCGCGCGGTGCAGCTGCTGCTCGACCGGAGCCGCTCTTGAAGCGCGTGCTCGTGACCCACGCCGACGAGCCGATCGGCCGGCGGGTCGTGAAGACGCTCTTCCACGATCCGGAGATCGAACACATCCTCGCGGTCGGGGACGGGCCCTCTCCGCGGGGCTTCGACCGCTTCGTCGGAGGGGCGCTGCCACGCCTTGCGTACGCGCGCGCGGACATCGCACGCCATCGGCCCGTCGCCGATCTCTTCCGCTCGCCGCGCCTGCGCGAGGCGGAGATCGACACCGTCGTCCATGTTCCGCGCCACGGCTCCCCGGCAGCGGCCTCGGCCCCGCTCGTGGCGGGGGTCGCCGAGCGCACCGCCGAGGCAAGGCTGATGCTCCAGCACTCCCTCGAAGCGACCGGCGTCGAGAGCTTCGTCGCGATCGGAAGCGCCTTCGTCTACCGGCTCCCGCCCGGCAACGCGAACCGCCTCGACGAGGAGAGCGAGCTCGATCTCGATCCCGACGTGGCACCCGAGGCTCGCTCGTGGATCGACTGCGACATGATCTTCCACGGCGAGCTCCACAACGATCGCCTGCGCGTCGTGCTGCTGCGCGTTCCCACCGTCGTCGCCGAAGGCGGCTTCGTCTACCTGCATCCACTGCTCGCCGGCCGGCCCGGAACGCGCTTGCGGCGGCTCGGCTACGACCCGATCTGCGCGCTGGTGTCGGACAAGGATGTGGCGCGAGCGGTGCAATCCGCCGTACACGCGCGACGTCCGGGCATCTACAACGTGGCGGGCAACGAGGCCCTGCCGCTCTCGATCCTCGCGCGCTGGACGGGACGCGCGAGCCTGCCCCTCCCGGGGGCGCTGCTCGGCCTCGCCGACCGCGCCTCGCGCCTGCTCGGGCGCGAGGCGCTGCCCGGAGCGGCGGATGCGGCCCGGCTACGCTTCGGCTTCACCCTCGATACGCGTCGCGCCGAGCGCGAGCTCGGCTTCCGCCCGACCAACCGGATCGGCCTCGCCCGCGCCGGCGACGGCTCGTTGCGCCTCGAGACCGCGTCGCTCTAGCGCGCCGCTTGCCTGGGTGCCGCAGTGCAGCGCGGCGGCTATCCTCCGCCGGCTACGGAGCTGGGGGGAGCATGGCCGTCGACACATCGCAGTTCCGAAACGGCCTCAAGATCGAGCTCGACGGCGAGCCTTTCGCGATCACCTATTTCCAGCACGTGAAGCCCGGCAAGGGCGGCGCCTTCGTGCGCACCAAGGTCCGCAACCTGAAGAACGGCAAGGTGATCGAGCGCCGCTTTCGCGCGGGCGAGCGGGTCGAGCTCGCGGACGTGGAAGAGAAGAAGATGCAGTATCTCTACCAGGACGGCGAGCAGCTCGTCTTCATGGACACCAAGGACTACGAGCAGATCCCCTTCTCGGCCGAGCAGGTGGGAGACGCCCGCAAGTTCCTGAAGGAGAATCTCGAGGTCGACGTGCTCTTCTGGCGGGGACGCCCGCTCAACGTCGAGCTCCCGTCCTTCATCACCGCGGCGATCACCGAGTGCGAGCCCGGCCTCAAGGGCGACACGGCGAGCAACGTCACGAAGCCCGCCACCCTCGAGACCGGCGCCATCGTGCAGGTGCCGCTCTTCGTGAAGGAAGGCGAGACCATCCGGGTCGACACCCGATCCGGGGAGTACGTCGAGCGGGTCGGCTGAGCCTTGGGTAGGCCCGGAGAACGCCGCCCCCCCCGACGCGCCCTGGTCTTCTCGGGCGGCGGGGCGCGTGGCGCCTACGAGGCCGGCGTCGTGCGCTACCTGCTCGAGGAGCTGCCGCAGCGCCTCGGGCACCCGATCCACTTCGACATCCTCTGCGGCACCTCGGTCGGCGCGATTCACGCCTGCTTCCTCGCGGCCACCGCGCACGAGGACGCGCGGCGCGGCTCCCGCCTCGTCGATTTCTGGACCTCGATGCGCATCGAAGAGGTCCTGCCGCTCTCGCGGCGCGACCTCTTGAGCCTGCCGCGACGCATCCTCGGCTTACGCCGCGTCGCCGAAGCGATGCGCGGCGGGGCGACCCCCTCGCGGCTCTATGGCCTGCTCAACACCGGACCGCTCGAGCGGCTGGTGCTGCATGCGATCCCCTGGCGCTTCATCCGCCAGAACGTCCGCGACGGGCGCGTCGATGCCGTCTGCGTCGCCGCGACGCAGGTCGCAACGGGCCGGGTCACGATCTTCATGGAGACGCGCGATCACGCGGTGCCGGAGTGGACGCGAGATCCGAACATCCTGCCACGGCCCACGCGCCTGCTCCCGACCCACGCGCTCGCCTCGGCCGCGATCCCGCTGCTCTTTCCCGCCGTTCGCGTCGCCAGCACCTACTACGTGGACGGGGGCCTGCGGCTCAACACGCCACTCGCCCCCGCGCTGCGCCTCGGCGCCGACCGGGTCCTCGTCATCGCGCTACGTCCGCACCCGCGCCAGGCGAGCGAGGCGGCACTCGCCGACCAGCGCGTCGAGGACTACGGGAGCCCCCTCTTCCTGTTTGGCAAGCTCTTGAACGCGCTGCTGCTCGATCACGTGGACACGGACCTCGCGCGCATGCACGTGATGAACGAGATCCTCGATGACGGCGCGGCCGCCTACGGCCCGGGCTTCCTCGACACGATCAACGCGCAGGCGCAGAAGAAGGGGCGCCACCCCTTCCGCCCGATCCACGACCTCGTGATCCGGCCCTCGGCGGATCTCGCCATCATGGCCGGGCAGATCCTCCAGAACATGGGCGGCGAGCGCGCCCGCTCACCGCTGCTCCGGCTCGCCGCGCGCAACCTCGTGGACGGCCGCCGGACGCCGGAGTCCGACCTGCTCTCCTACCTGCTCTTCGACGGCGAGTTCCTCGCCCCCCTCGCCGAGCTCGGCGTACGCGATGCGCGCGCAAACGAGCAGGAGCTCGTCGACTTCTTCACGGACTGAGCAGCCCGAGGATCGCGACGATGCGCAGCGGCGCGCCGCTGCCGCCGCCGAGCTTCATCGGGAGCGCAACCACCCGGAAGCCGGTCGCCGGCAGCGCGTCGAGCCCTGCCACGTTCTCGAAGATCGGAACGTTGCGCGCGGCGAGCGCCCGATGCGCCTCGAAGCCGGTCGAGCGCCCCGGATCGATGCTCGCGGTGTCGATCCCCACCGCGTCGATCCCGCGCTGCTCCGCGAGCCAGCGCGCCGCCATGGCGTCGAGCCCGGGGAAGCGGAGCTTCGCGAGCGCCCCCGGACCCCGCTCGGCGGTGCCAAGGTAGGCCTCGCGATCCGGCCAATATTCGCCGTAGCCGGTGCGCAGCAGCACGATCGCAGCGGCGGGGATCCGGCCGTGAAGGGCCTCGAAGGCCTCGAGGTCGCCGACCGAGACCGTGCAATCCGGGTCCTGGGAGCAGCGGCGGGCGACGTCGACCACCACGCCGGGGCCCACCAGGCGCTCCGGAGGGATTGCATCGACGCTTTGCCCCACTTCCGAGAAGTGCGATGGGGCGTCGAGATGGGTCCCGCCATGCTCGGCCGCGCAGAAGGAGTTCGCGCGGTAGAAATATCCGCCCGGCGTCACGCCCTCCGACTCGACCGAGAGCCGGAACCCCTCGCCGGTCGGCCAGTAGACCGTGGTCTCGTCGAAGGCATGCGTGAGGTCGACGACGCGCTCGGCCACCGGCGGCCGCCCGCTGCCCGCGCAGGCCGCCGCGAGCAACGCGACGGGCAAGGCACAGGCCCACGCGCTCGGCATGCGTCCCCTCTCACGCAGAGCTTACCCGATGGGCCCCGCCGCACGCCGGGGTCCGCCGGTATACTCGCGGCGTGAGGGGGGACCAGCTCGCCCGGCAGTGGCAGCTCGTTCAGAAGCTCGCGAGGAGCCGCGGGGGCGTACACGTGGACGATCTCGCCGAGGAGATCGGCTGCACGCGCCGCACGGTCTATCGCGACCTCGACGCGCTGGCCTTCGCGGGCTTTCCGCTCACCAGCGAGCGGCGCGACGGACGGACCTTCTACCGCTTCATCGACACCTACCGGCTGGGCGACGTCCCCTTCACCGCCGACGAGGTCCTGGCCCTCGCCTTCGGTGAGGATCTGCTCCGCACCCTCGAGGGCACGGTCTTCCACGACTCGATCCGCTCCGCCCTCGCGAAGATCCGGGCCGGCCTCGGACCGGAGCTCGGCGATTACCTCGCGCAGCTCGGCCAGGCCTTCCGCGTTCTGCCCGGCCCGCACAAGAACTACGCGCGCTTTCGCGACACGATCCGCCTGCTCAACGAAGCCGTGCTCACGCGCCACACCCTGCGCATGCGCTACCGGACGGGACGCACCGGGCAGACCAGCACGCGCGATCTCGACCCCTACCGCGTCTGGTACCGCAGTGGCGGCCTCTACGTGGTCGGCTTCGACCACCTTTCGGGCGAGCTTCGCACCTTCGCGGTGGATCGCATCGGCGCGCTCGAGGCGACTGCGTTGCGTTTCCGCGTCCGCGAGGGCTTCGACTTCGATGCGTACATCGGCGGCTCCTTCGGCGTGGTCGCGGAGCCCGCTCTTCGCGTCCGGATCCGCTTCGAAGGCAGTGGGGCGAACTACGTCGAGGAGCGCACCTGGCACCCGAGCCAGACGCTCGCCCGTCTTCCCGACGGCAGTCTCGAGCTCGGCATGGAGGTGGGGGGCAGCACCGAGCTGCGCTCCTGGATCCTCTCCTTCGGCGCCGACGCCTGTGTGATCGAGCCCGACTCGCTCCGCGCCGAGGTCGAGCGCGACCTCGCCGCCGCACTCGCGCGCTACCCGCAGCGCATCGCCTCCGCGGACGCGCCCAGATCCCGCCGCAAGCGCCCGCAGGGCGCGCGCAGCGAGGCGCAGCCGAGCGAAGCCCCCCGAACCAGCAAGCGCCCGAAGGGCGCGCGCAGCGAGGCGCAGCCGAGCGGAGCTACTCGGGCTAGGCCTCGAGGGGCTTGAGCAGCGCCTCGAGGTGGCGACGATCCGTCAGCATGCCGAGGCGGCGCCACTCGGACTCGGTCCGATCGGTGAGGAGCCCCAGCTTGCGGAGGTTCGGCACCACCGTGTGCATGTAGGTGAGGCTGTTCACCTCGGCGAAGTTCGGAAGCGTCGTGATCATGCGCACGACCACCTCGGGATCGATCCCGTACTTCGGACCGAGGAGCTTCAACATGTCGAGCTGCTGGTTGGCGTTGAGCGCCTCCAGGATCGAGAAGCCCCAGTCCTCGAGCTCGTCCCGTCGTTGCTTCGGAACCTCGCGCATCACCCGACGCATCATCAACACACCGAAGGCCGCGTGTCGCGCTTCGTCCTGCTCGACGCGCCGAAGCACGTCGGAGAGCAGCTCGTTCCGGCACTGGCTGCGCAGGAGGTCCATGATGCCGACGGCCATTCCCTCGAAGAGGGTCTGCATGCCGAGCGTCTTCTCTTCCACGGTCTTCGCCTCGAGCAGCTGCTCGAGCAGGAGCTTGAGCGTGGGCGAGATCGGCTGGATCGCCCCGAACTTGCGCTGGAGCAGCTTCGAGAAGACCTCGACGTGGCGCGCCTCGTCCGCCACCTGGCTCGATGCGTACCACTTCTCGTCCATCTTCTCGCAGGCGTTCGTGAGCTGGCCGCAGAGCTGGAGGGCCGCCTGCTCGCCGTGCAGGAGCTGCGAGAGCAGGTAGCCGATCTCGTCGAAGGCGGCCTCGCGCTGCGTATCCTCGTCGCGTCCCAGGAGCTTCGTCACCTGCGCGAGCAGCGATGCCTCGGGCGCAACGATCCACTCGTCCGCCGAGCAGGCAAGCGACCAGTCGACATCGTGCTCGGCGTTCCACTGCGCGGCCTTGCCCTTCTCGTAGAGTGCGCGCAGCTCGGCCACCTCGCTCCCGTACTCCCAGGTCCAGCGCAGCGCGACGGGAACGTCGAGTTCCCGCTGCTCGCGGATGCGTGCGACCTCCTGCTCGTCGGAGAACTCGATCACCTCGAACTCGCCGATGCGCTTGCGGTGCTCCTTAATCAACTTCTCCACGGGTCGTCCTCCGATGCTGCGGGCAAGGGTGAGGGAAGCGGTCCGTCGGCGGCGAGCCCCGAGCGCAGCAGCGCGCGCAGCTCCCGCTTGTGCAGGGCCACGGACTCGGCCGAGAGCAGCGGCTTTCCGAGCACACTTTCTCCAAGCTCGCCGGACGCGAAGTGGTAGACGGTGGCGCCGATCAGCGTCTGCACCGTGTGGGCGTCGGACACGGGCCGGAAGGCCCCGCTCGCCACGCCCTCGCGCAGCAGCCGGCGGACGCCGGCCAGCGTCTCGTCGACGATCCGCTCGGCCAGCAGCGCTTCGGGCTCGCGCGGGTCGCGCGGCGACTCGTCCTCGACGAGTGCCCGCAGCAGCAGTCGCGCGCTGCTCGGATGCTCGGCGACGGCGTCCACGAGCGCCTCGACCCAGCGCTCGAGGCGCCTCGCCGGATCTCCGCCGGATGCGAGCGCGGGCGCCAGCTGGTCGCGGATGCGGCCCAGGACACGGCCGAGGACCTCGAAATAGAGCTGGTTCTTGCTGCGAAAGTGGTGGAAGAGCGAGGATTTCCCGAGCCCGACGCCATCTGCCACCTCGCGCAGACCGACCCCCGCATAGCCCCGGCGCGCAAACAGCGCCTCCGCCACATCGAGAATCTTCTCGCGCGACCCCGGACCCTTCTCGCCAGCACCACCCAAGGTCACGCTCCGCGTCCAGACCGACCGATCGGTCGGCTCACAACCGTATCGACCCCCCAACCACCCGTCAACAGACCAAACCCACCCCCGCGCAAGGCCGAACCCGCCCCCCACGCAAGCGCGACAGCGCGCGCAGCGGGCCGGAGCTCCTGTGGAGCTCGGCCCAGCCGAGCGGAGTGGGCTGCCACCACCCGAAACCTCGCAACGTCCTAAGGAGCGATGATCTCGATCGGGCCGAGGCCCTCGAGCTGCGGGCGGAGCGCCGCCGCGGGGCCCACCAGCACGATCGCGGCGCGCTCGGGGTGGAGTAGGCGCGTGGCCAGCAGGGCGACCTCCGCGGCTGTGGTCGCGCGCACGCGGGCGCGGTAGGTGTCGAGCGAATCCTCGGGCAGACCGTAGACGTCGAGGTCGACCAACGAGGCCAGCACGGCATCGGAGCTCTCGAGACCCAGCGAGAACTCCCCTACCGCGAGCGCGCGCGCGTCCCGGAGCTCGCCCTCGTCCGGCGGCTCGCTGCGGAAGCGCTCGATCACCGAGAGCGCGAGATCGAGGGTGCGCCGGACCTCGGGCACCCGCGTGAAGGTCGAGACGCTGAAGGGTCCGCGCGCGCGGCGCAGCGAGAAGCCGGATCCCACCGAATAGGTGAGCCCGGCCTCGGCACGGAGGCTCTCCATCAAACGAGACGAGAAGCCGCTCCCACCGAGGAGATCGTTCATCAGGCTCACGGCCACCCGGTCCGGGTCCGTGCGCTCGATGCCCTCGTGGCCGAGCCCGATCCGCGCCTGCTCGAGATCGGGCCGATCCACGATGACGATCCGCCGCTGTGTCGGCGCCGGATCGGGCGGCGGCGACCCCGGATCCACCACCGGCCCGCGCGTCCAGCCGCCGAAGATTTCGCCCGCACGGGCGACGAAGGCCGCGAGATCGACGTCTCCGCTCGCCCACAGGATCGCGTCGTTCGGCACGAAGAGGCGCCGGTGGAACTCGCGAGCGCGCGCGGCATCGAGCTTTGCCACCGTTTCCGCCGTGCCCTCGTGCGGCAGCCCATAGCGGTGACCGGGGTAGAGCGCCTGCGCGAGGGACCATCCCCCCAGCGTCTGCGGCTCGTCCTTCGACTGCTCGATCCCGGCGAGCGTCTCCTCGCGGGCGCGCTTCGCCTCGGCCGGGTCGAAGCGCGGCCGCAGCACCACGTCGCCCAGGATCGCGAAGAGCGCGTCGAGATCGCGCGAGAGGCCCGCCACGCCGGCCGTGGTCGAGTCCCAACCGCTCGATACCGAGAGCGAGGCGCCGAGTCGGTCGACGGCCTCCGCCAGAGCGAGGGCATCGAGCTTCCCGGCCCCGCTCTCCATCAGCTCCGCGGTATAGAGCGCGAGGCCCGCCTCCGGCAGCGTCTCGGAGGCGGCGCCGCGCCTCAGCGTGACGCCGAAGGCGACTCGCGGCAGGCGATGGTCCTCGAGCACGATCACCCGCACGCCGTTCGGGAGCTCCTCCCGATGCAGGGCGCCCTCGGGCACGACCCTCGCATCGGGCGCCGGCGGCGGGGGGAGCTCCCACGCCGGACGGCGGAACGCGTTCGCGCAGCCGAGTCCCAGAGCGAGGCCGAGCGCGAGGGCAGCGGTGCGCGCCAGGCGGCTCATTTCTGCTTCCCCTCGCCGGCGGGTCGAATCACGCGCACGATGCTGCGCCGGTCGGCCCCGAGATAGCTGCGCGCCACGCGCTGGACGTCCTCGGCGCGAACGGCATCGATTGCGGCGAGCCGCTCCTGGAGCGGCCGGATGCGACCCAGGGTGAGGAAGTCGTAGCCGATGCGGTTCGCGAGCGCGTGGTTCGTGGCGAGACCGTTCACGAGGCCCACCTCGAGCTGACGCTTCGCCTTCTCGAGCTCGTCGGCGCTCACCGGCTCGCGTGCCACCCGCTCGATCTCCTCGAAGAGGATCGACTCGACGCGCTCGATCTTCGCATCCGGACGGACCGCGACGAAGGCGTAGAAGACGCCCGCCTGCTGCATCTCCCAGTAGGCCCCCGCCGCGCCGAGCGCCTGCTGCGTCTCGTAGACGAGCCGTCGGTAGAGCCGGCTCGAGCGTCCGGCCGAGAGGATCTGCGAGAGTACGTCGAGCGCCTCGGCGTCGGCGTGGCCGGTGGCGGGCGCGTGCCAGGCCACCGCCAGCACGGGGCTGCGCAGGTCGAACTCGATCGTGGCGCGGCGCTCGCCGCGCTGCTCCGGCTCCAGCGTCGGGTTGCGCGGGATCTGCGGCGCCGGCTCGAGCCGTCCGAAGCTCCGCTCGACGAGCTCGAGCGTCTCCTCGGTCTCGAAGTCGCCGACGATCACGAGCACGATGTTGTTCGGAACGTAGTAGTGGTCGAAGAAGCTCCGGCAGGCCTCGAGCGTCGCCGCTGCGACGTCGCTCTGCCAGCCGATCACCGGCCAGCGGTAGGGATGCGCCACGAAGGAGAGCGCGAAGAGCGCCTCGAGCGCGCGGCCGTCCGGCTGGTCGTCGACGCGCAGGCGGCGCTCCTCGAGGACCACCTGGCGCTCGCTGTCGAGCGTCTCCTGCGTGATTGCGAGGTTCGCGACCCGCTCGGCCTCGAGCTCGATCACGAGCGGCAGGGTCTCGCGGCTCACGTCTTCGTGGTAGACCGTGAAGTCGCGCGTCGTATAGGCGTTGATCTCCCCGCCGCGCGCCTGCACCAGCCGGGCGTGCTCCTCGGGCGGGATGTTCGTCGAGCCCTTGAACATCATGTGCTCGAAGAGATGGGCGAGACCGGTGTAGCGGGTCTCGTCGCGCGAGCCCGCCCGGACCCACATCTGGAAGGAGACCACCGGGGTCGTGTGATCCTCGAGCGTGAGGACGACGAGGCCGTTCGGCAGCCGCGTCTCGCGGGCTCGAGCGGCAGGGTCGTCCACGTCGGGGGCGGCCGCCGCGATCGCCGTGCGTCCGACGAGCGACGCGACGAGGATCGCCCGGGCCGCGCGGCGCAGCTGCGGCCTGCGGAGAGGCTTCGACCGGAAGCGAGGTTGGTTCACGGCGCGTTACAGTATCGGCACCGAGCACGAGTGTCGAGGAGCGCATGCCGATCGAGAGCGACGCTGAGATCCGGGAGCTGCTCTCGCGAACCCGCAGCATCGCTGTGGTCGGCATCAAGGCCGGGGCCGACGTAAGCGCCCGAAGGGCGGGCGCAGCGAGCCAAGAGCGAGCGCAGATCATCGAGGAGGACGCCTACCGCGTCCCGGCCTACCTCCAGCAGCAGGGTTACCGGATCGTTCCCGTGTCGCCGAAGCTCGACCGGGTGCTTGGCGAACCCGCGCTGCCCTCGCTGAGCGAGATCCGCGAGCCGGTCGACCTCGTCAACCTCTTCCGGGCGCCGCAGCACGTCCCCGCCCACGCGGACGAGATTCTCGCGATGTCCCCGCGCCCGCGCTGTGTGTGGCTGCAGCTCGGCATCCGCCACGACGAAGCCGCGCGCCGCCTCGAGGCGGCCGGTATCGCCGTGGTGCAGGACCGCTGCATCATGGTCGACCACCGCCGTCTGCTGGGAGCGCGATGACGCGGGAGCGCGAGCGCACGGTCTACTCGACCGGCCAGGGGCGCGTCTGCCCGCTCTGCGGGATGGCCGCGGCGAAATGCGTCTGCCGAGCCAGCCCGCGCGCAGCGCGTGGCGACGGGATCGTGCGCGTGCGCCGGGAGGTTCAGGGCCGCCACGGCAAGACCGTGACCTCGATCTCGGGCATCCCGCTCCCGGCTGCGGAGCTGCGCGAGCTCGCCTCGGAGCTCAAGCGACGCTGCGGCGGTGGCGGCAGCGCCAAGGAGGGCGTGATCGAGATCCAGGGCGATCACCGCGACGAGCTCGTCGCCCTGCTCGAGGCGCGCGGCTATACCGTGAAGCGGGCCGGCGGCTAGCGGAGGCGCCCGCCCCCACGAGCGCGAGGAGGAGACGCGATGCAGGGAGAGATCGAGCGGCGGATCTTGGACGGCAGCGTCTGGGAGGCCTTCTGCGACCGCCTGAAGCAGGCCGGCAAGCTCGTGCTCCGGCCGGAGCCGCCGGGCGACGCCTTCAACCGCGCGATCGGCTTTCGCTGCCTCGCGCAGCTGCTGCGGGCGGGCCTCGAATCGGCGCTCGACTACGCCGATCCGGAGTTCCCGGCCTTCTTCCGTCTGGCGGACGAGACGAAGAAGATGCTGAACGACAACCCCGACAACTACTACCAGAACTGCGTCGTGGACGGCGCCTTCGACTACCGGATCAGGGGCCAGCGGGGCACGGTGAACTGGTTCAGCCTGGGCTCCAAGGGGAGCTCCAGCGAGGCCGGACGCATGCTCGACACCGGAAACCTCGACTCCTCGCAGATGAAGTTCGACGGCGACGGCCGCTTCGAGATCCTGGTGAGCGCCGAGCGCAAGCCGGGCAACTGGCTGCCGATGAAGCCCGAGACCCGCTTCATCGTGGTGCGCCAGACCTTCGGCGACCGCCGCAAGGAGAAGATCGCGGAGCTCGAGATCGAGTGCCTGAATCCGAAGCGCAAGACCAACACGCTGCGAATCGAGACGCTGGAGGCGGCGCTCCAGGGTGCCGTGCATTTCGTCGAGAGCACCGTGAAGCTCACGATCGACTGGCAGGAGATCTACAAGCAGAACCACCTGAACCAGCTGCCTGAGGACGATCAGCCGCGCTGCCAGCGGGCCGGCGGCGACCCCAACATCCACTACTACCAGAGCTACTGGAAGCTGGCCCCGGACGAGGCGCTGCTCGTGCACCTGCGCGAGATCCCGGAGTGCCAGACCTGGAACCTCCAGCTCTCGAACTCGTACATGCAGTCGCTCGACTACCGCTTCCTCCCGATCTGCGTGAACCGCTTCACCGCCCGCTACGAGCCCGACGGGTCCGTGAAGATCGTCATCTCCCACTCCGATCCGGGCCCGAAGTTCCCGAACTGGCTCGACACCTGCGGCCACGACCAGGGCGGCATGCTCGGCCGCTTCGTCGGCTCGAAGAACCCGCCGAAGGAGATGCCGACCCGGATCGTGAAGCTCGCCGAGCTCCGTGCCTAAGCGCCGTGCGGCCGCGCAGATCCAGGAGCTCGCGGACGTGCATGCCGGATCCGCTTCCGCTGGCTACGTTTCGCGGCAGAGCACGAACCAGCTGCCGAGGTCGCGGCCGCGGCGCGCCGCCGACCCGATCGTCACGTGCTCCGAGACCCGGCGCAGCCGATCGATCATGAACCCGTAGACGAAACGCGAGAGGCCGCGCTCGTTGCGGCGCAGCTCGGGCCATCCTTCCGCACGGCCGGTCGGTACGCGCGTGTAGTCGATCAGGACCTCGGGACGCGCCGGGTCTTCCGCGGCCACGAAGTAGCCCGGGCCCGTCACCCATGCAGTCGCCTGGTGGTTGTAGCCCCACAGCTCGGCTGGCTTCTCGCGGTCCTGCCCACCCGGTCGACAGAAGCGCTTCTCGAAGAGCGTGAAGGCCGGGAGCGTGTTGCGCCCGTAGTGGCGCACCGGCACGAGATCCGCCGTCGCCGGGGCGACGAGATCGGTCAGCCGCAGCGGGAGGAAGCCTTCGACGGCTGCGTAGAGCCCGCGCTGCTGCGTCCGGCCGAGGGCGCGCACCGCCGCAACGCGCTCGATCGGCGTGAGCCCGTCGAGCAGACGAGCGATCTCGCGCGGCTCGACGCGCGTTGCCGTCGCGAGGGCCCGCAGCTCGTGGCCCGGATCACCAAGCCTGGGCATGCGCGATTCCTCCCCGGACAGGGAGCGTACCGCTTGCCGCCGGCTTTTTCCCCCGTACCCCGTCCGCTACACTCGGCCGACCGCACAGCACGCAATCCGTTGTGATCCGACCTCGGCGGAGCGAAGGGGACCAGCATGGGCGAAACCGCAAAGCTGTCCATCGGCGACCAGATCATCGAGCTGCCGATCGTCGTAGGCAGCGAGGGTGAGCGCGCCCTCGACATCCGCAAGCTGCGTGCGGAGACGGGCTACGTGACGCTCGACCCGGGCTACGCCAACACGGGCTCCTGCAAGAGCGCGATCACCTTCATCGATGGCGACACGGGAATCCTGCGCTATCGGGGCATCCCGATCGAGGAGCTGGCCAATCAAAGTACCTTCCTCGAAGTCGCCTATCTGCTGATCGACGGAAAGCTGCCGACCCGCGCCGAGCTCGCTGGCTTCGTGGACTCGATCACGCACCACACGATGATCCACGAGGACTTCAAACGCTTCTTCGGGGCCTTGCCGAAGGACGCGCACCCGATGGCCGCCTGCTCGGCGGCGATCGGGGCGCTCTCCACCTTCTACCCCGACTCGCTCGATCCGCGCAACGAGCGTCAGATCGAGGTCTCGACGCATCGCCTGATCGCGAAGATGCCGACGCTCTCGGCCTACGCCTACAAGCACTCGATCGGCCAGCCTTTCATGTATCCCCGCAACGACCTGTCCTACGTGGGGAACCTGCTCTACATGATGTTCGGTACGCCCTGCGAGACCTACGTCGTCGATCCCGTCGTCGAGAAGGCAATCGACCTGCTGCTGATCCTGCACGCGGACCACGAGCAGAACTGCTCGACGAGCACGGTGCGCCTCGTAGGCTCTTCGATGGTGAACCTCTTCGCCGCGATCTCCTCCGGCATCAAGGCCCTCTGGGGCCCGAGCCACGGCGGAGCCAACCAGGAGGTGATCGAGATGCTCGCGGCGATCAACGCCGAGGGCATGAGCGCGCGCGAGTTCGTCGAGCGCGCCAAGCGCGGCGACCCCGGCGCCCGCCTGATGGGTTTCGGACACCGCGTCTACAAGAATTTCGATCCGCGCATGCGGATCATCAAGAAGGCCTGCTTCGACGTGCTCGAGAAGCTCGGCGTGCGCACGCGACTGCTCGAGACCGCCGTCGAGCTCGAGGAGATCGCGCTCAAGGACGACTACTTCATCGAGCGAAAGCTCTACCCGAACGTCGACTTCTACTCGGGCGTGATCTACAGCGCGATCGGGACGCCGGCGAACATGTTCACGGCGCTCTTCGCGCTGGGCCGCCTGCCGGGCTGGATCGCCCAGTGGATGGAGATGCACCGCGACCCCGATTTCAAGATCGGGCGTCCGCGCCAGATCTACACGGGCCCCACGCTGACCCCCTACGTTCCGCTGGACCGGCGCTGAGCGAGCCCGCCGGCGTCGAACCGCGCCCCCTGGTGTGGGTCGACGGGCGCCTCGAGGACGCCGGAATGCCGGTGCTGCGGGCCGACGATTCGGCGTGGCTCGAGGGACGCGGCGCCTACACGAGCGCGCGCGTCGACGCCGGCCGCGCGCGTTTCGCCGCTCGCCACGCCGAACGCCTCGCGCGCGCCGCTCGCGCGCTCGGCATCGGCGAGCTCGACCCCGCCCAGGTGCTGCGCGCACTCGAGGAGCTCGGCCGCGCCGCCTTCGGCGAGGGCTCGGGCGTGGTGCGCCTGCAAGCAAGCCGAGATGCGCGAGGGGCGCTGCACCTCGTGGGCGTGCCGCGCGCGCTCGGCGAAGATCGCGACGCCTGGAGCGCCGTCGTCGTGCGCCTTTCCGGGCCCTCCGGACCGGCTGCGGCAGCGGGTGCCAAGGTCTCGAGCCGCCTCTCGCTCGCGCTCGCGAGCGACGCGGCCCGCGACGCGGGCAGCGACGAGGCTCTCCTCGTCGACGCCGCCGGCAGACTCATCGAAGGAGCGCGCAGCAACGCGATCGTCGTCGATGCCGCCGGGCGCCTCTCGACGCCCCCGCTCGCACTCGGCGCAGTCGCCGGCATCGCCCGCGAGGTCCTGCTCGAGCGCGTTCCCGAGCTCGTCGAGCGGATCGTCCTCGAAGCGGAGCTGCGCCACGCGCGCGAGATCGTCGCAGTGAACGCGGTGCGCGGCGCGCGCGCGCTCGTCCGCCTCGACGACGCCCCCGTGGCGGACGGCCGACCGGGGCCCTGGGCGCGGCGGCTCGACGAAGCGCTGGCGGCAGACCGGGAAGCGTGATGCCGCCGGGTACGCAGCGCGCACAGGCTCGGCAACGGCGGACCCGCTCCGCTCTTGCGGCGCTCGCCGCGCTGCTGGCCTCGGCCCCGGCCAGCGCCGAGTGGGTGGATTGGATCGCCGACGCCCAGCTCGACGCGCGCTACGACTCGAACGTGAACCAGGCCGCGAGAGCCTCCGAAGAAGAGTGGGACCTCGCCTTCCTTCCCTCGATCGCGTTCGGCCGCAGCTACCAGCTGGCGGAGCGCACGCGCGTTGCGGCCACGGCCTCGGTCGCCGGCGAGATCTACAGCCGCACCGACGAGCTGAATGCCGCCGCGGGAGAGGGCCAGATCTCGCTCTCCCACAAGTTCGGGCTCGGCGACGCGCCCTGGGCGCGGGCCTACGTCGGCGGCGGCTATCAGCACGTCGAGGTCCACCAGCGCCACGGCCCGCGCTTCACGGTCGGCGCCGAGCTGGGCAAGCGCCTCTCGCCGCGCTTCGATGCGAGGCTCTCCTACCGCTACACGCAGCGCTGGGGACCGGGCGGCCCGCGCGCCGTGGTGGGCATTCCCGACGACGTCTTCGACCAGCAGAGCCATGGGATCGAGCTCGAGGGCGGCTTCCTCGCCACCGAGAGCCTGCTGCTCCGAGTCGGCTTCGGCTACCAGCGCGGCGACTTCGACACGAACCTCATCGCCAACCGGGTGGGCATCCTGGCCCAGACGAAGGTCGAGGCGGTCGCCCGGGACAAGGTCTTCGGCGGCTGGGTCTACCGGATCGAGGGCAACAGCTACGTGCCCTTCGCGAGCCTCGGCTGGGGCTTCCACGACCGCTGGTCCGTCGACGCCGGCTATCGTTTCCGGTACACCGAGGGCCACGGGCTGAGCTACCGCAACCACAGCGTGCGCGCCGCGCTGATGTTCCGCTACTGAGCGGCGGAGGGGTAGCCTTGCTGCGCATCGGAGGCTCGCGTGGGAAGGCGCTCGAAGCACGCGCAAGGGCGATCGTCGCGCTGCTCTGCGCCGCATGCCTCGCGCCGGCGTCGGCTGCCGGCGGAACGCTCGGCGTCGCCGTGCGCAACGCCGACGGCGAACCGGTCGAGGACGCGGTCGTCTATGCGCTCCCGCTCGACGCGCAGGGCGCGCCCGCTGCGATCCCGCAGCCCGCGGAGATCGACCAGGTCGACAAGGAGTTCGTGCCCAACGTGAGCGTGGTCCGGGTCGGAACGCGCGTCCAGTTCCCGAACCGGGACCAGATCCGGCATCACGTCTATTCCTTCTCGGAGGCCAAGAGCTTCGAGATTCCGCTCTACGCGGGAATCCCGACCGAGCCGATCCTCTTCGACAAGCCCGGCCCGGTCGTGCTCGGCTGCAACATCCACGACTGGATGCGGGCCTACGTGTTCGTGGTCGAGACGCCCTACTTCGCGCTGACCGGAGCGGATGGCCGTGCGAGCCTGGAGACCCCGGCGGGCGAGTACTCGGTGCGCGTCTGGCATCCCGCGCTCGAGGGGGATCCGGCGCAACAGGCTCAGCACGCCTCCGTCGACGCGGACGAGGCCTCCGAGCTTCACTTTGCGATCGAGCAGGCGCGTATCTGGCGGCCGCGACGCGCGCCCTCGCCGGGTGGAGCCAGCTATCGCTGAGCGGCCTGCATGGGGCATCCGTGTGCCGATCCACTTCGGCAGCTTCCGCGCCAGGATCCTCGTCTTCGTCGCGGGGCTGCTGGTGCTGGTGCAGGCCGCGGTGCTGCTGGCCGTCCAGACCGCAAACCTGCGCGAGGCGCGCAGGAGCATCGACGAGGCGCTCGAGCTCACCGCCGGCGCGTTCCAGCGCTCGCTGGAGGTGCGCCGGACGATCCTCGTCGAGAAGGCGATGCTGCTCTCGGCAGACTTCGCCTTCAAGGCGGCGACGGCGACGGGGGACCACGCCACCATCCTCTCGGCGCTCGAGAACCACCGCGTGCGCGTCGGCGCGGACCTGATGTTGCTGCTCGCGCTCCCGGGCGAGGTGATCGCGGACACGCGGCCCGCGCCGGAACCCGGGGCCTCGTCGGAGCTACAGCCCCTCATCGCCCGGGCGATGCAGGACGAGTTCGGGGAGGCGTCGTCGATCCGCTTGCTGAGCGGAATCGCCTATCAGCTGGTGACCGTTCCGCTCTTCATGCCGGAGCCCCGCGCGTGGATCGTGATCGGCTTCGCGCTAGGGGACACCTTCGCACGCGAGCTGCAGCAGCAGACGCGCACCCAGGTGTCGCTCCTGCTGCACCGCCCGAGCGGCTGGGAGGCCTTCGCCTCGACGCTCGCCGCGCCGCCTCGCGAAGCGCTCGAAGCGCGCCTGTCCGAGTCGTCGCGCGCAGCGCCCGAGCTCTCGACCCTCGTGCTCGAGGGGGACGAGTACGTCACCTGGACCGCCGGGCTCGACGACGAGGGCGGTGGGCTCGTCGCAGTGCTCCAGCGCTCCCTCGACGAGGCTCTCGACTCGTCCCGACGCCTGCGCACGCAGCTGCTCGGAATCTTCGCGTTGGGGCTCCTGCTCTCGCTCGTCGGCAGCGCGCTGCTCGCGACGCGCGTCACGCGACCGGTCGCGGATCTCGTGCGCGCGGCGCGCCGCATCCGCGCGGGAAACTACGGCGAGCCGGTCGCGGTAGCGCAACGCGACGAGATCGGGGCGCTCGCCGCCTCGTTCAACGACATGATGCACGGGCTCGCCGAGCGCGATCAAGTCCGAGACATGCTCGGGCGGGTCGTAGCTCCCGAGATCGCGGAGGAGCTGCTCAGCAAGGAGGTCGCGCTCGGCGGCGAGGAGCGCACCGTCACGGTGCTCTTCTGCGATGTCCGCGGCTTCACTGGCCTGGCCGAGCGCGAGCCGCCGGAGCGCCTGGTCCGGATCCTGAATACCGTCCTCACGGGTGCCAGCACCGCGATCGAGGCGCGGGGAGGGGTCGTCGAGGAGTACATGGGCGACGGCGTGAAGGCGCTCTTCGGCGCCCCGCTCGAACACGACGACGATGCCATGCGAGCCGTGCTCGCGGCCCTCGATCTCGTGGCCTCGCTGCCGGAGCTCAACAGCGAGGTCGCCCGGCTCGGCGGAGGCCCCCTCGCGATCGGCATCGGCATCAACACGGCTCTCGTCGTGGCCGGCCGGATGGGCTCGCTCTCGCGGCTCAAGTACACGGTCGTCGGCGACGGCGTGAACCTCGCCTCACGCCTGGAGGGACTCACCCGGCGCTACGGCGTCGGCATCGTGGTGAGCGAGTCGACGGTGGCGAGCTGCCCCGAGCTCGCGTTCCGCGAGCTCGACCGCGTGCGGGTCAAGGGACGCAGCGCCTCCGTCGGGATCTACGAGCCGATCGGCGCCGCTGCGGAGCTGGCTCCGGCGCAGCGCGAGCTCGCCGGCTTGCAGCATGCGGCGCTCGAGCGCTACCGCGCGCGCGACTGGGACGCTGCGGAGGCCGGCTTCGCGGAGCTCGCGCGCCGCGAGCCCGAAAGCCGACTTCCCGCGATCTTCCGGGAACGGATCGCGCGGCTGCGGGCCGAGCCGCCGGGGCCAGAGTGGGACGGAACCATCGCCTACGATGAGAAGTGAGCGCCCCGAGGGGCTCGCGAAGACGTGAGGTGGAACGGGGTCCCCCCGACGAGGCTCCGGCCCCGCGGGAACGAATCTCGACCCGACCACCGGCGCAAAGAAAATCGACACGGATGCAAGTTCTTCTCGTCGGCGCGCACCTCTCGGGTGTAGACTTGCATCCATCACGGCCCGGGCGTCGAAGACTCCGAGGACGAGGATGATCCGGTCGACCATTCCTGATGCGGCCACTGCAACACACCACTAGCGGGAGGGGTTTGAGATGAAGATCCAGCTGCGACTGCTCGGACGAGTTTCCGTACTGGCGATCGCCGCGCTCATGGCGGGCTCTGCGACTGCGGCGCCGATCTCGGTCCCCCTGGCGGCGTTCGTGGGACCCCAGACGGTGATCGACTTCGACGACCCCCTTCTTGGCAACAACATTCTGCTCACGAATCAGTTTGTCGCGGACGGAGTGACCTTCGACCCCACCAATGGCGGGGCCTTCGCCTTCGGTACTTCGGTCCGCAACTTCGCCCCGGTTGACCAACCCGTTGGCGGTTCCATCACGATCGACTTCACGCAGTCGATGCTGCGCGTAGGCTTCGACGTGGCAACGCAGCAGACCGACGATCTCTCGGTCGCGGTCACGGCATACAAGGGCGGCGTAGTCATGTCGACCCTGACCTTCGTGACGGGTGCCCTGAGCCAGCGCTTCGTCGGCATCGAGGACTCGATGCTGGGCATCGACCGCCTGGTGCTGACGGCCGTCGGGCCCAACGTCGGGAACTTCAACATCGACAACCTGCGATTCCAGGCTTCACCCATTCCGGAACCCTCGGCCGCACTGCTCTTCCCGACCGGTCTGCTGCTCGCGGCTCACGGGATCCGACGCCGGCGCCAGCCCGCCTGACATCGCCCTCTGCTCGAGCGCGAGCAGGACCCGCCCGACGGTCGCCCCCGCGCTTCGAAAGAGGCACTCGGGGGCGCCTTCGTGCGCGAGCTGCAGCAGCAGGCGCGCACCCAGGTGTCGCTTCTGCTGTACTGCCTGAGCAGCTGAGAGCCCTTGCCTCGACGCTCGGAGAGCCGGCTCGCGAGGCGCTCGAAGCACGCCTTTCCGAGTCGCCGCGCGCGGCATCGGGTCTCTCGACCCTGCGCCTCGACGGCCACGAGTGCCGCGTCGTTCAATGACAGGATGGTGTGAAGCGCGCCTCGCGCCTGGAAGGACTCCGCCTACGAAGAAGTGAGCAGGGATGCGCTCGCTCGCTTCGCTGGATCCTTCGCGCGGACGTGGGTATTCTCGATCGCACCGGGACGCCTCCCATCCGCCGGCTCCATGGATCGATCCGTGGCTCCCCGTGTCGGAAGCGGGGTTGAGCGAGCGATGACCCGCTTCACGGCGCTGCTGCTCACGGTGCTGACGGGCTTCGCAGGTCTCGTCTACGAGGTCGCCTGGCAGAAGTACCTGGCCACCCTCCTCGGCTCCCACGCCGAGGCCACGTCGGCCGTGCTCGCGATCTTCCTCGGTGGCCTGTCGGGTGGCTACGCGCTCTTCGGCCGCGCGACGCGCTGGATCGTGGAGCGCGCC
>CAYPSI010000332.1:0-6408 GCA_964413375.1 uncultured Spirochaetales bacterium | reverse complement strand
CTGCGTCTTCGTACCTCCGATGGTGACGGGGCGCGACTGGTGGATCGTCAGCAGCACCTTCGGCGCCTCGAGCGAGCCCTTCGAGCTCCTGGGGATGCTCGTCAGCGCGGCGGTATTGCTCGACTGGGCCAGCGTCTTTCGCACCCACGGCCACGATCGCAGCGAGCGCATCGTCGCGAGGATCTTGGTCGGGGCGCTCGTGCTGCATACCGTCTACCTCTAGTAGTCCATTGTCAGGGGAAGCAGCACGACGGCGGGATTGACCTTGTCGAGATTCGCCAGCGTGAAGGGCACGCTCACCAGCAAATTGCGGTGAATGGTCCACGCGACGCCCTCTACCCGCCGGGCGTCGGGAGATAGGTGACGAGAACCAGCGCTGCCGTGAGCGAGGCGCCGAGCGCGATCCCGAAGGCCCTGCCGGCGCGGACGCTCACCTGGCTACCCACCTCGGCGCAGCCAGAGCCACGGCTCGTGGCCGCTGCGCGCGCGGTAGAACGCGCCGGCGGCGAGCGCGATCGCGGCTCCCACGACCGCAAGCGTCATGTCCTTCTGAGCGTCCCATTCGTCTCCCTGCGTGCCGAGGAAGGCCTGGCCGAGGGCGGGATCGACGACGCGGGCCGCCCAGGACTCGACGATCTCGTAGACGGACGAGAGCGCCAGGATCGCGATCGCCGCGAGCGCGTAGCTCCAGCCTCCGTGGACGTGCAGCACGCGGCGCCCCATCTCGTGCAGCGGGTAGGCGAGCAGCAGGCCGAAGGCGAAGTGCACGAGCCGATCGTAGGGGTTGCGCGCGAGCCCGAGGCTCGCGGCGAGCCAGTCGCCAAAGGGCGTGAGCGAGTAGGTGTAGTGCGCGCCGACCGCGTGCAGCGCGAGGAAGACCGCGATCAGCAGGTAGGAGAAGTTCGAGAACGCAAAGGCGCGCCGGGTCGCCAGCAGGAGGGCCGCCGCGACGAAGACGATCAGGTTCTCGAGCAGCCAGTCCCCGCGGTCGTGGGGCCCGATCGCCATCGCCACCCAGAGCGCGAGGTAGCCCGCGAGCAGCGCCTGCTGGACGCGGCTCTTGCGAAAGGGGCGAGCGACCTGCGGATCCTGGATGGGGCCCCCTCCCTGTGCGTTCGGCACGCCGCGCTTCCGGAGTGTATCCTCGCGCAGTCCGTATTTCGGGGGGAGGGGAGATGAGACGTCGCATCGCTCGGTCCGCAGTCGCCGCGCTCGCGGCCTTCGCGCTGGCCTGTACCTGGGTGAAGCTCAGCGAAGGGGGCCAGGCCGTGCGCGTGGCGAAGAAGGGCGAGGTCGCGAGCTGTGAGGCAAAGGGCCGCACCCACGCGCAGACGACGGACCGGGTCATGATCTTCGCGCGCCGCGACCCGCCGATCCAGCTCGAGCTCGAGTCGCTTGCTCGCAACGAGGCTGCGCTGATGGGGGGCGACACCATCGTGCCGGCTACTCCGATCGCGAGCGGCCGCCAGACTTTCGAGGTCTACCGCTGCGCGAAGTAGCGCAGCAGGCGAGCGGGCTTCCTCTTCCTCGGATCAATCCATCAGGCGGGCCGTCCGGGTCTTCCCGTAGACGTGGTCCCCGACGCGCCGCATCCACGCGAGCTCGTCCGGATCGAGCGGGCCGGCTGCGAGCGCCTTGCAGGCCACCCGCACCTGCTCGGTATCGGCCGGGCCGCAGAGCACCATGTCGACGGCCGGGTGGCTCAGGCAGAAGCGGTAGCAGTCGGCGGCCGAGGGCACGCGCTCGCCCGCGGGTAGTCGCTTCGGGTCGAGCAGCGATCCCCAACGCGTGGCGGTGTAGGCGCAGATTCCCGGACGTTCGGGAGGGGCGGGCAGCGCGGGGAAGACCTCGCGCTCGGCTCCGCGGTGAGACGCATTGTAACGGACCATGAACAGGTCGAAGATCCCGTCGCGCGCCATCTCCGGGAAGAAGCGACGCTGGTGCCCCGACATCATCAGCGTGCGGACGCGACCCTTCTCGCGGAGCTCGAGCGCCGCGTCGAGGATCGCCTGCGGGGGTCGCTGGTTGTACCAGCCGAGCAGCAGCACGTCTGCGTAGTCGAGGTCGAGGCGGCGTAGCCCCGACTCGAGCGTCAGCCGCATCCATGCGGCAGGCCAGCGCGCGTAGCTCTGGAGGACGACGGCGATCTTCTCGCGGCCGCGCCGCGCGAGCTGGCGGATCCCCTCGCCGAAGCCGGGGCGCCGGATGCTTCCCCAGTAGAAGGTGTTGATGCCGTGGTCGAAGGCGAGAGCCAGCCCCTCCGGGCCCACGCCGAAGCTCGAGCCGAGGCCGATGCGCCCGACGACGAGGTCGGTGTGCGGAAGCTGGACGCGGGGTTCATAACTCATTGCCCGGAGAGGGAATCACAGCGGACGCGGGCGATCAATCGACGCCGGGCGGGTGTAGGATGGAGCCATGCCCCGGCCCGGGTCGCAGCTCGTCGTCCTGGCGCTCGGCCTCGCGACCCTCGGCGCCGGGTCGCGAGAGCCCGCGATCGCAGCGGACGGCGACCTGCTCCCGGCGCAGCGACTACTCGGCGCGGAGCCGCCGGAGATCGTGGCGCAGCTGCTCGAGGAGGGCTCGCTCGTGCTCGATCGCCCCGGCGACCTCGTCAACGCCTACGTGATCTTCGAGCGCCCGGTGGAGCGCGTCTACGAGCTGCTGAGCGCCACCGTGCGGCAGGCGGAGTACCGAAGCGAGCTGGCTTCGCTCGAGATGGTGGCGCAGACTGCGGACGGCCAGATCGACGAGCACCACATCCGCATCGTCTTCGTGAAGGTGGCCTACCGGCTGCGCTACCACCTCGACCCAGCGCGCTGGCGCATCGCGTGGGAGCTCGACCCGGACTTCGCGAGCGCGATGCGCCGGGTCGAGGGCTTCTGGGAGCTCTACGAGATGGACGCTTCCCGCACACTCGGGCGCTTCGCGACCGGTGTCGACGTGAGCGAAGCCCTCCCGGAGTTTCTCGAGGAGGCGGTCACGCGCAAGACCCTGCCGCGCACCCTCGAACGCTGTCGCCGCTGGGTGAACGCCGATGGGGAGGAGCCATGAGCGCGATGGTCGTGGTCCGGCGCATGGGGCGCGCGGCCCGCCTCGATGCCGATCTCTATGAGGAGGTGGAGCACGATCGCTCCGCCACGCCGCAGGCCTTCGCGGTCGTGCTCTGCGCGTCGGTCGCGGCGGGCATCGGGAGCTTCCACAACGGCGGCTGGGCGGGAATCGGCTGGAGTGCCGTGGCCTGGCTCGTGGGCTGGTATGCGTGGGCGCGCACCACCTGGTGGATCGGAACGCGGCTGCTGCCCGGGCCGGAGACCGATGCCGATACGGGCGAGCTCCTGCGCACGCTCGGCTTCTCGAGCTCGCCCGGTGTCCTGCTCGCCTTGGCTCTCTTCGAGCCCCTCGCCGGCGCGATCTTCGTACTCTGCGCGCTCTGGATGCTGGCGTGCATGGTCACCGCCGTGCGCCAGGCGCTCGACTACAGCGGAAACCTCCGGGCGATCGCCGTCTGCGCGATCGGCTTCCCGGTGTACGCGGCGATCCTCGGCGCGACCCTGCTGCTGCTGGGCCCCTGGCCGATCTGAGCCGCCCGGCGCGCCTTCGTCGCAGCGAGGCGAGGGGCAGCTGTCCGGGGGGCGCGGGCGACGCTCGCTCGGCGCTCGGGTACGCTCCTGCGAACTCGCAAGAGGAGGAAGGGACGTGGCCGAAGAGGACGTGATCGCGCGTTTCTGGCAGGGAATCGACACGCACGACTGGGAGCTGGTGGCATCGACCCTCTCCGACGATTTCGTGCGCGTCGGCATGCGCGACGACGAGGACGACACCTGTCGAGGCAAGGCGAAGTACCTGGCCTTCGTGTCCGGCGTGATCGGTCGCTTCGACCACCACGACCTCAAGGCCCGCAAGATCTTCCGCTCCGAAGACGGCCGCCGGGCGGTTGCCGAATGTATCGAGACGATCCGCCCGCCGGGGGAGTCCGAGCTCGTGATGCACTTCATCAACATCATGGAGATCGACGCAGAGGGTCTGATCGCCAAGCTCGACATCTACTGGAAGACGCCGCCCCGGATGCCCCCGGCCTGGATCACCCCGAAGGCGATCCTCGAAGGCTCGGTCGGCTAGGCCGGAGCGTCGTAGCGGACGGCCCTGATCACGAGCTCGCTCTCGCCCTTGGGCCGGCGGACGAGTGCCTCGTCGCCGGCACTCTTCCCGAGCAGCGCGCGCGCCATCGGCGACTCGATGCTGATCCTGCCAGTCGGGGCGTCCGTCTCGTCCGGCCCGACGAGTCGATAGGTGGCGCTCTGGCCCGCCTCGTCCTCGACCGTCACCCAGGCCCCGAAGAAGACGCGCTCGCGATCGCTCGGTGTTTCCGTCACGACGGTCAGCTTCTCGATCAGCTTGGTGAGATGACGGATACGCCGGTCGATCTCGCGCAGGCGCCGCTTGCCGTAGATGTACTCGGCGTTCTCGGAGCGGTCTCCGAGCGCGGCCGCCTCCGCGACTTCGGAGGTGACCCTCGGCCGCTCGATCCGCCAGAGCTGCTCGAGCTCCGCCTCGAGACGGCGCCGGCCTTCGGGCGTGATGTAGCGCGCGGCCGCGCCGAAGGACGGCTCCTCGGCTTCGGGCTCCTCCGCCTGATCGTCCTCGCGTACGAAGGCCTTCGACACCCCCCAAAGCTGCTCGACGCGATGCCGTTCGGCAAGACGCGATGCCCGCTCGGGCGCGCACGCGCGCCGGTGGCTAGGCCCGCTGCTCGCAGGGCCGATCGAGAAGGCCCGCTGGGAGCCGACCCGCTGGATGGGTGCCGCGCTAGCATCGCCGCCATGCCGAAGCGCCCGCATCCGATCGCCACGGAAGACCAGGCCTGGGTCGAGCGGGAGGCCCTGCGCCTGCTCGAGCATCCCACGCTGCGACGCGCGCGCGAGGAGGTCCGCGCGCACTGGCTCGCGAAGGCGGCACCGAGCCCCGAGATGCGCGCGTGCTTCGACGCCAGCTTCGAGGAGGTGATGTTCTGCGCCGCAGTCTGGTCGCGCAACCAGGACCCCTTGCGCCCTCGGGTGGTCACGATCACGCGGCTCGCCCACGAGCTCGAGGGAGTGCGGGTGCCCGGCTCGCGCTACGGCCTCGACAACCCCGACTCGATCTATCGCGTGATCCCGATCGACGGGCGCGAGCGCTACCGGATCCGCGGATCGGTTGCAGAGCGGCGCCTTTGCGAGAACTACTTCACGCTGTGGGACGCGGAGATGAACACGGTCGACGTGCTCGACGGCCGCGACCTCGAGCTCGGCCCGGATCGCAGCTTCACGATCAGCGTCGACGCCGATGCCGCGGGAGGGCGCCCGAACCACATCCGCTCGTCTCCCCAGGCGCACGAGTTCTACATCCGGGACGTGCTCCTCGATTGGGCCAACGAGATGCCGAACACGCTCGCGATCGAGCGGCTCGGTCCCGAGCCCACGATTCCGTTGCGCAGCGACGACGAGAACGCAGCGCACGCAGCCCGCTTCATGCGCCTGTACGCCGACAACACGCTTCGCTGGAACCAGCAGGCGCTCCAGCATCCCGCCAACACCTTCGCCTTCACGATCGACCGCGACAGCGACGGCGCGCTGCGCAACCAGGTCTACATCCTGGGCCACTTCCGGCTGCGCGATGGGGAGGCGCTCGTCATCGACGTCCACCTCGGCGGCGCCGCGTACTTCATCGCGCCGATCACGAATCTCTGGGGGACGAGCAACGACATCGTGCGTCGCACCGCGAGCCTGAACAAGGCGCAGTCGCTCGCGAACCCGGATGGAACCCATACCTTCGTGGTATCGGTCCCTGACCCGGGCGTGCACAACTGGGTGGATCCCTGCGACATGCACGAGGGGATCCTGACCTTGCGCTGGGCAGAGTTTGCGGGCGGGCGCCCCTCACGCGAGCTCGCTGCGCGGGCCCGGATCGTGCCGTTCGCGAAGCTGCGGGACGAACTTCCGGACGGTACCCGTTTCCTGGGCGCCGAGGAGCGCCGGCGGCAGCGGGACGAGCGGGCCCGCAGCTATGCCTGGCGGCTCCGGGACCGCTGAGCGGACGGCCGCGTCGCGATGATCAAGGCCGTGCTGCCGGGGATGCGCACGCGCCGAAGCGGTCACATCGTGAACGTCTCGTCGATGGCCGGACGGGTCGCGAGCCCCGGCACGGGGGAGCAGGTCTCCCGGGACGTCGGCTTCCGCGAGGAGTGAGCCGGCGGGGCGCCCTCAGATCCCGAAGTCCCAGGACTCGCCAGCGTGGTAGCGCTTCAGCACGTTCTTCGCGATCAGGATGCGGTGAACCTCGTCCGGGCCATCGGCGATGCGCAGCGTACGGGCTCCGCGGTACATGCCCTCGAGCGGCATGTCGCTCGAGACGCCGAGAGCTCCGTGCACC
>CAYPSI010000331.1:0-1805 GCA_964413375.1 uncultured Spirochaetales bacterium | reverse complement strand
GCTGATCCAGCGCAGCTCCGACGCCACGTCGAGGGCACTCTGCCAGCGATCGTCCGGGTCCTTCGCCAGGCACTTGTCGACCACGTGCTGCAGCGCCGGCGGGGTGAGCGGCTGCGCCTCCGCGATCGGCGGCGGCTGCTCTTTCACGATCGCGGCGATCAGGCTCGTCTTCGTCTTTCCCTGGAAGGCGCGGCGGCCGGTCGCCATCTCGTACAGGACGGCCCCGAGGGCGAAGATGTCGGTGCGGGCGTCCGCTTCCTGTCCCTCGAGCTGCTCGGGCGACATGTACTGGAAGGTGCCGAGGATCGTTCCCTGCTCCGTCAGGGGCTTGGCCTCGGTGGCCAGGCTCGTGTGCCCGTCGATCGGAGACGCGCCCTCCGCGGCCGTCTTCGCCAGCCCGAAGTCGAGCAGCTTCGTTCCCGACTTCGTGAGCATGACGTTGCCGGGCTTGAGGTCGCGATGCGTGATGCCCTGCCGGTGTGCCGCGTGCAGGGCCGAAGCGATCTGCTGGCCGTACTTCAGGACGTCGTGCAGCGGGAATGGGCCCTTTTGAAGGCGATCGGCGAGAGCTTCACCCTCGAGGTACTCCATGACCAGGTAGTGGAGCTGTGCCGCCTCTCCGACGTCGAAGAGCGTGCAGATGTGCGGGTGGCTGAGCGACGAGATCACCCTGGCCTCGCGGTCGAAGCGCTGGCGGAACTGCTCGTTCTGCGCGAGCCCGGCCGGGAGCACCTTGATCGCGACGTCCCGGCCGAGCCGCGTGTCGCGCGCGCGCCAGACTTCGCCCATGCCGCCGGCGCCGAGCGGCGCTGTGATCTCGTACGGTCCCAGGCGCTGACCCGCCGCTAGGCCCACCTTGCTCCTTGCGCGAAGTTGGCGATGACCGTCGCCGTAAAGGCAATGGACAGCCAGCGGTGGGTCTGCCGAACCCATGTGTTCCAGTTCAATGGGACCTCCTCTTAGTAGGCCCTCACGGGAGCGCTGAGTTGACTGAGCCGGGATTCTATCTCGTGTGGCGGAGGCCTATACTCCGCCCACGTCCCATGACACAGCCCTTGCTTCTCGAGCCCACGCTCGAGGCGATCCGCGCCACCCGCGCCCGTCTCGGCGACCGGGTTGTGACGACCCCGGTCCGGCTCTGGCAGGACGGCGCGCTCAGCCGCGTTGTCGGGCCCGAGACGCGCGTCTTTCTCAAGGAGGAGCTGTTCCAGCGCACCGGCAGCTTCAAGGCGCGCGGCGCGCTCGCGGTGATGCTGGACCTGTCCCCCGAGGAATTGGCGCGTGGCGTCACGGCGGTGAGCGCCGGAAACCACGCGATGGCGGTGGCGTACGCCGCGGCCGCGCTCGGGACGACCGCCAAGGTGGTGATGCCGAAGTCGGCGAACCCGTTCCGGGTGGAGGGCTGTCGCTCGCTCGGCGCCACGGTGGAGCTCGTCTCCGACGTGCACCAGGCCTTCGCGAGCGTGAAGGAGATCGAGGCGGCCGAGGGCCGCACCTTCGTCCATCCCTTCGAGGGTCCGAAGACGGCACTCGGCACGGCGACGCTCGGCCTCGAGCTCGTGGAGCAGGTGGTGGGCCTCGACGCGGTGATCGTTCCGATCGGCGGCGGGGGGCTGTGCGCCGGTGTCGCTGCGGCGGTGAAGCTGGCTTCGCCGCGCACGCTCGTCTTCGGCGTCGAGCCCGAAGGGGCCGACTCGATGCACCGGAGCTTCGCGGCGGGCTCGCCGCAGGCGATCGACGCGGTGCGCACGATCGCCGACAGCCTGGGCGCCCCGCACGCGGCGCCCTACAGCTTCTCTCTGTGC
>CAYPSI010000330.1:0-16207 GCA_964413375.1 uncultured Spirochaetales bacterium | reverse complement strand
CCTCCGGGATCGGAGCCTTCACGGCCTGCGCTACAGGGGCCTCGACCACCGGCTGCGGACGCGGCGCCGTGCGCGCGCGGCGCTCCGCGTGCTGGAAGGGGCGAACGCTCCCGGGCGGGGGCGCGACCGGCACGGCCGCGTCTGCGTTCGCATCTGCGCTTGCGTCTGCAAGCGTTGGATCCGCCATCCGCGGCGTGGAGACGCCGCGGTCGATCATCTCGACGTCGTCGAAGGCCACGGAAGGCGGTACTGCGGCGGGCACGGCCGGCGGGGCCTGCGCGGCGTGCGGTAGCGAGGGAGTCGTCTCCCTGTGAAGGGGCTGTTGCAGCGGCGGCGGGCTCCCGGCCACCGCCGCGGCGGGATCCACGGCCGCCGGAGTCGGCGGGGAGTCGCCACGCGAGAGCACCAGCAGGATCACCGCGAGGCCCGCGCAGACGCCGGCACCGATCCCGCCGAGCAGCACCGGCCAGCGGCGCGAGCCGCGCGCGTCATCGCGGTAGCCACCGCCGAGTCCCGTCACCTGCTCGCGCAGCGGACGATCCGTCGGGGTCTTCTCCTGCTCCAGTCGGCGCAACGCCTTCAGGATCGTGCTCATCCCGGCTCTCCGACCGCGGCCGATACGGTGTCGACGGGCTCGACCTCGGCGCGCGGAGCCGGCGGCTCGGGCGCCGCGAGCGGCAGCGCGGCATCCGTCCGCTCCGCAAGGGCCGGCGCGTGCCGAGGCTCGAGCCGTTGCCACGCGAGCGCTCCCACGACGACCAGGCCGACCAGAGCGACCGCGGCGACCACGGCGCGTCCTCCCGGCCATCGGCTCGCGAGCAGCCGCCGCCGCTTCGGACCGAGGATCTCGCGCGCGGCCCGGGACACGACGGCCGGCCCCACCGGGTTCAACCCGGCCGCATAGCCGGCCAGCAGCGAGCGATCGCAGATCAGGTTCACCAGGCGCGGAACCCCGCCCGAACGGCGATGCACCTCGCGCAGCGCGGCATCGGTGAAGAACTCGGCCTGGGTGCCGGATGCCATGCGCAGCCGATGGCGGACGTACTCCCGGGTCTCGGCCCGGTTCAGCGCCTGGAGGCCCCAGCGAACGCCGATCCGTTGGCGGAGCTGACGCAGCTCGCGTGACTCGAGCTTCGCGTCGAGCTCGGGCTGCCCGAAGAGCAGGATCTGGAGCAGCTTCGAGGTCGCGGTCTCGAGGTTCGAGAGCAGCCGGATCTCCTCGAGGGTCTGCGGGGGCAGATTCTGCGCCTCGTCGATGATCAGCAGCACGCGCCGGCCCGCGCGGCGCTGCTCGAGCAGGAAGCGGTTCAGCTGGTCGCCCAGCTGTGCGCGCGTCATCCCGTCGCTCGAGAGCCCGAACTCGGAGCTGATCGCGCGCAGCAGCTCGTCGCCCGACAACATCGGGTTGAAGACGAACGCAACCTCGGTGTCCGGACCGAGGCGTTCGAGAAGCGTCCAGCACAGGGTCGTCTTGCCGGTGCCGACCTCGCCCGTAACCGAGATGAAGCCCTCGCCCTGCTCGATGCCGTAGAGGACGTGCGCGAGCGCCTCGCGATGCGACGCCGAGAGAAAGAGGTAGCGGGGGTCGGGGGTCAGCGAGAACGGCTTCTCGCCAAGGCCGTAGAAATCGGTATACATCTCACACCACCCGGCCCGGGAATGTAACCCACCGAAAGAGCGAGTGAATCCCTCGAATCACGGCACGAGGATCGGAGCCGACGTCGGCGCCAGCCTGGCGAAGGTCGCGATCCGTCGCGGCGACGAGCCCTTTCGCCTGGAGCTCTCCCCCACCGAGGCCATCGAACGAGTCGCCCGAGAAGTTGAGTTGCTCCACCCGCAGCGGATCGGAGTGACGGGGGGCGGCGGGGCGCGCTTCGCCGACCTCCTGGCATTGGACACCACCCAGATCGGCGAGTTCGAGGCGTGGGCTGCTGGCGCGCGAGAGCTGCTCCAGATGCAGGGTAGGACGTCCCCCGAGCCCTTCCTGCTGGTCTCGCTCGGAACCGGCACCTCGGTGATGCTCGTCGAGCGAGGCCGGGTCGAGAGGGTCGGGGGGACGGCCCTCGGCGGCGGGACGATCCTCGGCCTCGGAAGGGCACTCACCGCTCTGGCAGGCTTCGACGAGCTCGTAGCACTCGCGAGCGCGGGGGATCGCCGGCGGGTCGACCTGCTGGTCTCGGACGTCTATCCGGACGGTCTCGCGGAGATTCCGGGCGCGGCGAGCGCGGCCTCCTTCGGCAAGCTCGCCGGTGAGGCCGCGGGCGGCGAACGCAGCGATCCACGGGATCTGGCGGCGGCGCTGCTCGCGCTCGTCGGCGAGAACGTCGCGCTGCTCTGCAATGCTCTCGCCGGTCAGGTGGGCGTTGGCCGGATCGTGTTCGGGGGCTCGGCACTGCGCGGCAACGCACCCCTCTCGCAGCTGCTCGTCGCCTTCACCGCCGCGTTCGGCCGCGAGCCGATCGTGCTCGCAGACGGCGAATATTCGGGCGCGATCGGCGCGCTGCTGCTCGCCGGCGGCTAGTCCGATGGACTTCGCTCGCCTGCGGCTCGCTGCGCGCTTCGCTTGCGACGGGGCGAGCAGAGATCCGCGTCCGCAAGCGCGAAGCGCGCGCAGCGAGGCGAAGCCGAGCGAAGTCAGATCACCCGCTGAGACCTGCAAGCGCAGCGCGCAGCGAGCCGCAGGCGAGCGGAGTGGGCTGCCACCGCTCGGAATCTCGCAACGTCCTGGGACTAGCCGCGGCCGGCGGTGGGCTTGGAGGGATCGCGAAGGGCGGGCTCGGTGGCCTGATCCTCGCCGATGCGGGTCATGCCGCGCAGCGCGCGCTGCGTCCGCGCGATGGCCGCGCGCTGCACCCGAAGCTCTTCGCTCTGCGCGGTGACCTGTCGCTCGAGGCGCTCGCGCGCTTCATTGGCCTCGTCCAGCCGGCTCTCGAGCTGCGCCATGCGCCGCTCGAGCTCCTGCACCAGCGGGCCGGGATCCGAACTGGAATCCATCGACTGCGCCCGCGCCCCGCGCGGCTCGCGCTCGATCGGAAGGTTCATCGCCACGTCCATCTCGTTCTCTCCCTTCTCGCGTTCGTCGTCGAAGAGCCCCGGGCCTGCGGCCGGGAAAGTCGCCTCGCTTGCTCTCGTGCCGTTCGTTCCCGCACCGGCGATCGTCTTGAAGACATCCCCCGACTCCAGCGACTCGCCGGCCTCGCGCGCGAGCTCGAGTGCGTCGAGCGAGGTCGGCTTCGAGTGCCTGCGCAGGAGACTCACCACCACGATCAGGAAGATCAGCAGGCCCGCCCCGACGAGGCCGAGGGTGAGCCAGGGATCCGATCCGTTCAGCGAGAGCCCGAAGGGCCCCTTCTGCTCCGCGTTGCGGGTGGGCAGCGAGGTCGTCGGCGCCTTCGCCACGGGCTTCGGCAGCGTCTCGGACGGCGGGATTGCCGCGGGACCGGGCGGCTCGCCGGCGGGCGCGCTCGCGGCCGGAACCGGAGCCGGGCTCGCAGTCGGAACCGGAGCCGGGCTCGCAAGCTCCGTCTGCTTCGGCGCATCGGGCTGCGCCACCTTCTTTTCGACGATGCGCTCGCCTTCGAGGGCGCTCTCGACCTTTGCGAGCGGCGCCTCGGTCGCCGGCAGCGGGGGCACCAGGGGCTTCGGCGCCACGACGGGCGGCGGCTCCTGCTTGGCGACCTTCGGCGGCGCAACCTTCTCGGGCAGCTTCGGGGCGGCCGCGGCGGCTCCCGGCTCTTCCATCGCCGGCTTGCGCGCCTCGCGCACCGGTTCCGTCTTCGCCGCCTTCGTCCCGGCCGCTGCGAGCTCGGGCGCAACCTTCTTCGCCACGACCGGCGGCGTTTCGACCGAGGGCGCGGCCTCGGGCTTCGCTGCCACAGGCGGCGTCGAAGCCTCGCTGACCACCGCCTCGGGAAGCATGAAGTCGAGCACGATCCGCGGCGGACCGCCGAGGATCAGCTCCCTCACGCGCGGCGAGGCGCCACGCGTCCGGACTCGCGCTACCGATTCGGTGCCGCTCGGCTCGAGATCCACGCCCGCGATCAGCGGGCTGCTCGACTTCAGCTGGCGCGGCGCGGACGCGGCGCTGAGCTTGACGACGAGCTCGTGCCCACCATCGACCGCACGCCGCTCGATGCGATAACCCGCCGGCGCGTCGAGCTCGAACACGACGCGTGTGAACTTCGGATGGTTCCCGACGCGCACTTCGACGACGCGTGAGGACCAGGCCGGGCCGGCCAGGATCGCCAGCGCGGCGAGGGCGGTTGCGATGCTTGCAAGGCGTCGGAGACTCATCGGGACCTCGTCGCGCGCGGCCCTTGTCGTGGACCGCGCTCCGTACACTTCGGGCGATTCCGCGTGGGTCTTGAACCGGATGTGCGCGTCGCGGATGGGATGATGGGTAAAAGACCCGTATCGCGCAAGCGACTCTAAGGCCTCTCGCCCGGGGAGAGGAGCGCGCGGAACAGCTCGATCGCGCGGCGGATGCGCGGACCGTACCAGCTGAGCAGCGTACCATCGACGCAATGGATCCGACCGGAGGTCGCCGCCGGAACCGGGAGCGCGCGCAGCGCCACCGCGTGCTCGGCCCCGAACGCGTAGGGCTCATCGGGGAGCAGGATCACCTCGGGCGCCGCCGCGATGATCTCCGCCTCCCGCACGATCGGATAGCGGCGCGTCGCGAGCGTTCCGAAGACGTTGCGCCCGCCGCAGAGCTCGATCAGGTCGTGCGCATAGGTATCGGCGCCCACCGCCATCCAGGGGTCCTTCCAGATCGGACAGAAGACCCGGACGGGTTCGGAGGGACGCTCGCCGAGCGCGCGTTCCACCGCCTGCTCCACCGGCCCGACCACGCGATCGAGCTCGACGCTGCGCCCCCCGAGCAGCGCAATCTCGCGCAAGAGAGCTGCTCCCTCGGCAACCGTGCGCGGGTACGTGACCCACACGGGGATCCCGGCGGCCTCGAGCTGCGTCACCGTACGGCGCGTGTTCTCCTCGCGGTTCGCGATCACGAGCTCGGGGCGCAGCTTCGCGATCGCGGCGAGGTCGGGATCCTTGGTACCGCCGACCCTCGGGACGCGGGCCAGCGCGTCGGCGGGATGCACGCACCAATCCGTCGCGCCGACGACGCGATCGCCGAGCCCGAGCGCGAAGAGCGCTTCGGTGAGACTCGGCACCAGCGAGACGATGCGGTCGGGAAGCCGCTCGGGCTTCATCGGAGCCCCCGCCCTGTGACTTCTCAGCGCCCGAAGGCGATCGAGAGAACCCCGTCTGCGAGCCTCAGCGAGTCGATCGGCCGGCCCGCGACCGATGCGGGAAGAGCGATGCGCCGCTGCGCGTCCCGCACCCGCACCAGAAGCTCGTCGCCGCGCACGACGACCTCCACGTCGGCGGCCTCCGCGCCGGGCAGATCGATACACATCCGCGTGTGCTCACCGTCCTTCTCCAGACGGATCGGTCGCGCGCGCGTCAGCACGCGCGCCGGATCGAGCTCCCCGAAGACGGACTGCGCGAGCTCGCGCAGCGCTTCGACACCGATCGGCTCGCGCGCGAGCAGCGGCGCACGCAGCAGAGGCAGCGGAAAGGACGCCTCGATCTCGGCGAGCTCCCGGACCTCGCGCTCGGCCCAGCGGGCAAAGTAGCCACCCGCAGCCTCGGGCGGGAGCAGCCGGTTCACGAGCACGGCGTCCGTCGCCACCCCGTAGAGGCACAGATAGGCATAGGAGCGCCGGGTCTCGTCGATCACCACGCGCGCCGGGTTCACCACGAGCCGGGCGCTGGTGCGGCTCTCGTCGCGGAGAATCTGGCTCACCGACTCGATATCGCGGTAGAGGCGCTCTGCCGCGTCGAAGACCGCCTCGGGAGCGACGAGACGCCCCACACCGACGCGGTTCGCGAGCGGTCGCAGCAGGCGGGCTGCGCGTCTCTCGACGTCGAAGAAGCTCTCCATGAAGAAGCGCAGCACGTCCGGCAGGCGGAGCATCCGCAGCGTCGATCCGGTGGGCGCGCAGTCGACGACGCAGAGGTCGAAATCGCCCGTGGCCTCGACGTCGCGTACGGCGCGCAGCGCAACCAGCTCCTCGAGGCCCGGGAAGACGAGGAGCTCCTCGACGACCACGGCGTCCCTTTCGCCCTCGAGCAGCGTCGCGAGCCAGGTCTGGATCTCGGTCCAGGCGCGATCGAGCTCCGCGAGCGCCGCCACCTCCCGGGCGACGACGCGCGGCGCGATCTCGACGCCGCCAGGGCCCACGCGGCGACCGAGCGCGTCGCCCAGACTGTGGGCGGAGTCGGTCGAGAGCACGCAGACGCGATGCCCGTACTCCGCCGCATGCAGCGCCGAGGCCAGCGCCAGGCTCGTCTTGCCGACCCCTCCCTTGCCCGTGTAGAGGAGGACTCTCACGTCGGGTCCGATGGCCTTCGCTCGCCTGCGGCTCGCTGCGCGCGCTTCGCCAGCCTTACCCGCACCTCGCGCTCGCTCATCGCTCGAGCTCGGGCTCCGGGCTTCGCTCGCCTGCGGCTCGCTGCGCGCGCTTCGCGCTTGCGGGCGTCCGGAAGGCCACGCGCAGGCTCGAGCCCTCGAGCCGCGCGCTCGCGAGATCGAGGCGGGCCATGCGCCGTGGAAGCTTGAGCGAGCGTCTGCGCAGCCCCGTCGTGATCGTGAGCTCGTCGTCGACCTTTGCCACGTCGAGCCGCTTCGGGTCGGCGCCGGGCATGGGGACCCACGCCACGGTCTCGCCGGCATCGCGCTCGAAGCGCACCCTCTCGCTCTCGCACAAGAGCGCATCGGGCTCGACGCCAGCGAAGACGCGCCTCCCGTGAGCCGCGAGGCGCTCGAGGCCGGTGGCTTCGTCGTCCTGGAGGGGCGCCGTGAGGACGGGGAGCGGTGCGAAGAGCTCCTCCACCTCGCGGCAGCGCTCCGCCTCTCGCAGCGCCTGCTCGCGGAAGAAGGCCTCGCTCCCGGCCGTCTCGGGCAGCAGCCGGTTCATCACCACGGCGTCGCAGCCGAGCTCGAAGAGCGCGAGCTCCGTCCACGCCCGCCGCGCCTCTTCGATCACGAGGCGCTCCGGTGTCACCACGATGCGCACGCTCGTCTCGCGCTGCGTCACGCGCTGCTGGAGCGTGCGAAGCCTGCGGTTCACCAGCTCGTCGGCATCGGCGAAGACGCTGGAGTCGGGAAGTGGCATGCGCACGAGGTGGCGCGCCAGCGGAACCGCCACCCCCGAGAGGGCCTGGAGCAGCGGCAGCAGGATGCGCAGCGATCGCTGCGCGACGTCCGGTAATGTGAGCAGGCGCAGCGTCGAGTCCGTCGGGGCGCAATCCACGACCACGAAGTCCCAGACCCCGGCCGCCGCGAAGTCCTCGACGGCGAGCAGCGTCGCGAGCTCCTCGGCGCCCGGCAGCAGCGCCAGCTCCTCGGCCACCACCGCGTCGATCCCCTGATGGCGGAAGGTCTGCACCAGGAAGTCCCGGATGCGTCCCCAGTGGCGCCCGGTCTCGACGCGCGCGTCGATCTCGACGGCATCGAGCCCGGCCGCCACGCGCCGGGGCTCGGGGCCGAGCCGCATCTCGAAGACGTCCCCGAGGCTGTGCGCCGCGTCCGCCGAGGCGACGAGGGTACGCCGTCCCCGTTCGGCCGCGTGCACGGCCGTGGCTGCGGCGGTCGTCGTCTTTCCGACGCCACCCTTGCCTGTATAGAGGACGAGCCTCACGGCCCGACGGTATCACGCCGCCGGAGCGACCTCCCGAGCGACTCGCGACGCGACCCGCCGGGGCGATCCCCCCGACGGCGCGTCGGTCCAGCGATGCTCGCAGCGGCGGCATTCGGCCAGCAACACGAGACCGCGATCGACCACCTCGTCGGTCCGGACCTCCGCGGAGCCGCAGACGCGGCAGCGATAGACCGTTCGCATGACGACCTGCATGCTTGCCCTCCAATCCCATGACCTCGGGATCCGGCAGGCAGTCTCGCGGAGCCGCGTGACAGGAACGGTCACATCAAATAGGGTGTGGATCCGAGAAGGGCCGGAGATCCGGCCGGTCGGAAGCCCGGGTGGAAACGCAACCAGAAAGCGGTGGGGCAGCGATGAAGATCGGTCTCGTGCTGACGGGTGGCTCCGCGCGCGGCGACGTCGAGCTCGCGCTGCGCGCCGAGACGGCGGGTCTCGACGGCGTGTATTCGATCGAGTTCTTCAACCGCCACGGCTACGTGGCGCTCGGCGCGATCGCGCAGGCGACGCGCCGCGTGCGGATCGGCACCGCCATCGCCAACGCCTTCACGCGCTCGCCGCTGCTGCACGCGAGCGCCGCGATGGATCTCGACGAGCTCTCCGACGGACGCATGGTGCTGGGACTCGGCTCCGCCACGCGGCGCATGAACGAAGACTGGTACGACGTGCGTTTCTCGGCGCCGGCACCCCGGATGCGCGAGCTCGTGCAGCTGCTCCGGGCCGCGTTCCAGGCGCAGCGCGGTGGCGGCTTCCGCTGGGAGGGTCGCTTCTGGAAGATCGACGTCCCGATCTACGCGCGCCCCGGCGCCGCCCGCGACGAGATCCCGATCTGGGTCGCGGGCGTGAACCGCGGCATGATCGCCGCCGCCGGCGCCGTGGCCGACGCCCTCGTCGGCCACCCGATCGCTACGCGTCGCTGGCACGAAGACGTGACGCTGCCGGGACTGCGCGAAGCCGAACGCGCAGCGGGGCGACCGGAGGGAGCCTGCGCGCTCGCACCCTACGTGATGACCTCGATCCAGCCGAAGCGGGAGCTGGCCGTACGCGATGCGAAGAACCAGATCGGCTTCTACTACACGACGCAGCTCTACCACACGATCCTCGAGCACCACGGCCTGGGCGAGGTGGGAGCGAAGTGCCGGGCTGCCCTCAAGCGTTTCGACCTGAAGGCCATGTCCGAGGCGATCCCGGATTCCCTCGTCGACGAGATCGCGATTGCCTGCACGCCCGACGAGGCCCGGGATCGGCTCGCGCAGTGGAAGGGCCTCTCGAACGAACCGCTGCTCTACGCCCCGACGGTGGGCGTCCCGCCCGAGCGCGTGCGGGCGAACCTCGACTCGATCTTCGCGGTCTTCGGCTCCTGAATGTCCAGCACCGGGCCGCAGGCCGAGGCCGGGCTCGTCGCCCAGGAGCTCCGGGACGCCTGGGCATCGCTCGACACCGACGAGCGTCTCGAGGGCTTTCGGCTGCTCGAGACCGGTGAGGCCGAGAATCTCTTCGACTCGCTCGACGCTCGCGACCAGAGCGCGCTGATCCTGCTGATGCGCGAACCGGAGCGCCAGCTGTGGGTGCGTCAGCTCGCGCCAGACGACGCCGCGGACATGCTCCAGGCGGCGCCGGCCGAGCAGCGCGAGGTGCTGCTGCGGCTGCTCGACGCGCCGACCCGCCACGAGGTGAGTGCGCTGCTCGCCTACGCCGAGGACGAGGCCGGCGGCCTGATGAGCCCGCGCTACGTGCGCCTGCGTCCCGACCTGGGCGTCGACGAGGCGATCGCCTATCTGCGCCGTGCGGCGCGCGAGCACGCCGAGACGATCTACTACATCTACGTGGTCGATGCCGGCCACGTCCTGCAGGGCGTCGTCTCCTTCCGCGACCTCTTCGCGGCCCGCCCGGACAGCAGGGTCCGCGACGTGATGAGCCGCGAGGTCGTGAGCGTGCGAGCCGACCTCGACCAGGAGGCCGTCGCCCACGTGATCGCGGAGAGCAAGCTGATGGCGGTTCCGGTGCTCGACGCCGAGGGTCGCATCCAGGGCATCGTCACCGTCGACGACATCGTCGACGTCGTGCGCGAGGAGGCCACCGAGGACATCCAGAAGATCGGCGGCACCCAGGCCCTCGACGCGCCCTACCTGGAGGTCGGCCTGCTCGAGATGGTTCGCAAGCGCGCGATCTGGCTCACCGTCCTCTTCGTGGGCCAGCTCTTGACCGCGACCGCGATGGGTTACTACGAGAGCGCGATCGCGCGTGCCCTGGTGCTGACGCTCTTCATCCCGCTGGTGATCTCGAGCGGCGGAAACTCGGGCTCGCAGGCCAGCACGCTCGTGATCCGCGCGATGGCGATGGAGGAGGTGCGCCTGCGCGATTGGTGGCTCGTGCTCCGGCGCGAGCTCGCGGCCGGCCTGCTGCTCGGCCTGATCCTCGGCACGATCGGACTCTTGCGGGTGATCCTGTGGCCCGGGCGCGAGGAGGTCTTCGGCGTGCACTTCGCGCTCGTCGGGATCACGGTCGCGGTGAGCCTGGTGTGGATCGTGATGTGGGGCGCCGTGGCGGGATCGATGCTGCCCTTCGTGTTGCGCCGGCTGGGCTTCGATCCGGCCAGCGCGTCGGCCCCCTTCGTCGCGACGCTGGTGGACGTGACCGGTCTCGTCGTCTACTTCAGCGTCGCCAGCGTAGTCCTCGCCGGCACGCTGCTCTAGACGCGAGAGAAGAGCGAGCGCGGGGCCCCGGCAAGGCAAGCGAAGCGCGCAGCGAGGCGGAGCCGAGCGGAGTCGGCTGGCACCGCTCGAATCGAAGCATCGTCCTCGGGCCGGAGGCAGAGCCGCGCAGCGTGGCCTATCCTGCCCGGTTCCGGGGGGACGAGTGGCCGACGACGACGACCGCAGGCAGCGCTTCATCCGCGGCCAGTGGGACCCGAGCACTGTCGAGGTGAGCGCGGCCCGGGAGCAGAAGCGCCGGCTCGCCGATGCAATGCGCCTCGTGATCGAACGCCTCGTGGCGAGCGACGCTCCCGAGGATGAGCTGCGCCGCGCGGCCGACCAGCTCGAGCGCTACGCCGAGCACCTCCAGACCCACCCTCGCTTGCGACACTTCCAGGGGTACGCCGAGTCCGCGAACGCGGGGGACATCGGCGCCTTCTTCGATCAGAGCCCGATGATCGGGCTCGCGAATCCGCTCGCACCCCCGATCCGGCTCGCGAAGACCGGCGAGCGCAGCGCCGAGGGTCGCGTGAGCTTCGGCTCCGCCTACGAGGGCCCCCCCGGCTGCGTGCACGGCGGCTTCGTCGCCGCGGCCTTCGACGAAGTGCTCGGCTTCACGCAGTCGCTGGGCGGGAGCCCCGGCTTCACGGGCACCCTCGTCGTGCGCTACCGCGTGCCGACGCCTCTGCACACCCAGCTGCGCTTCGAGGGGCGCATCGATCGGGTCGAAGGACGCAAGACCTTCGCCTCCGGCCAGGTCTTCGCCGGGGACCAGCTCTGCGCCGAGTCCGAGGCGATCTTCGTCTCGGCGCGCCCCGAGCGCTTCCAGCAGCTGCTCGAAGAACGCGCGCGCTGGGAAAGCCGGCGCGCGAACTTCACCCCCGAGTCGTAGCCCGATGGACTTCGCTCGGCTTCGCCTCGCTGCGCGGAGGCCGAAGCCGGCCTCCTTGCGCTAGCGCAGCTCGCGCTTCAGGACCTTTCCGGTGGGGCCCTTCGGGAGCTCGTCGCGGAACTCGACGAGGCGCGGGTACTTGTACGCGGCGAGCTGCCCGCGACAGAACGCGATCACGCCCTCGGCGTCGAGCTGCGAGCCGGGAGTGCGTACGACGACGGCCTTCACCTCCTCCCCGTGACTCGGGTGGGGGACGCCGATCACCGCCGCCTCGAGGATCTCGGGGTGCGCGAAGAGCACCTCCTCGATCTCGCGCGGGTAGACGTTGAAGCCGCCGCGGATCACCATGTCCTTCTTGCGGTCGACGATGCGGAAGGAGCCGCCGGGGTCCTTCACGCCGATGTCGCCGGAGTGGAACCAGCCGCCGCGCAGGGCCTCCTGGGTGGCGTCGGGGCGACCGAGGTAGCCCTTCATCACGTTGTGGCCGCGGATGCAGATCTCGCCGCGCTCGCCGTCGGCAAGCGGGCGATCCTGGTCATCGAGGATGCACAGCTCGACTCCCCAGACCGGATAGCCGATCGAGCCGGGATGGCGCGGTCGGCCGGGCGCGTTGAAGCTCGCAACCGGCGACGTCTCCGAGAGGCCGTAGCCCTCCAGGATGTCGACGCCGAACTTCTCCTCGAAGGCACGCATCACCTCGACCGGCATCGCCGCTCCCCCGGACATGCACCAGCGCAGCGACGCGAGGTCGTAGGCGCGCTCCGGCGCGTGGTGCAGCAACGCGAAGTACATCGTCGGGACGCCGGCGAAGAGCGTGACGCGATCGCGCTCCATCACCTCGAAGGCCTCCTTGGGGCCGAAGCGCGGCAGCAGGGTCACGCTCGCACCTGCCGCGATCAGCGCGTTCTGGATACAGGTCTGGCCGAAAGAATGGAAGAGCGGGAGGGTCGCCAGCGCCACGTCATCGGCACCGGCCGGGATGAGCCTCGGCACCACGACGGCGCAGTTGAGCAGCAGATTCGAGTGCGTGAGCTCGGCGCCCTTGGGCTTGCCGGTCGTGCCCGAGGTGTAGAGGATCACCGCGGTGTCGGTGGGCTGCGTCGGGTACATCGCAGCAACGGGCTCCGCGGCCGCGAGCTCGGCCAGCGTGCCGGGGCCCCTGCCCTCGGCCCGCAACACCGGAACACCGGACTGCCGCGCCCCCTCACGCGCCGGCACCTCGAAGAGCGAATGCGCGACGAGGAGCTTCGCCCCGGAATCCTCGAGGTGATACTGGACCTCGGGCGCCGACAGCAGCACGTTGAGCGGCACGACCGTGCAGCCCGCGTAGAGCGTCCCGAAGTACGCGATCGTGAACTCGGGAACGTTCGGGACCATCAGCGCGACGCGGTCTCCCGGCTGGAACCCGCGTTCGCGCAGGCTCGTCGCGACTCCGCGCGCCGCGCGGTCGAGCTCGTGGTAACGCAGCGTCCGGTCCTGAAGTCGCAGCGCTACGTGCTCGGGCCGCGCCTCGCAGCTCGTCTGCAGGATCGTTCCGAGGTTCAGATGCATCCCTGTCCCCTAGACCGGCAGGTCTGAGCGGGTAAAGAGTGACTCGAGTGCGAGGCCGCGCTCGGCGAAGGCGGTCTGCGCGCCCTCGCCGCGGTCCACCAGGCAGAGCACGCGCGCGACCTTGCCGCCCTCCGCCAGCACCGCGTCGAGGGCCTCGAGCGTCGAGCTACCGGTCGTGACCGTGTCCTCGAGCAACGCCACCGTCTGCCCGGCCGCGAACGCGCCCTCGATGCGGCGTCCGAGGCCGTGCCGCTTCGTCTCCTTGCGCACGAAGAAGCCCACGAGGCGCGTGCTCGGGTCGCGAGCCGCCGCGGCCGCCAGCACCGCCGACACCAGCGGAACGGCGCCCACGGCCATGCCTCCCACGGCCTCGACGCCGGCTCCGGCGAGGAGCTTCTCGAGCACGAGCTCGCCGGCGAGGTGCACCCCGCGCGGGCGCATCAGCGTCTGGCGCAGGTCGAGGTAGAAATCGCTCTCGCGGCCGCTCGCGAGCACCACGCGCTCGCGCCGGAACGAGACCTCGAGGATCAGCTCGAGGAGCTCGCGGCGGCGTTCGCTCGTCCCGCTGCCCGGGCCTCCGCTCTGCCGCGCGCCGTCCGGCTTCACTGCTTGCGGATCCCGAGCGCGAACTCGGCGAGCAGCTTGCGGTGAAGCTCGCTCGTCCCCTCGCCGAACTCGAGCGCCTTGGCCTCGAGCAGGAGCCGCCCGACCTCGTACTCGCTCGAGAGCCCGTAGCCCCCGTGCACCTGGATCGCATCGAGCGCGTTGTGCGTCGCCGCCTCGCTCGCCACGAGCTTCGCGAGCGACGACTCCATGCTCGCGCGCTCGATGCCCGCGTCTTTCATGCGCCCGAGCCGGTAGACGAGCGCGCGCGCGGACTCCGTGCGACAGACCATGTCCGCAATCTTCTGCTGGATCATCTGGAACTCTCCGATCTTCTGACCGAAGGCCTCGCGCTCGGAAGCATAGGCCACGGCAAGCTCGAGGCAGCGCTGCGACTGGCCCACGCAGCGCGCGGCCACCGAGTAGCGCCCCATGTCGAGGGCGCTCCCGAGCACCGGAAAGCCGCCGCCGACGGGTCCGACGAGGTTCTCCTCGGGGACGAAGACGCTCTCGAAGTGCACCTCGGCCAGCTTGTCGCGCTTGAGCGTGCGCATCGGAAACTCGCCGATCCGGATCCCTTCGCTCCGTGGGTCCACCAGCAGCGCCGTCACGCCCCGGTGTTTGCGCGCGCGATCGATCGTGGCGACCACGAAGAAGAGGCCCGCGTGCTCCGCGTGCGAGATGAAGACCTTGGTTCCCGTGAGCCGGAAGCCGCCGGGCGCCTCTTCGATCCGGGTGAGCATGTTCCCGAGATCCGTCCCGCCGCCCGGCTCGGTGAGGCAGGCGGAGCAGAGGGCCTCGCCGCGCGCGATCGCCGGAAGCCAGCGCTCCCGCTGCCGCTGCGTACCGTGGCGGAGTAGCGTGCCGGCGACGAGCGAGTTCGCAACCGAGACGACGGAGGCCACCACCCAGTCGACGCGAGCGAGCTCCTCGCAGATCACGCCGTAGGTCAACACGTCGCTGAAGGAGCCGCCGTACTCCTCGGGGATCATCGGCGCGAGGTAGCCCTGCGGCACGAGCTTCGCGATCAGCTCCAGCGGGTAACGCTCCTCGCGCTCGTAGCGCTCGACGAAGGGCAGGATCTCCTTCTCGGCAAAATCGCGCAGCGTGCGTCGCACCAGGCGCTGCTCGGGGCCGAGATCGAAGTCCGCCATGCGGTCCCAGGCACTTCCGCCAGCCATGGCCCGAGGATACCCCGCCCGCTGGCCCCGGCCGGGACTTTCCCCTAGCCTGTGCTCCCTCGAAGCCCAGCCCCCGAATCGGAGCGCCGTCGTGAAGAAGGCCCAGCCCCTCCCGCACCGCAATCGCAAGAAGTCGTCCCGTCACCGCGCGAAGCTGAAGGCGAAGCACCGGCGCGTGCGCGTCCGCCGCAGCAGCGGAGAGCGCAAGACCTACCGGTAGGCAGGCGCGTGCCCGCCGAGGCGACCCCCTTCCTTTTCCAGCTCGATGGCCGCTCGGGCGAGGCGCGAGCCGGGCGCTTCACGACGCCCCACGGCGTGCTCCACACCCCCGCCTTCATGCCGGTGGGAACCCACGGCGCCGTGAAGGCGATGACCCCAGACCAGGTGCGCGCCACCGGCGCGGAGATGATCCTCGCCAACACCTATCACATGGCGCTCCGCCCCGGGGAGGGCCTCGTCGCCAAGCTCGGCGGCCTGCACCGCTTCATCCGCTGGGAAGGCCCGATCCTCACCGACAGCGGCGGCTTCCAGGTCTTCTCGCTCCCGAACAAGGACATCGACGACCACGGCGTGCGCTTCCGCAACGAGGTCGACGGCTCCCAGATGGAGCTCACGCCGGAGCGCTCGATCGAGATCCAGAACGCGCTCGGGGCCGACGTGATCATGGCCTTCGACGAGTGCACGGCCTTCCCGGCTACTCCGGAGCAGGCGCAGGTCGGCGTGCGGCGCACTCTCGCCTGGCTCGAGCGCTGCGTCACGGCGCACGCACGCCCGGATGCGCAGGCGCTCTTCGGCATCGTGCAGGGAGGCGTGCACCTCGAGCTGCGCGAGCAGTGCGCGCGGGAGATCGTGGCGATGGATCTCCCGGGCACCGCGATCGGGGGCGTCTCGGTGGGCGAAGGTCACGAGCTCATGTGCCGCGTGACGGAGCACGTGGCCCCGCTGCTGCCCGAAGGCCGACCCCGCTACCTGATGGGCGTGGGCCTGCCCGAGGATCTCGTCGCCGCCATTGGCTACGGCATGGACATGTTCGACTGCGTGATCCCCACCCGCTACGCGAGGAGCGGTGCCGTCTTCACGAAGCGTGGACGCATCCGACTCACCCATCGCCGCTACCGGCGCGACGCCTACCCGATCGACACCTCCTGCAACTGCGCGGCCTGCGCCGGAGGCTTCTCGCGCGCCTATCTGCATCATCTCTTCGCCGCCAACGAGGTCCTCTCGGCGATCCTGGCATCGATCCACAACGTCCATTTCTACCAGCGGCTGATGGGCGACGCGCGCGCCGCGATCCTCGCGGGCCGCTATTCCGAGTGGCGCCGCGAGTTCCTCGCGGAGTACGCCCCCGAAGACCCGGCCTCTTGATGCGAGCACCCGGATCGCCGACATTCCGGGCGCGATGTACGAACGCGAGCTCCTGACACCCGAGCAGGCGCTGGCCCGCTACCGCGGCGGGCCTCTCTCCGGCGTCTTCACGGACGGGTCCTGCGAAGGCAACCCGGGACGCGGCGGCTGGGCCTGGGTGTGGGTCGAGGACGACGAGATCCGCGGCGAGGGCCA
>CAYPSI010000329.1:0-2535 GCA_964413375.1 uncultured Spirochaetales bacterium | reverse complement strand
TCAGCCCTTCCGACCGGGGCCGCTCAGCGCGGGAGCCTCCCCGTGGTGCTCGAGGATCTCGACCCTGTAGCCATCGGGATCGCGGACGAACGCTGCGGTGACCGGCCAGTGCTCGAGCCGCTCCGGAGGCGAGATGGACTCGATGCCCGCGTCCATGCAGCGCTGATACAGACCCTTGCAGTCGTCCGTGTCGAGGTAGAGCTTCCAGAAGCCGTTGCCGTGATCGATCGGGCCCTTCTGGTCGTGGTGACGGGCGAGCTGGATCCGGTTCCCGCTGGCTCCCTTGAGCACCACCTCGCTGAAGCCGGGGGTCTCGATGCGATGCGTGATCTCGAGCCCGAGCACCGTCTCGTAGAAGCGCACGGATCGTTCGAGATCGGTGACGTTGATGCAGTACTGATCGATGCTGGTCTTCATGCGCCGTCTGCCCTCGTCGAGTCGAGCGTTGTCGATGTCGAGCCCCTGCGGAGGGTCCGCGACGGGCTCCGCCGTGGATTGGTAGCGCACTTCGTCGCCTCCCCCGCGCTATCGGGAGCTCGCGCGCTCGGCGGCGATCGCGCGCCGAAGGCCTCGGACGCCTCTGACCAGCTCCCTTTGCTCGCGTACACCTTCCCCAGTCCAACCCAGGCCGCTGGCGTCGGATGGAACTCGAGACTGCGCCGGAACTCGGCAACGGCTGCGTCCGGCCGATTGCCTTGCCACAGCAGCTGCGCCACCTGGACGTGCAGGCCCGGAGACTCGCGGCCGATCCAGCCGAGCCACTGCGAGGCTCGGATCACCCGATTCACATCCCCTTTCCCGGCCGCGTCGACAACGAGCTCCCGCTGCCACACGTCGATCCACACGATGCCGAGTGACGCGATCCCCAGTACCGCCATGGCGAATCGGAAGCGAGAGCGGCGCGGCGGTCCAGTAGGACGCGCCTCCTGCTGCGGAGGCGAGTCCCGGAGCAGGAGGCGGGCAACCCTGCCGTCCCGGAGCTTCCAGATCGCGCCGTCGAGGATGAAATGATGCAGATTGACCACCGAGATCAGCAGAATGGCGAGCCCCATGTCCCACGGGATCTTTCCGAGGAACCCCGGCGCGAAGATCAGGCCGGGGAGGATGGTCACGGTCGCGCCCGCGAGGAGCGTACGCCCCAGGTAGGGCCCGAGGCGGAACGAAGGGTCCTCTCGCCTCGCGTAATAGGAGCTCACCCAGAGGTATTGCAGGCCGTGAGCCGCGGAGATCCAGATGATCGCGAAGGCCAGGCCGTTCAACGGCGTGTCCGCGATCCACAGCGCCAGCGCCGGCAACGCGAACCAGAGCGCCTGGACGACCCCCAGGCAGAGGCAGGGTCCGAGGTCGCGCAGGCGCGCGTTGCGCAGCAACAAGACCCCGGCACCCACCAGCGACAGGACGTACACCAGCGCCGTGAGCGGAACGGCCACCTCGAGGATCGCAGCGGGAATGCGAAGTGACATGAAATCGACCATCGACCCGCCGGAACCGGGCACGGACGCGACGGCCACGACGTACTTCCCTCCGTGCAGGACGAAGAACCACTGCAAGAACGACAGCACGAACGATGCGTACAACAAGCGCTTGGCTCGCGGCTCGACGACGACGCCTCTCCGACGCAGGAAGGTCAACGCCAGGCCGTAGTTCTGACCCGAGAAGTGCCAGGGGCTCCAGCTCACGTAGAGCGTCACCAGCAGCGACCCGATCAGCACGTTGTGCAAGCCCAGCACGAAGAGCGCGCACAAGACGAGCGTCGCCCAGACCGCGAAGAAGGCGTAGCGGCGGCGATCTCGCCGGTGCTCGTAGACGCGCAGGATGGTTGCGCCGTAGTGCGGACCGCTGATCAGGAGCGTGAGGAGCGCGAAGAGCGGGAGGGGCCACTCCGCTACTCCCGAGAGCTCGGAGAAGATCGCGAGCAAGGGAATGGAGACGAGGTAGCCGACCCCCGCGCCAAGCAGCAGGTCGATCGACGGACCGTAGAGCCAGGCTCCGCCGGCTCCCGCGGCGGCCGTCGGAGCGGCAGGCGCGTGCGAGACCATCACTCGCCATCGAGCATACAGCGCAGCGAATCGGAGCCGCCAAGCTCTCGCGACCTCACGCCGATCGGAGCCGCGGCGCGGAGCGCCTGCGAAGGGCGGTCGTGATCCGGCCGAGATCGCACCCGCGGGGAGCAGCGGAAGCCGCGCGAGGATTCGCAGGGTATCGCTAGCTGGCGCGGAGTCTCCATCGCCGCGCTCGGAGGCTGCAGCAGCAGGCGCTAGACCGCGGCCGTGCTCCCGGCCCCATTGCCGCAGGGGGGCCTTCAGCATGGCGTGGCTCCGTCCTCAAGGCTTCCTGAACTTCAGTACGAAGCGATCCGCCGTGCCGCGCCGTTCGCCCGCGACGCTGGGCGAGGCGTTCCAGTCGCGCGTGTCGGCGGGGTTTCGCATGAACTCGGCTGTGGCGTCGAGCTCGAAGCCCGCCTTCTCGATCTCGCCGACGAGCACACTCTCCTCGATCCGGTGCAGGCTCTTCGTCTCGCTCGTGCCGGCACCT
>CAYPSI010000328.1:0-37027 GCA_964413375.1 uncultured Spirochaetales bacterium | reverse complement strand
ACGACCTCGTCCTGGCCGAGAATCGACGCGGCGAAACTGAACGACTGGCGGCTCTGGCGGTCGAGCGACTGCGGCCTGTTCCCGAGGTCGGTCCGCAACCTGCTGGGCTACTTCCGCGCCTTCGTCTCCTCGCGCCATACGGGGGCCGAGCCCTCATCCTCCAGGGTAGTTGACCGAATTCCCGTTATCGGACGCACAAGAAACGGGTCTTGAGTTTTCTCGGCCCCGGAGGTAATCCAGATGTTCGAGCAAACGAGCGGCGCCGGCCACGCGAGCCAGACCACAGCGGTTAGCACGACGGCCGTCGCGGCAAGCGAAGCGGCGGCGATCCCAAGGGCTCTCAGCGCAGCGCGCCCGAAGGGGGCCCGGGTCGCGATCGCCGCGGTGTCACGCTCCCCGGCCACCGCCTCGACCGCGGCGTTGAAGCGGATGCCACGCCCGCGCAGGGTCTGGATCCAGGGCGGGTCCCGGTCCCGATCGTCGATGCTCAGGCGCACCTGCTTCAACGCCGCCGCGATCGCGTTGTCGCTCACCACGACGCCGTCCCAGGCGTGCTCGAGGAGCTCGTCGTGGGAGACGAGCTCACCGGGGTGCTCGGCGAGATAGCGGAGCAGCCGCAGGGGGGTGGCCTGGATCTCGACGGGAGCAACGTCCCGCCACAGATCGCCTCGAGCCTGGTCGAGGACGAAGGGACCGAAGCGCAGTGATCGAGAGGTCGCCCGCAAGGTGCCGGATTACCCCGATGCCCCCAGCGGGGCGAGCCCCGCCGCGCCCCGCGATTATCCCACAGGCGTATCGAGACCGGGAAGCCCTCGGCGTCCGCGGGAGCGCGTGTCGAGCCGCCGGTCGGTCGAGCGACTCACGAAGAAATCACGCAGCGCTCATCCCGGCGCCAAGCAGAGCTTCGATCCCCCTGGCAAGAGTAGTTGGCTCAGAACCCTTGATCGGAGGTCGTGCATGGCTCGCCAGGCGCAGCGTGATCCGAGCTGCGGGACGACGCTGGAGGCGTGCCCCAACGTCGCCTTCGGACCCTACGAACTGGACGCCGCGGGACGCACCCTCACACGCGCTGGTGAGACGCTTCGGCTCCAGGCCAAGCCCTTGGATCTCCTGCTCTATCTGATCGCGCACAGCGAGCGGGTCGTCTCGCAAGCCGAGCTCCTCGACGCCCTCTGGCCCGGAGTGCACGTGAGCCCTGCCGCGCTTGCGCGGGCCGTGTACAAGGCGCGCCGGGCCGTGGCTGACGCCGGGGATCTCGGCTGCATCATCGCCACGGTCCACGGCCGGGGCTTCCGCTTCGTGGCGCCGCTACACACCGCGGGAGCGGCAGAGAGAACGGGAGCGTTTCCCACCGACTCCGTCGCCCGCGATGTCGAGCTGGCACGGCGTGCGCTCGAGCATGCGGTACGGGTGCTAGGCGATCTCCACGCGGCCGATGCGCCCACGCTGATCTGCCTACGCTCGCTGGCTCGCCAGCTGTGCGGGCTCTTCGTCTCCATCCTGGGCGCGCGCCGGATGCTCGAGCGGACCGGACGCGGGGCGACTCCTGCGGGAGCCGCTCGCACAGGTCGCTACCCTCCGGAGGCGACTCCCCTCGCCCGGGGTACCCACTGCCGATCGGATCGCGCCTTCGGCTGAGCCTGCTCGCCCTCGCGTCGCTCTTCCTTGCGAGTGCCTCGCGTGCGGAGCTGCGGGTGGTGGAGGTGCCGCTCGTGGTGCCGCACGAGTTCCTGCGGCGGCTGCTCGTGGAGCAGGTCTTCACGGAGCCCGGGGCGAGCGCGCGCATCGTCGGGGTCGCCGATCCGTGCAACGAGATCGTGCTCTCGGAGCCGCGCGTCGGGAACGCGGGCGATCGGCTCCTCGTCACCGCCCACGGAGAGGCCCTGGCGGGCTTCTCGTGGCTCGGCGGCTGCTTCCGGCCCTTCAGCTGGGACGGCGAGATCGAGGCGGAAGAGGATGCGCGCCTCTCGCCCGATGCGCCTGTGGTGTCGTTCCCGGTGGTCGACTCGAGGCTGCGCCGCAAGGGAAGCGGCTGGCTCGATGCGGCGATGCTCTGGGACTGGGTGAAGCCCGTCGTACATCCGCGCCTCGAGACGCTGCGGGTGGACCTCGGTCCGCTCGTGAGCGTGCTGCGTCGCACGCTCCCGCTCTTTGCGGCGCACCGCGAGGAGGCCGCCGTCGCGCGGCTCGCCGAGTCGATCGAGCTCGCCGGGGCTCGCGTGGAGGAACGCGGCCTGGTGCTGCGCCTGCGCTTCGAGGTCGAGACGGCATCCGCGCAGCAGGCGGCCCCCGCACCCGAGCCGCCGCTCACGTCGGAAGAGGCCCTGGCCTTCGACGCGACGCTGCGCGAGTGGGATGCCTTCGTGACCTTCGTCGTCAAGATCGCGGGCCACGACTCGCTCCACCCGGCGCATCGCGCCGAGCTGCTGGCGGTGCTGATCGACGCGCGACACGAGCTCGTGGCCGCTCTCGAAGAGCCCGGGGGGCAGGGGGACGACCGCGTCCGCGCGCTCTTCAGCTCGGCGTGGATCCGGCTCGCACCCGCGCTGGGGGATCTCGCGGGCGGCGACGACGGCTTCCGCTACCTGGCCTTTGTGGCGGCGGGCGACGCGCTCGCGGCGCTCGACGCAGCGGGCCCCGGCTTCGGGGTCGAGATCTCGAGCGACGGGCTCCGGCGCCTCGCGCGCACGCTCGCGCCGGCGGCGACGGAGGATCCGCTGGGCTGGAGCGAGGACGTGGATCCCGCGCTGCGCGAGACCTTCGGCTTCGACGTTCCGCTCCCCGCGCTTCCGCCGCCCGAGGCCGACGAGGCCGCGCCCGAGGAGGCGCCGCCTAGCGAAGCCCCGTCGGACCCGGAGCCGGAGGCGCCTGCGCAGGATCTGCTGGAGTCGGAGCCGGACACCGTGACCTCGCTGCTGCGGTGGTTCTCCTCACAGCTGGCCGCGCTGCTCGTTACACCTGCCTTCGCCGCGCCCGCCGCGCTGCCGCCGCCGGCGCCCCATACGTCTGCGCTCGACGCCGTGGCACCGGGCCGGGCGGAGCTCGACGCGTACCTGCCGAAGATCGCCGAGCTGCTGCGGGACTCCGCGTCGCTCGCGTTCGCCCACGGCGGCCTCGAGCGCGAGCGCCTCGAGCTCTTTCGCCAGCTGGTGCTCGCGACCGCCTGGCAGGAGTCGTGCTGGCGGCAGTACGTCGAACGGCGCGGCCGGATCGAGCCGCTGCGTTCGGGTGTCGGCGCCCTCGGCCTGATGCAGGTGCACCCTCGCGTCTGGCGCGGCTTCTACGCGGTGGACGGGCTCGCCTGGAGCATCGGCTACAACGCGCGAGCGGGGAGCGAGATCCTGCTCCACTACCTGCGCGACTACGCGATCGCGCGCGGCGAAGAGCTGGTGGGCGGCCCGGACGCACTCGCGCGAGCCAGCTATGCCGCGTATCACGGCGGCCCCTCGCACTTGCGCCGCTACCGGGAGGCGCAGCCTCGGAGCCCAGCGCTCGTGGCCATCGATCGCGCCTTCTACGACAAGTACCGCTCGGTGTCGGCGGGGCGGGAGCTCGCGGTTCGCGACTGTTTCCCGGGATGAGCGCGGGACCGCGGTTGACTTCGACGCCGCGCGCTCCATATGCTGGGAGGCGTCGCACGCACTCTCCCGGTCGATGAGCTGGAGGGCACCGGCAGCATGCAGAGCAGTGTCAAGGCCCCGGGGACGCCCGCCTCCTTCGAGCCGGTGGACTGGAACCCAAAGGGATTGCCGGACGATCCCGACGAGGTCATGGCGGCGCTGGTGGATCCGGCGAAGCGCGGCGAGCTCTATCCGCTCTACCACCAGCTCCGGCGCCTCGCACCGGTACACAAGAACCGCCCCTCGCTGCTGCACGGCGCCTGGTCCTTCACGCGCTTCGCCGATGCCGACGCGCTCTTCCGCAACCCCGATGTCGTGACGGACCCCTCGGTCGTCGACGAGGCTTTCAGCCACGGCGACGGCGCCTTCACCAACCTGATGCGCAAGGTCATGGTCTGGCGCCAGCCGGACGATCACCAGCGCATCCGAAATCTGGTCCGGCGCGCTTTCACCCCGCGCGCGATCGCGCGCTGGCGACCGATCGTGGAGCGCGTGGCTCACGAGCTCTGCGACGCGGTCGAGGGCCAGGGAGGCATGGAGCTCGTCGATCAGTACAACTACGAGCTCCCCTTCAACGTGATCGCGCGCATCCTCGGTCTTCCGGAAGAGGACTTTCCCTTCATCAAGCGCTGCTCGTGGGACTTCGCGCGCACCGGGGAGAGGAGCGTCACCGAAGAGGTTGCCCGGCGCGGCGACGACGCGACGCGGGCCCTCGAGGCCTACTTCGGGAAGCTCGTCGAGGCGCGCCGCAGCTCACCCGGAGACGATCTCCTTTCCGATCTGATCGCGGTCGAGGAGCAGGGCGACCGGCTGAGCCACAGCGAGCTCGTCGCGAACAGCATCCTGCTGCTGCAAGCCGGCCACGAGACCACCCAGGACCTGCTGGGCAACTCGGAGGTGGCGCTCTTCCGCCACCCCGCAGAGCTCGCGCTGTTGCGCGCCCGGCCCGAGCTCACCGAGAACGCCGTCGAGGAGTTCCTGCGTTACGACGGCTCGGTCCAGATCAACCACCGGGTGCTTCTTTCCGAGACTTCCGTCGGGGGTGCCACGGTGCCCAGGGGCGGGATGCTCTACATCCTGCTCGGAGCGGTGAACCGAGACCCGGCGCGCTTCCGCGACCCCGATCGGCTCGACCTCACCCGCGAGATGAGCCACCACCTGGCCTTCTCCTTCGGCGCCTATTACTGCATCGGGGCGAGCCTGGCCCGCCTCGAGACGGAGGTCGGGATCCGCACGCTCGTCGATCGCTTCCCCGGCCTGCGCCCGGACGGCGACAGCTTCGAGTGGCGCAACACGCTCCACCTGCGCGGCCCGCAACGGATCGACGTGACCTGGTGAGGGTACGCGCAGCGAGCGCGAGCGAAACGCGCCCCCCGCGAGCAAGGCGGCGCAGCCGCCGCGCTAAAGAAGGCCCCGCTAGCAAGGCGGCAGAGCCGCCGCGCAGCGAGGCGCAGCCGAGCGGAGTGAGACCTGGCTAGGGCCGGAAGGTCGCCAGCACGCGGGCCTCGAGCTCGATCCGGCCCTCGGCGTTCTCGTGGATGCGGCGGAACTTGTGCTCGCATTCGAGGGCGTGACGGGTGACGAAGGCCTCCGCGAGCGCGAGCCGGGAAGGATCCGCGCCGGCTTGATGGAGCAGCTCCGTCGAGGCGGCGCAGGCGATCACCATCTCGGCGAGGAGCTTCGCGCGCAAGAGCGCATAGCCGAGGTCGCCGAAGAGCGCGGCTGCCGCCTGGTCGACGCGCTGGGTCATCTCGACCACGCGCTTCGCGAGCCCGGCGCGGGATGGATCGTTCTGCATCTCGGCGAGCTCCCCCCGCACCACGTCGAAGACCACCTTGAGGGCCCCCTTGCCGATCTCCTTCAGCGCGAACGAGGCCTGGATCTCGCTGGTTCCCTCGTAGATCGTCATGATCAGGCTGTCGGCATGGTACTTCCCGACGTCCGAATCCATCGTGAAGCCGATGCCGCCGAAGACCTGGAGCGCGTCGCGCGTGACCTCGGTGCAGACCTCCGTCGCGAAGTACTTGCACAGGGGGGTCAGCAGGCGCACGCGAACCGCGTCGCGCTCGAGATCCTGCTGGAGCTCCGTCCTCTCCATCGGCGAGAGATCGTCGCGCCCGAGCGCGCGCTCCCGAGCGAGGTTGCGGTCGAGGAGCCCGTAGGTGCGGTAGAGGAGCGCGCGCGCAGCCTCGGTGTTCACGACCATTCGGGCGAGCATCGAGGCCACCAGGGGCTGCGTCGCGATGGGTCGGCCGAACTGCTTGCGCTGCCAGGCGTAGGCCACGGCGTCGTGCAGGGCGGCATCGCAGAGACCGAGCGCCTGCGAGCCCACGCCGAGGCGCGCCGCATTCATCAGGTCGAGCATTGCCTGGAAGCCGCGGCCCTTCTTTCCAAGGCGCACGCCGACCGCGCCCTCGAAGATCACCTCGCAGGTGGGCGAGCCGTGGATCCCGATCTTGCGCTCGAGGCGTGCCACGCGAACGCCGTTCTGGCTGCCGTCCTCGCGATGGCGCGGGACGAGCACGAGAGAGAGGCCGCGCGTCGTTCCCCGCGATTGCTCGAAGGTCTCGGCATCGCGGGCGAGCACGAGATGCACCTCGGCCCCGCCGTTCGAGATGAAGATCTTCTGGCCGTCGACTTGCACCGAGCCGTCCGCCAGCTCGGTGGCGCGGGTCGAGATCCCGCCGAGATCGCTGCCCGCCTGGGGCTCCGTCAGGTCCATGCAACCCTGGACCTCTCCCGAGGTGAAGCGCGGCAGCCAGCTGCGCTTGACCTCCGGGCTCCCGTACTTCTCGGTGTCGTTTGCGGCACCCGACTGGAGGCCCAGCACCATCATCAGGCTCGGATCGGCCCGGGCGATCATCTCGAGCACCATGCCGTTGAGCAGCGCCGGGAGGCCGAAGCCCCCGTACTCGGGATCCACGCCGAGACACACGAGTCCGGCCTCGCGCAGCTTTGCGTAGGCGTCGCGAATGTGGGCGGGAGGCTCCGCACCGCCGTCCGCGGTGAGCTTTCCTTCCGCAGCCCACTGCGCGCGAGCGGTCTTCTCGAAGCTCGCGGCGAGGCCGGCCGCGCTTTCGAGCAGGCTGCGGAAGGCTCCGACCTCCGCTGCCACGTCCACCGGCTCTCCCTGGCGGAGCGTGAGGAGCTGCTGCCAGTCGACGAGCTTCTCGAGGTAGAGGCGCATGCCTGCGCCGAAGTAGTCGCTCACGGGGGCCCTCTCTCTCTGCGAGGGTATCGGCGCGATCGCGTGCTGCCCGTAGCCTTGCGGAGGGCGGAGCTGCTCGAGGCTGACCGGCGGTCAGCTTCGGGACCCTGCGTTGCCCAGGACCCCGCGGGGCCGTAGCCTATGCGCCCCGTGCCGCAGCCTTTCGAGAAGATCTCGCCGGTCGCCGACTTCCCCGCCCTCGAGGCGCGGATCCGGGCCTTCTGGCGCGAGCACAACGTGTTCCAGCGCAGCCTCGAGCAGCGCCGCGGCGGCCCGCGCTTCGTCTTCTACGAGGGACCTCCCACGGCCAACGGTCTGCCGCACAACGGCCACGCGCTGACGCGCGTGATCAAGGACGTCTTTCCGCGCTACCGCGCGATGCGCGGCTTCGATGTGCCGCGCAAGGCGGGCTGGGACACCCACGGGCTTCCGGTCGAGATCGAGGTCGAGAAGGAGCTGCGGATCCGAGGCCGCGCCGCGATCCTCGAGTACGGCGTGGAGCCCTTCGTGCGTCGCTGTCTCGAGAGCGTCTTCCGCTACACCGAGGAGTGGCGAAGCTTCACCGAGAAGCTCGGCTTCTGGATCGATCTCGACGACGCCTACGTCACCTACCACGAGAGCTACATCGAGAGCGTGTGGTGGGCGCTGGCAAGTCTCCGGGAAAGAGGGCTTCTCTACCAGGGCCACAAGGTCGTCTGGTGGTGGGCGCAGGGCGGCACGGTGCTCTCGGCCGCAGAGGTCGGCGAAGGCTACCGCACGGTGGACGATCCCTCGGTCATCCTTCGCCTGCCGCTGCGCGACGAGCCGGGGACTTCGCTCCTCGTCTGGACGACGACCCCGTGGACGCTTCCCTCGAACTCCTTCGCCGCCGTGCGCCCAGACGTCGACTACGCGATCGTGCGCGACGGGGACCACCGGCTGGTCGTGGCGGCAACCCGGGTGGAGGAGCTCGCCAAGAAGGTGTGCCGCGAGCTCCCGATCGAAGCCACGCTGCGCGGCGAGGCGCTCGTCGGGCGCCCTTACCTGCCCCCCTTCGACTGGTTCGCGCGTGCGAGCGGCGCGGGGGAGCTCTGGCGCGTGGTGGGCGCGGACTTCGTCGAGCTCGACGCAGGCACGGGCGTCGTGCACGTGGCCCCGGCCTTCGGCGAGGTCGACTTCGGCGTCCTTCGCGACGAGCAGCAGCGCGACCCCTCGCTGCCGCTCCTGTGCGCCGTCCGTCAGGACGGAGGCTTCGACCCCGAGATCGCGCCGGAGGCCTACGCGGGGCGCTGGGTGAAGGACTGCGACCGCGAGCTCGTGCGCGAGCTCGAGCGCAAGGGTCTGCTCTTCCACGCCGAGCAGATCCGCCACGAATATCCCTACTGCGTCCGTTCCGACGAGGACCCGCTGATCCAGTACGCGCGGCCCGCCTGGTACATCCGCACGAGCGAGCACAAGGAAGCCGCGCTCGCGAACAATGCTTGCATCGACTGGCACCCCGAGAACATTCGCGATGGGCGCTTCGGTGATTTCCTGCGCAACAACGTCGACTGGGCGCTCTCCCGCGAGCGCTTCTGGGGAACGCCTCTCAACGTCTGGATCAACGACCAGAGCGGAGCGATCGACATGCCCGCCTCGGTGGCCGAGATCGAGACGCGCAATCCAGCGGCCTTCGACGCCTTCGCGGAGGCGCGCCGAAAGGATCCCACGCTCTCGCCACACCTGCGCGTGCACAAGCCGTGGATCGACGAGATCACCTGGACGCGCCCCGGCGAGCCGGGCGTCTATCGACGCGTGCCCGAGGTGATCGACGTCTGGTTCGACGCCGGCTCGATGCCTTTTGCACAGTGGGGCTGGCCGCACCGCGGTCACGAGGAGTTCGAGAAGAGCTTCCCGGCGGACTTCATCTCCGAGGCGATCGACCAGACCCGCGGCTGGTTCCACGCGATGCTCTGGATCTCGACCCTGCTCTTTCCGGAGCGCCCGCTCCCGCGTCCCTACAAGAGCTGCGTCGTGCTCGGCCACGTGGCGGACCGCTCGGGCAAGAAGGAATCCAAGAGCAAGGGGAACTACACCCCTCCCGAGGTGATCCTCGACGCGGTGCGGCTCGAGTTCGCGGCGGTAGCTGCGAAGGAGCCGCCGCGCGCCGGCGAGGCCCGGATCGCGCGCGAGGACTACGAGGGCCTCGACCTTCACGGCGAGCGCGCGCAGGTCCGCGTCTCGCGCAGCGGCCACGACGGGAGCGAGCTCGAGCTCGCGCTGGTGCCGGCGAAGCTTCCCCGCCGCGTGATCGAGCTCGCCCCGGACGACGCTCGCGCGCTCGGAGTCGCGCCCCTCGCCAGCGGAAGCGTGGTGATGCCGCGCGAGGTTCCGGACCTTCCCGAGACGGTGCGCGTCGCGGTCGAGGACCCGAGCTCACAGGCGCCCGGCGCGGACGCCTTCCGCTGGTTCTTCTTCGCCTCCAATCCGCCCTGGAGCCCGACCCGTCTGTCGCTCAGCGGCGTGCGCACGACGCAGCGCGAGCTCCCGCTCACGCTGCGCAACGTCCACGCCTTCTTCACGATCTACGCGAACATCGACGGCTTCTCGCCAGCCGATCCGACCTGCCGCGCGGGTCGCCGGCCGGTAGTCGAGCGCGCGCTGCTCGACCGCTGGATCCTCTCGGAGCTCGCGCTCGCCACGCGCGCGGTGATCCTGCACATGGACGGCTATCGCCTCTACGAGGCGACGCGCGTGCTGACGGACCTCGTCGACGCGCTCTCGAACTGGTACGTGCGCCGCAGCCGCGATCGCTTCTGGGCGCCAGGCCTCGGCCCGGACAAGCTCGACGCCCACTGGACCCTCTACGAGTGTCTCGAGTGCCTCGCGAGGCTCCTCGCCCCCTTCATCCCCTTCGCGAGCGAGGAGCTGTGGCAGAACGTGGTGCGCCGTCCGCTCGGCGACGCGGCGCCCGAATCCGTTCACCTCGCAGACTACCCGGAGCCGGACGCCCAGCTCGTCGACGAGCGACTCTCGCGCGTGATGGGTGCCGTGCGCGAGCTCGTCTCGCTGGGCCGCGAGGTGCGCACGGCGGCGAAGCTGCGCGTGCGCCAGCCGCTCGCGGCCGCCGAGCTCGTGCTCGCCGACGCGTCGCTCGCCGCGGCGGTGCGCGAGCACGAGGCGCTGATTCGCGACGAGCTGAACGTCCGCGAAGTGAACTTCGCAGCGGACGCCGGGGTGTACGTCGAGTATCGGATCAAGCCGAACTTTCGGGCGCTCGGGCCGCGCGTGGGCAAGCGCATGCCCGCGCTCAAGGCGGCGCTTGCCGCGGCGGAGGGCGCGGCGCTGCTGCGCACCCGCGACGCCGACGGCAGCGTCCTCGTCGAGGTGGAGGGGGAGCGTCTGCGCCTCGGACCCGACGAGATCGAGGTCTCGCTCGAGGCGAAGCCCGGCTTCTCGGCCGCGAGCGGGAGATCGGGTGTGGTGGTGCTGCGCACCGAGCTCGACGCGGATCTCCTCGAGGAGGGGCTCTACCGCGAGGTCCTGAACCGCGTGCAGGCCTTCCGCAAGGAGCTCGACCTCGAGTACACCGGCCGCATCCGGCTCTTCCTCGCGGGTGATGCCGAGCTGCTCGCGGCGGTGCGGACGCGCACCGGCGAGATCGGCCGCGAGACGCTCGCGATCGAAGTGAAGCTGGACCACGAGGCGCCGCCGGGCGCCTCCGCCACCCTGGTCTCGATCGACGGCCGCGAGCTGCGGCTCGGTCTCGAGCTGGCCTGAGGCGGGGAGTGCGCCGAGAGTCGGCGGCTCGAGTGCGTCGCGCTTGCCCGGGCCCCCCGCACCCGGGCAGGTTCGCGCCCAGCGGATGACGGCCGCGCTCTGCGCGATCTTCTTTCTCTCGGGTGCGGCCGCGCTCGTCTTCGAGACCCTGTGGTTCTACCAGGCCGGGATCGCCTTCGGGAGCTCGATCTGGGCCTCGAGCCTCGTCGTGGCGGCGTTCATGGGCGGCCTCGCGCTCGGGAACGCGCTCGCGGGCCGCTTCGGCCATCGCCTGCTCCGCCCGCTGCGCGCCTACGCGCTGCTCGAACTCGCGATCGGCGCGATCGGCGTCGGCCTGGTCTACGCCCTCCCCTGGCTCACGCCGCTGCTGGCGCGGGTGCTCGGCCCCTTCGTCGACGCGCCGGCCATCGTGAACCCGCTACGGCTCGCTTCGGCTTTTCTGCTGCTTCTCGCGCCCTCGACGGCGATGGGCGCGACACTGCCGCTCGTCGTCGGCGCGCTGCACCGGGCCGATCCGCATTTTGGACGCGTGCTCGGGCGCCTGTACGGCTGGAACACGCTCGGGGCGGTGCTGGGCGCTCTGGTTGGCGAGGCGCTGCTCGTCGAGCGCTTGGGAATCCGCGCGTCGGCGCTGGTGGCGCTCGCCGCGAATGCGATCGCCGCGGCGGGAGCTCTGGCCCTCTCGCGACGCGCGGAGTCCGGGCCGGCGAGCGTGGCAGCAACGCCGATCCTTCCGGCGCTTCCGCGCGCTGCGTGGGGCGTGCTCCTCGCGGCGTTCGGCGCGGGCTTCGCGCTGCTCGGCCTCGAGGTGGTCTGGTTCCGGATCGCGTTGCTGCACGTGCGGGCCGAGAGCCTCAGCTTCGCGACGATGCTCGCCGTGGTGCTCGCCGGGATCGGGATCGGAGGGCTTGCCGGCGGGCGCCTGCTCGCACGCACCCCGCGGGCCGGGCGCGCCTGCGCGGCGGTGGCCCTGGTTGCGGGCGTGCTCGTCGTCGCGACCTACGCCGCGTCGGGTGTGCCTTCGGGTGCGACGCCGTGGGCGCGCGTGGTTGTGCTCTCGCTCGAGCTGATGTTCCCGACTGCACTCGCTTCGGGCCTGCTCTTTGCGCTGCAGGGAGACGCGTTGAACGGGCTCGCCCCGGCCGAGACGCGCTCCGCCGGTCTGCTCACGCTCGCGAACACGGCCGGAGCGACGCTCGGGCCCCTCGTCGCGGGCTTCGTGCTGCTCCCGAAGTTCGGGATGGAGACCTCGCTGCGCGCGCTCGCCGGCGTCTACGCGCTGGTCGCACTCGCGCCCTGGCTCGCCGGGATCCGGCCCGCGGGCCGCGCCGCCCGGGCCGCGCTCGCGGCCTGTACGGTGGCCTTCCTGCTCGCACAGGCGCTCTTCCCGAGCGGAGCGATGCGCGAGCGGCACCTGCGGGCGCCTGTCGAGATCTGGAAGCGCGGCGAGGGCGCGCGGCTGATCGCGGCGCGCGAGGGGCTCACGGAGACGATCCTCTATCTCGAGCGCTCGCTCTTCGGCGAGCCGCTCTACCAGCGCATGCTCACGAACAGCTACTCGATGTCGAGTACGAGCTTCTTCGCCCGGCGCTACATGAAGCTCTTCGTGTGGTGGGCCCTGGCCGTGAACCCCGACGCGAAGAAGGCGCTCCTGATCAGCTACGGGGTCGGAAACACCGCCGCGGCCCTCGTCGACACGAAGGGCCTCGAGCAGATCGACATCGTCGACATCTCCCGCGACGTCCTCGAGCTCTCGCGGATCGTCTATCCCGATCCCCAGCGCTGGCCGCTCGCCGACCCGCGCGTGCGCGTTCACGTGGAGGACGGGCGCTACTTCCTCCAGACGACGCGTGAGCGCTTCGATCTCGTCACCGGCGAGCCTCCGCCTCCGAAGCTCGCGGGCGTGGTCGGCCTCTACACCCGGGAACACTTCGAGCTGCTCCGCGAGCGCCTTGCCCCGGGCGGTGTCGCGACCTGGTGGCTCCCCGTGCACGGGCTGCTCGAGGCGGACACGAAGGCGATCGTGCGCGCCTTCTGTATCGCCTTCGAGGATTGCTCGCTGTGGCGCGGAGCCGGGCTCGACTGGATGCTGATCGGGACGCGCGACGCAGCGGGGCCTCGGACGCGGGAGCGCTTCGCGCGCCAGTGGGCCGAAGCGGGCGTGGCGCAAGAGCTCGCGTCCCTCGGCGTGGAGAAGCCCGAGCAGCTCGGCGCGCTCTTCATCGCCGATGCCGATGACCTGCGCGAGCTCACCCGGGATGTTCTCCCGCTCGACGACGACCATCCGAAGCGGCTCTCCCGCGCTCTCGCCGGCCCCGCGTCGAGCGAAGCGGTCTATGCCCCCTGGCTCGACATCGAGCTCTCGCGCGAGCGCTTCGCCCGCAGCCGCCTCGTCTCGCGTCTCTGGCCGGAGTCGCTGCGTGCAGCGACGCTCGCAGCCTTCGACGCACAGGGGCAGATCGATCGGATCTTCGCGCTCCAGCTCGGCGATCCCTTGAGCGAGCTTCCCGGCGTGCACGAGATCCTGGTGGGGACGAAGCTGCGCGCGCTTCCGCTCTGGATGCTCGGGAGCGATCCGGACGAACAGCGCGCGGCGCGCGCAGCGACTGCGAAGGGCGCCAGCGCCGCCGCGATCGACTACCGCCTCGGCCTCGCAGCACTCGTGGATCGGGACTTCGACGAGGCAGCGCGGCTCTTTGCGCGCGGCCTCGTGCTCGGCCAGGCTCCGCCCGCGATGCGAACACTGCGCATCTACGCGCTGTGCATGGCCGGCCGCATCGAGGAGGCTGCGGCCCTTGCGCAAGGCCTCGCGCGCGCGAGCGTTGGCGACGAGCGCGAGCGCGCGGTGCTGCGCTTCCTCGACGAACGCTTCGGGCTCGCGCTCGGCTCCGCCGGGCCGGGCGCCCGCTGAGCCGCTGCCCACAGGCTCGAGGCGGCGGATCGTCTCTGCAAGTGGCTCCGCCTGGGCTCCGCCCGCGGCGCATGCGCGCTCAGCCCGAGCGCGCGGTGTCCATCGCGCCCGCGGCCACCAGGCGGTCGAAGGCGCTCACCACGCCGGGATCGAACTGCGTGCCGGCTCCGGTGCGGATTTCGTGGATCGCGTCGTCGACCGTGCGCGCCGTCTTGTAGCTCGTCGCGCTCGTGATCGAGTCGAAGGCATCTGCGAGCGCCACGATGCGGGCCTCGAGCGGGATCGCCTCGCCCGAGAGGCCCTCCGGGTAGCCCGAGCCGTCCCACCACTCGTGATGGTGGTGGACCACCGGCGCGATGTCCTTCCACAGCCGGATGCGGTCGAGCATGCGGAAGCCGAGCACCGTGTGTCGCGCGCAGGAGCGCGGATTCATCTGCTGGTCCCGATCGAGCTTAAGCATCCCGATGTCGTGCAGCAGCGATGCGAAGTGCAGGCGCTGGAGGCGGGCTTCCGGGAGTCCGAGCTCGCGGCCGAGGCGATTGGCATACTGCGCAACGCGCTCGCCGTGGCCCGAGTGGTAGTTCAGGTGGGCGTCGAGCGCGTGCACGAGAATGTCCGTCACGTGCGTGAAGAAGTTGCGCTGCGTGTCCTTGAGCTCGGCGTTGTGGAGCGCCACGGACGCGAGGCCGCCGAGCGTGGCGAGCGCGTGGAGCTCTGCCGCCTCGAAGGAGGGCGCCGGATCGCAGTGGACGGCCACGAGGGCGCCGAGCGGCGCCCCTTCGCCCGGGATCGGTGCCGCGGCCGCGGAGAAGACGATGCTTCCCTCCGCGCCTGGAGTCTCCATCGCCCCCTGTACGCCGGGCCGTCCCTGGCTCATCACGAGCTTCGCGAGCTCGTCGATGTGCTCGCACAGGGCCTCGCGGAGCTTTGCCGCGTCGCGCCCCGCCGCGTCGAGCACCTGGAGCGGCTGCCCGGGCTCGCCGCGCAGGATCACCCAGGCGGCGCGTGCACCCGTCAGATCGACCGCGCAGACGCAAGCGGAGAGCGCCGCCATTTCGGCGTGCTCGGCGCGCGCGAGCGATCCCGATACCTGGAGCAGCGACTCCAGACGCTGGTTGTCGCGGTCCATCGTCGCGATCGAGCGGCGCGTCGTGGCGCGCAGCGTCAGGAAGGAGGCGAGTGAGAGGACGGCGATCGAGACGACCGCGCCGACCAGGCCGAGGAGCGCCAGACGATCGTTCTGTCTCGGCAGCACGAAGCGCTCGACCACGACGACGAGGGCGACGAGCGGAACCACCGCGCCGAGGAAGTACGCGGTGAAGGCGCTGCGATCGAGCTTTTGCGAGAAGATCGACGAGATGCGCCGCGTTTCCGCCATGCGTGCTCCTGGGTCGATTCAGAAGGGGCGGAGAGACTCATCGGAGGAACCTGCGCACCGCTGAAGCACTAAGATCCCCGCGGGGATCAGCCCTCAGTCGACCTTCGGCGCGCCCGCGCGGTGCTACCTAGTGCCGCGTGCCCGAGCTTCCCGAGGTGGAGGTGACGCGCCAGCGCATCGCACCGCTCCTGGTGGGGCGACGGATCCGCTCGGTCGCCACCACGCGACCGAGCTATTTCTTCCTGACCCGGCCCGAGCTGCTCCGGCGAGGACTCGTCGGCCGCACGATCCGTGCGCTCGACCGGCGCGGGAAGTACCTCGTGGCCCGGCTCGACGACGACGCGCGGCTCGTGCTCCACCTCGGCATGACCGGCCAGCTCTTCTCCGGAGAGGCGACGAGCCCGCGCCTGCTCAGGGCCTCGGCGCGCGGCGCACTCCCGCCCGAAACGCAGCGCGGCTTCCGCCCCGATGCGCATACGCACCTGCGCCTCGGCTTCGACGATCGCGGACCCGAGGTGTGCCTGCGCGACGTGCGCAAGTTCGGGAAGGTGCTGCTGCTGCGAAGCGGCGAAGTGCATCCGCGCCTCGAGCGACTCGGGGTCGATGCGCTCGAGCTCGACGGGAGCGTGCTCTTCCGAGCTTCGCGCGGGCGGCGCGTCGCGATCAAGGCGTTGCTCCTCGATCAGTCGATCGCCACTGGCATCGGGAACATCTACGCCGACGAGGCGCTCTTCCGCGCCCGCCTGCGCCCGACGCGCAGGGCAGGCGCGCTCACCCGCCGCAGCTGCGACGCGCTCGCGGACGCGGTGCGCGCCGTACTGCAGCGCTCGATCGAGACGGGGGGGTCGAGCATCCGCGACTACGTCGCTCCCGACGGGGCGGATGGAGCCTTCCAGGACGAGAGGCAGGTCTACGCCAGGACGGGCGCCGCATGCTTCGTGTGTGGTGGGCGGATCCGACGCGTCCTCGTCGCGCAGCGCAGCACCCACTTCTGCCCGAAGTGCCAGAAGTGAGGCCTGCGTGCTGAGCCTGGCCGAGCTCGAGGGCGCGGCGAGCGCGGTCGCCGAGCTCCTCGTCGGCCACCGCGTGCAGGCCGTCGTGCAACCCGACGCCGATCGGATCGTGCTCGAGGTCTACGGGCGCGACGCGAGCGGGGACGCGCACAGGCGTCAGCTGAGTCTGTGTGCACGGCCCGGTGCCGCGCGGATCTCGCTGCTCGAGTCGGTGCCTCCTGCTCTACCGCGACCACCCGCGTTCGCGCAGTACCTGCGCGCCCACGTCGTGGGGACGCGCATCGCCGGTGCGCGGGTGCGCGACGCCGATCGGGTGCTCGCGCTCGAGCTCGCCACAGCCGAGGGCCCGCTCCAGCTGGTCTTCGCGATTCCCGGGCGACGACCGAACTTGTGGCTGCTCGGCGAGGGAGATCGCGTCGCGGCTTCGCTGCGCTCGCCGGCCGACTCGCGGCCAGAGCTCGCGGTCGGCGAGGCCTGGCAGCCCTCCCCGGGCCGTCCGCCCGGGCGGGGGGATGACCGCTTCGAGGGCCTCGGCGCCGAGGAGAGACTGCGAGCGATCGAGACCTGCTACGCCGAGCACGAGAGCGAAGCCGCGCATGCCGGTCTGCGCCAGCGGATCGAGCACGCTCTTCGACGCGAGCTGCGCCGGCTCGATCGCAAGCTCCTGAAGGTCTCCGGTGAGCTCGATCGCGCGCGCGAGGCGGCCCTGCTCGGACGCGCAGGCGAGCTCTTGAAGGGGGCCCTCGGCCGCGTGCAGCGCGGGGCGTCGGAGCTCGTGCTGCCCGACCCCGTGACGGGAGAAGAGATCCGGATCGAGCTCGACCCCGCGCTCGGCCCGGCGCAGAACCTCGAGCGCATCTTCCAACGCCAGCGCAAGGCGGTGCGGGGACTCGCGCGGGCGGGTGCGCTGGAGGAGGAGATGCGGGTCGAGCGCGCTCGCCTCGCCGCGCTCGACGACGAGCTGCGCCGGTGCGCCGACGATCCCGCGCGCGTCGCGGAGCTGGCGGCGCGCGCCGACGTCGCGCGGCTCGTAGAGCAGGAGAAGCAGGCCCCGCCGAAGCGATCTCCGACCCGGCACACGACGCGCCGGATCGCGGGGCGCGAGGTCCCCGGACGCCTCTACCCGCGCCGCTACCGCGCGAGCGGCGAGCTCGAGATCTGGGTGGGCCGCAGCGACGAGGGCAACGACTTCCTGACGACGCGCCTCGCCTCGGGCCGCGACCTCTTCTTCCACGTCGAAGCGACCCCAGGGAGCCACGTGATCCTTCGCACCGGCGGCCGCGACGACCCTCCCTCCGAGGCCGTGCTCGACGCCTGCGAGCTCGCCGTCCAGTTCTCGAAGCTGCGCGCGGAGGATCGCGCCATCGTGCACGTGGTCCCGATCAAGAACGTGCGCAAGCCCAAGGGCGCGAAGCCGGGCCTCGTCGTCGTCCACGGCGGCAAGACCGTGCGCCTGCGTCGCAGCCCCGAGCGCCTCGCGCGTTTGCTCGACGCGCGGGTCGACAAGATCTGATCCATCCTCGGGATCCATGAGAATGGGCCGGGCCTGTGTCCCACGCTTCACGCTAGTCGGGCGTCTGCGCGAGGTTGGTAGGCACCAGCTCCAGAACGCCCTCGGGGACCAGGAGATCATCATACCTCGCGGCGCGGGTGGCCACGGGCCCTATGGCAAGCCTTGCTTCCAGCTTCTCTCGGGAGGGGCGGGAGCCGGGACCCCGGTAGGCCAGACTTCCAATCCGCTCCCACGCCCTGGCGCCTCGGTGGGAGTAGCAGGCCGTGTACCACCAGTTCGATCCCCCGAGGAGGCAGTATTCGAGGCTGCCGTCGCGGTCTAGATCCACGCCGAGGATCACGCAATCACCTTCGCGCCGGCACGCTTGGTCTGGCCCGTAGCGGTCGCTCATCATCGCCTCCAGCCGTTTCAACGCCTCCCACCCGTGGTGGCCAAGCCTGAACCGCAGCGTCGCAAAGTCGAAATCCTTCTCCTCGACCCTCTCCTCTCGTAGCCGCGATGCCTGACTCTCGGCACTGAGGCGTAGGGGGTCCAGTACCGGAAGCTGTACGAGCACAGCCAGCAGAGCGACGAGCAGCGCTGCGCAGACGTTCACCGACTTGAGCGTCGCGATCCACGGGGATCGCCGGAGCACCACCGCGGCGGCGTATCCGATCGCGTACACCGACGCGACACCGATGAACAGGAGCGCGTACACGCGCTCGGGGGTGAGACCGTATTGAGTCACGCGGAGCATCGTGCCGTAGAGGGCGATGGCCGCGTAGGCCGGCATCAGGAGAACGGAGAGCTCGATGGCCCGGAGGACGACTCGGGGGTAGCCGGGTGGCTCGCGACCTTCCTCGAAGACGCCGTTCAGAAAGAGCGTCAGGAATGCGAGCAGGGCAAGCACCAGCGAGGTCGCGCGGCCCGTCTTCCACAACGGCTCGAGACCGGTGAAGGGAAGCCCGCCAGGAAGAGCAGCGCGATGAGTCCAAGCAGCGGAAGGAGGGCCTGGGCGATCATCAGCGTGATTCTGCGGAGGGTGCTGATCACACCCTCACTATCGCGCCCCAGCGCCAGCCCGTATCCGACTACGCTCAACGTGCTGATGTAGACGAAGGGCTTTCCCTGGAAGAGATCCGCGAAGAACGCGATGTCGATCAGATTGAAGAGCGCGCCCCAGACTCCGAGGACGGCCCAGAAGGCTCCGGTGAAGAGAGCCGCCACCAGCCCGATGAAGAAGTTGTTCCAGCTGTGCTCGAACAACTCCGCGTAGGGGAATCGGAGCCGACCAGACCTCTGGAAGATCTGGGCGAAGGGGACGATGACGTAGAGCAGGCCGAAGCTTCCGAGCAGCCAGGCCGCGATTCTCTGTCCATCGCCCTCGTAAGGAGCGCCTTCCGGGGGAAGCTCGCTCCATACACTCCACGTCACCGCAGCTACGGTCACCCCGAGAATCGATGCCACGGCTGCCCATCGTCTCGGAGATCGGCCGTCCCAGGTGAACCTCGCGACCAATGCGGAACTGCTCACGAAGAACAGGACGCACGCGCTGATCCGGGCCAAAGGAGGTGTGTCGATCCCGAAGGGATCCACCCAGCACCAGACGAGACCTTCAATGAGCCCGATCAGCGGAAAGATCAGGCGGATAGCGCGGTCCCCGGAGCGCTCGCCCGATGATCCTCTCACAGGATCGTCTCTCATCCGTTGCACCATTCTCTCCAGCGGATGGGGGCTCCGGCAATCCCGGAAACGCTTCAGCTCCCCGGAACCTCCGCCGGGTCGACGAGGCCATGCCGCCGCCAGCCGACCGAGAGCAGCCAGGTCCGAGGCGGCGCGACCTCCGGGGACTCAGACAGACTGGGCGGCGGCTCGCGCGACCCGGGCACGCGGCACCAGCCGTCGAACCAGCGGCCCGAGGAGGCCGCGTCGAGACGCTCCGGCGGCGAGGCGCCGAAGCGCTCCCGCCAGTGCTTACGCGCGTTCAGCAGTACGTAGGCCAGCGCGCGCCGCACCTCGCGCGGCGTGCGCAGGATCCGCAGGTGGTAACGGCCGTGGAGCACCGGCCCCGAGAGCCCGAACGCGCGCTGTGCCGCGCGGGCCACCCGGGCCGAGATCGCCTTCATCCCGCGCCCGAGCGCTTCCTTCCCGGCGCTCTCGACGAGCGGGTGAAGGTGGTTTCGCTGCACAGAATAGTGCACGACGCGGAAGCCGCGGCGCTCGCAGGCTCTGCGCAGGCTTGGGCGCAGCTCGCGCAGGAAGCGCTGGGTGCGAAGCGCCGGAAGCCCCCTGCGCAGGCGCAGCGTCACGTGCGAAGGGCAGTCGCGCGCCACCGGCGGGCGCCGCACGTGATGGACCGGAGGATTTGCAGAGGCGGGCGGGCGCCCGGCGCCAGGCCGAGGCCCGCCGCGCCCGGAGCGCATCCGCTGATCGCGGAAACTGAGCTGCTTCGGAGCGCGTCGCATCGCTATTGATTATAGCTATGTATTGATCGTTCGCAACCCCGGTCCCTGGATGTCAACCGATCATCGAAGCGCTTTGGGATGAGAGCCCGCAAGCGCTAGCCGCGGGCCGAGAGAAAGGCGAGCACGGCGTCCGCTACCGCGTCGGGGGCATCGATCTCGGCCGTGTGGCCGGCTGCGTCGATCTGCCTCAGCTCCACCCAGCCGGAGAGCGCCGACGCAAAGCGCTTCGCGTAGCTCGGCGGGATCACCCGATCCTCGTTCCCCCAGATGAGCAGCGTCGGTGTCCGGATGCGGTGCAAACGCTTGGCGAGCCCGAGGTCCCCAAGCGGCCACAAGAGCCGCGCCGCCGCTTCTGCGGCGCGGTGGAGCGAGAGCGCGAACTCGCCCGGGTCTTCGCCCTCGGGCGCGGCGAGCGCGGCCTCGAGCCGATCCGGGCGCGCAGACAGCAGCGCGGGAAGCTCGCTCGCGCGCTGCGCCCAGAGATCCGCGACGGGCTCGCGCTCGTCGAAGAGGCCGAAGGGTGCGATCAGCACCAGGCGTCTCAGCGTGGCGTGCGAGAAGACCGCCACTTCTGCTGCGAGCGTCGCGCCCACCGAGGCGCCGACGAGGTCCGCGCCCTCGAGGCCACTCGCCTCGAGCAGGTCGAGCGTCGCCGCGATCCAGTCCGGGGCGTCGTCGAGACGGTCGTGCCCGAGGGCGCCGGGGAAGCCGGGCAGCGAGGGCGCTATGACGCGGCGCCGCTCTGCGAGACGGTCCAGAAAGGGCGTCCAACGCGGAAGCCCGCGCAGCCCGCCCAGGTATCCGAGCGGGGCGCCACTCCCCTTCTCCCAGACGCGGCAGCGCTCGGCGCCGACCCGCACGCTGCGCTCGAGCAGCTCGCTCATCGCGCGATCTGCCGCGGCGCCGCGCGAAGCTCGCGCGACAAGGGGCGCGGCCACCAGCGATCCTCGAAGCGGTCGTCGAAGAGGTTCGCTAGCTGGGGCATCACGCGCCGAGCGAAAAGCTCGCTGTTGGCGAGCGTGAGCTGCTTGCTCATGTTTCCGAACTGGAGCAGCAGCATCAGGTGCCCGACGTTCAGCTCCAGCGCGACGTTCCGGAGCTGGTCGGCCACCTCGTCGGGGCTCCCGACGATCACGTAGCCCCTGTCGACGATCGACTCGAAGTCCTGGGCGAGGGGGCCCCCTCCCGAGGCCTGCCGCGCCGCGGCCTGCGCGACCTGCGAGGCGACGCGCGCCCGGAGGGTCGCCTCCGAGGCGTAGCCGGGCGGGCCCGCAAAGCGCGGATCGACGTGCAGGCTGCGGTTGAAGAAGTACTCCGCCGGCTCCCGGTAGACGCGCATCGCCTCCGCGCGACTCTCGGCGACGCCGACGAAGTGCAGGAAGCCCGCGCGGTAGGGGTTGCGGTCCTTGCCGAGGCGGTCCATCTCGGCCCAGAAGCCGCGCATCGTTGCGAGCCCCGCCTTGTGGCCGAAGTAGGAGAGATAGGAATAGACGTAGTCCCGCTCGGCGCACCAGCGCCAGGTCTCGATCGAGCCGCCGCCGGGGATCCAGATCGGGGGATGCGGGCGTTGTAGAGGGCGCGGCCACACGTTCACGTAGCGCAGCTTGTGGAAGCGACCGTTCCATACGAAGGGATCGGGATCCGTCCAGGCGCGCAGCACCAGATCGTGCGCCTCCCTGTAGCGTTGCCGAAGCTGGCTCGGATTCTGGCCGTAGGCGTAACAGGTGTCCATCGGCGTTCCGACCGGGAAGCCCGCGACGAGGCGACCGCCCGAGATGCAGTCGATCATCGCCATCTCCTCGGCGACGCGCGTCGGTGGATTGTAGAGGGCCAGGGAGTTTCCGAGGACGACGATCGCGCTATCGCGCGTGCGGCGCGCGAGGCTGGCCGCGATCAGATTGGGCGAGGGCATCAGCCCGTAGCCGTTCGAATGGTGCTCGTTGACGCAGACGCCGTCGAAACCGAGCTCCGCGGCGTGCTCCATCTCGTCCATGAAATCGTTGTACATCGTGTGGGCGCGCTGGGGATCGAAGAGGCGGGAGTCGATGTCGACCCAGACGGATGGATGCTTCTCCCGGAAGTCCTCGGGAAGCTCCGTATAGGGCATCAGATGGAACCAGAGCAGCTTCATCGCGTGCCTCGCCCGAAGGAGCGCGGCCCTACATCTCCTCCTTCAAGCGCACCGGGCCGAAGCGCTCCGGATGCTTGCCGATCTTGTCGGAGTAGAAGCTGCGGATCTCGTCCATGTCCTGGTTCATGTCGCCGGTCAGCACGACCTCCGGCCCGAAGCCCCCGCGCTTTCGCTGGTAGTCGAGGTAGCCGAGCACCACCGGCACATTCGCGGTGCTCGCGATGTGGTAGAAGCCGGAGCGCCAGTGCGGCGTGTAGGCGCGAGTCCCCTCCGCGGGCACGGTGAGCGCGAGCCGCTCGCTCTTCTCGAAGAGATCCGCCATCTGTCGCACCAGGTTCCCGCGATGCCTGCGGTCGACGGGAATCCCGCCGAGCCTGCGCAGCACGCCACCCCAGGGGCCGCGGAAGAGCGCGTCCTTTCCCATCCACGAGATCGAGACGTCGTAGAGAGCGGCAATGGCGAGCAGGTACGCGAGATCCCAGTTCGAGGTGTGAGGCGCCGCGATCAGGACGTAGCGGCGCGCCGCGGGACGCGGCCCCTCCAGATGCCAGCCGGTCGCGCGCAGAAAGAGCGACGCAAGGGCTCTTCGCATGATCACCTCACGAGGAGGAAAGGGCTTGGGGGACCGGACGGAGACTAGCGGCGACACGCGCCGTACGCCCCCACGGCGGCTAGCGCAAGGCGGTCCGCAAGCGCGGGGGCGGCGTCGCGATCTCGCGGCCATTGCGCAGGGGCTCGCGAAGGCTCGCGAAGCTGCGCGCAACCTCGTCCTCCCCTCGGGCTCGGGCGAGGGTCTCGCCATGCTCGGTCGCGGCGATCGCCTCGTCGATGCGCCCGCTCTCGGCGAGGGCGAGCGCGCGAGCGAGCAGGACGTCCGTGCGCTCGGGGCCGAGCAGGCGTTCGGCCTCGCCGACGTGGACGAGCGCGGCGTCGGCCGAACGCAGCGCGGGATCGGGGACGCCGGCGAGGAGCCAGGCCGACGCGAGGTGCGCCTCGGCATCGGCCGGGGCGGCCCGCACGAGTGCGCCCAGGGTCTCTCGCGCGTCGACCCATCGACCGCGCGTGATCTCGAGGTTGTAGAGCGCGCGGTAGGCAAGCGCGTCGTCAGCGTGCGCTTCGAGCGCGTGTCGGTAGTGACGCTCCGCTGCGCCGGGGTCCCCCTGCGCCTCCCTCAGCATGCCGGCGCGCGCGTGCTGGCGTGCGAGTGTGCGCGCGAAGTCCGCGCGCATGAAATCTAGCGAGCCGAAGCCCGTGACGGCGTCGGCGGCGAGCAATGGAAGCGGCAGGAGCGCGATCGCGAGCGTCACTGCGCGCGGCCAGCCGAGCTGCTGCCAGCGCACGAGCGCGAGCCCGGCGAAGCCGCAGAGCACCGGCGCGGCGACCAGGCGGTAGCGGCCGGAGTAGTGGAAGACGATGCACACGAGCAAGGGGGGAAGGAGCAGCGCCAGCTCGGGGGCGATGCCGCGGCGATCGCGGGCCGCGAGCGCGGCGCCGACGAGTGCCAGGCCGAGGAGCCACGGCAGCTCCACGGGCGCGAGCGCCGCCCATCGCCCCAGGCCCTGCTCGCGCTCGAGCGCGAAGCTGGCGACGTTGTCGTAGTCGCGCGACGTGAGCGTCCAGTGGAGCTTGCTCGCGAGCAGTGCCGCGGCAGCCTTCGGGTCGCCGCGCCACCACGCGATGACACGCGCGCGAACCCAGGCGTCGACCTCCGACCACGATCCGGCCCTCCCCTTTTCGCGTTCGAAGAGAGCCGCCACGTCGTGGTGTTGGCGATGGATCGAGCGGCTCACCCCGGCCAGCGGGGTGTAGATGCCGATGCTCGTCGGATCGTTGCCCTGTGCGAGCGTGATCCCGGAGTGCGCCGAGATCGGGATGAGCTCTCCGGAGGCGAGGGCGTTGGCGAGCGTTGCCGGAGCGATCGCGAGCCCTCCCGCAGCGAGCGCGACGGCCGCACGCCAGGGGCCCGCCCGGCGCAGCATCCAAATCCCGAGCAGTGGGAGGAGGGCCAACGCGGCGGGAAAGGCCAGTGCGAGGAGTCCCACCCAGAGCCCCGCGCGCGCGACGGCTGCGACGCCGGGCCGGTCGGACCCGGCTCGACTCGTGGAGGCGATCCGCGTCCATTCCCACCACGTGAGTGCGGCGAGGAAGAGCTGGAGCGTCGCCGACAGCACACGGGCCGGGTAGAGCGCAGCCTCTCCGAGAGCGAGAAAGAGAGCCGCCGCGGCGAGGCCTTCTCGAGGACCGAAACGTTCCCGTACCGCGAGCGCGACGAGCGCTGCGGTGGCGAGGTGCAGCCCCGTCTGGAGCGCGTAGAGAGTGGGGAGGTCGCCGCCCAGCGCGCGCAGCAGCGCGAGCAGCACCGGATAGAGCGGCGCCACGAGGAAGGGCGTCTCGCCGAGCCCGCGGCCCGTCGCGAAGTCCGCGGCCATCCGCCAGTAGTGCTCGGCGTCCGAATAGGGGATCAGTGCGAAGGGATTGTCCGCGAGCTGCTCGGAGAGGACGAGTGCTCGCACGCAGGCGGCCGCGAGACACAGGTACGCAAGTGCGCGGGGGAAGCGCGCGTGCCAGGAGCGATTCTCCTCCGAGTCATGTTGCACTCCTGGCTCATCGGAGGCGCGCCTCCCGGCCTGAAGACAGGTCCGCTGAAAGTCGCTCGCCTGCGACTCGCTGCGCGGCTGCCGACCTTGCGTCGGTCGCCTTGCGGCCGCTTTGCTCGACCAGCCGGACGAGGCGGGCCTCGCCGATGCGCGCCTGGGTCATTGGTGGGGCGCTGAGGATCAGGTCGACCGGGAGTCCGGCCGGCTCGCGCACATCGAAGACCAGCGGCAGATTCCCCTCCGCGAGCACGCGGCCGGACCGCGAGCTTCGCACCCGGGCGATGACGGGACCGGTCGCGTCGACCTCGAGCCTCCAGCTGCCGGCCGCGAGCGGGATGCGCTCCACGAGCGCGCGGTGGCGGCGATCGACCAGCGCCTCGAAGCGGCTCGACAGGTCGAGCCGTGCGACTCCCACACCCCGCGCGGCGAGGAGGTGCCCCGGAATCGCAACGCGCTCGGGGGAGCTTCGGATCCCGACCTTCTCGCTGTCGCGGCGCACCCAGACGATGAAGCGGTGCTCGAAGGGCTGCGTCGCCACCAGAGAAACGGGTGCGTAGGCTTCGTGATACTCGGGCATCGCGTCGAGCTCGCGACCCGAACGCAGGTCGCTCGCGAGGCTTCCCACGTGATAGATGATCAGGTCGGGCCGTCGCGAGAGCACGTAGGCGCCGTCGCCCAGCTCGTGTGCCAGAGGTCCCTCGCCGAAGTCGGGTGGACGCTGGCGGGCGAGGTGGTGATCATTCAGGCCTAGCATGTCGAGCGCTGGGAGCTCCGACCAGTAGGGGATGCAGCCCGCCGCCGTCACGGCGACCAGGGGTCGGGCTTCGCCGAAGGCACGCTTGAACGCGAGACCCACGACCTGGCCCCGCCACTCGAAGCGCTCGGCGATTGCGCGCTGGCTCTGGTGGCTGCGAACCTGGACGAGCGCGAACGCGACGAGTGTCGATGCGAGTGCGGCGACGACGGCGAGCGTTGCGCGGCGGCTGCCGGATCGCGGGGCGAGCCACGCGAGGCCGTCGGCCACGGCGAAGCCGAGCAGCACGACGATCGGAACGAAGTGGCGATAGCCCGGGAAGATGTCCCCGCCCACGGCGGCGACGTACGCCAGCCACAGCAGCGCCTGGATGAGGACGAGGCGCAGGCGCGCGCGCCGCGCCGGATGGGGGGATCCGATGCCCAGGGCCCCCGCCACGGCGATTCCGAGGCCGAGCTGCGAGAAGGGCGAGAGCGACAGGAGCCCGGCGCCGAGATAGCGCAGGCCACCCAGCAGGTGATGCTCCGACGGAGCGAGCTTCACGAGTGCCGGGTTCGGGATCCACTCGCCGTAGGTCGCGACACGGAAGACCTGCTGCCCCAGCACGCAGAGCGCCGGCAGCACGACGAGCGCGAGCGCGGTGTGCAGGCGCCGCCGCCGCCCCCCCGCTCCGAGTGCCATCGCGAGGACGGTGCCGACGGTGAAGAGCGGCCCGTCGGGGCGGGAGAGGCACAGGAGCCCGAGGCAGAGCGAGGTCCCGAGCAGTGCGCGGGGCGATCGCTCGCCAGCGAGCAGCGGGAAGGACAGAGCCGTAGCCCAGGCGAGGCAGGCAGCGACGAGAGGCTGCTCGAGCCCGCCGAAGGTCCACACGCCGATCGGCGCGGACAGCGCAATCACGAGCGCTCCACCCGCTGCGGGGAGCGCCTGCCTCGGGGTGTGCGCCGGCCATGCCCGAAAGATCGCCGCGATCGCGAGCGCCCCGCCGACGAAGCCCAGGATGCGCGCGGCCGCGACCAGGTCGACGCCGAGACGACCGAGGGCCGCGACGAGCAGGATCCAGAGCAGGTTCGAGTAGCCCTCGACCGGGCGGCCCTCTGTCCAGGTGAGCCCCTGTCCATCGAGAAGGCGCCGCGCATAGCGCAGCGAGATCAGCGCGTCGTCGGAAAGGAATGGGTGGTAGCGGGCCGCGTTGGCCGCGAGGAGCGAGAGCGCTGCCAGGCCGAGGAGCGCGCCGACGGGGAGCGCCCCGCCGAGTCGACGGGCTCGAATCGATGCCGAAGCTGCGCGCGGTCCTGCGTCCAATCGCTCGGCTTCCGAGTGACAGGACGGGAAGCGTACACGGCCGGCGCCGAAGGGCGGTGGATCCCCGACGCGAGCAGTCGGACCGGTGGCGGCCGCCTACCCGTCGAGTTGGGGTGACGGGTGCCCGACCACCCGCGTCGGAAGAGCCGGGGAAGCGGCTACGGCGTGGCCGGGTTGACGGTCGCCTCGATGTCGCCGAGGGCGGCATCGACGTTGGTGGCGAGATCGCCCCAGAAGGCGGCAGCGGCCACAGCGAAGACCACTCCCACGATGGCCCACTCGACCATTTCCATCCCGGAATCTTCGCGGACCAGTCGCTCGAACGTGCTCTTGAGCATCAGCTTCACTCCTCGTGTGCTCGCCAGCATCCGGCCTTCCCGGGGCTACGCAGTTTTTTGCAAGGCACGTGCCGCAGCCGACGCCGGCCCGGTCGCCGTCGCATCGCATTGGAGCGACGCGTGCATGCCGCGCGCTCTGCGCGCCATCTGCGCGTCTCCGCGGGGCCCGCAGGGCACGGAAATGTGGAGTCTATTTGCCCACTTGCCCCGCTCGAAGTGTCATCCGGAGCAGACGTCGTCCAGCGGGATCGCGTCCCCGAAGTGCGCACTGTGTTCGGTCGGTTCGCGCCGAGAAGGCGCAGTTTCATCTCTTCCCCTTCGCTAGAGTCCCGACAAAAGAGGGGGCGCTCTGGTGGCCACGATCCAGGCGGACGCTGCCGGCTGCAAAGGCTTCTCGACCGCGGAGGCGCTGGCCGGATGAACGAGCCTCTCGCCGAGTACCTCGCTCCGACGTCGATCCTGGATGCGGATCACCACGCCGTCGCCGCCTATGCCGCGCGGCACGTCGATCCGGGCGCAGACCCGACGGCGACGGCCGTCAACCTCTTCTACGCAGTGCGTGACGATCTTCGCTACGACCCCTACGGCGTGATCACGACGGTCGAGGCGGTGCGGGCCTCGTGTGCACTCGAGGCGCGACGCGGCTGGTGCGTCTCCAAGGCGGCGCTGCTCACGGCCTGCTGCCGCGCGCGCGGGATCCCGGCGCGCGTGGGCTTCGCCGACGTGCGCAATCATCTGTCGACGGACCGCATGCGCGAGAGGATGAAGACGGAGGTCTTCTACTGGCACGGCTACAGCTCGATCTGGCTCGAGGGGAGCTGGGTCAAGGCGACGCCGGCCTTCAACCGCGAGCTCTGCGAGAAGTTCGGCCTGCTGCCGCTCGACTGGGATGGGAAGAGCGACTCGCTCTATCACCCCTACGACCGCGAGGGGCGAAGGCACATGGAATACGTCCGCGAGCGCGGGGAGTTCGCCGACGTACCGCTCGAGCGGATGCGCGAGACCTGGCGCCGCAAGTACCCCCACCTCCCGGTCGGGCAGGGCGGGATCGAGGGCGACTTCGACGCGGATGTCCTCGCGGAGAACGCGCCTCGGTCGCTTGCCTCGAAGCGCGCGTCGTTCGGGGTCTGATCCGCCTCGCGCTCCGGGGCCCTTGCGCACCTGGTGTAGGCCTCCCCTCCCGGGTGTTAAAGGGTCTATCTACCCTCGGGGATGCGGATCGGGATCCCCCCGGGAGAGTCCAGTCCAGTCGGATCCCTTCGGGGAAGCGGCGTCGCTGGGCAACTGGCGGGCCCTTGCGCCTGTGCTATCCACCGCGCGAGGGCTATCCGATCGGTTCTCGGAGTTCGGCATATCACCCGCCTGTCCCTGATTCCCATCGACTATGCCTTTGACACACGTCTCTGTAGCATCACGCTGCGGGGGCGCGTCTAGAACCATGAAGCCGTGCTTCGCAGACGGATGTTCCGCTGCGGCGTTCGGCGCCGGTCGCACCCGCCCAAGTGCGGGCACGCGACGAGGACCTTGAGTTGAGCAAGAAGTTGTACGTTGGAAATCTCCCCTTCACCACGTCGGAGTCCGAGCTGCGCTCGGTCTTCGAGCGACACGGGCCGGTGGCATCGGTCAACGTGATCATGGATCGCGAGACCGGCCGCCCGCGCGGCTTCGCTTTCGTGGAAATGGAGGACGCGACCACCGCCGAGTCGGCGATTCGCGCCCTCGACGGGAGCGACCTCGGGGGCCGGAGCATCCGGGTGAACGAGGCCCAGGACCGTCGCGGTGGCGGCGGTGGTGGTGGTGGCGGCGGCGGCGGTGGTGGCGGCGGTGGCTTCCGCCGCGGTGGTGGCGGCGGTGGTGGCGGCGGCGGCGGCGGCCGCGACCGCTACTAGACCGAATCCGTTTCGCCGATCGGGACGGGAGGCCAGATCCTCCCGTCCCGGTCGACCTGCCGAAAGCCGGCTTCGCAGCCGGTCCGCGCTCCCCGCGCAGCGCTTCCTCTGCAGCTCTTCCGAGCTGCGCGGGCCTTGCTCCGTCCCGAGCCTCCGTCTCTGAGAGACCGTTCTCGACGTCCTGTTAGAGAACGCCACTCCAGCGCGCGGCGACGGCCGCGGCTCCGCCGAGCGCCCAGAGGGCGAAGATCGCAGCTGCCACGAGCCCCACCCGCCGGCGGGAGCGGAACTCGCGCAAGGTCGCGTCCACGCTCATCCAGCCGAGTGCGAGCAACGCCGCCATCGCCGCGACGTTTCGATCCGCCACGGCGAGAACGAGGATCGACGCCACGAATGTGACCGCGATCGCGACCGCCACCGCCAGTACGGGCCAGAGGGTGGAATCCCGGAAGTAGGGCTCGATCCAGCGCTCGAAGTCGGGCATGGGCTCCGGTCTCCGCTCGGCTACGCCTCGCTGCGCGCTTTGCTTGCCTAGCGGACCACCGCGGCGAACTCCTCGAGTGCCTTCACGTAGTCGCGCGGGCCGCGGTAGCCGACCCGCTTTGCACCGACGAGCTCCGCGGCGGTGTCCATCGCGCGGAGCGAGAAGTGCGTGCCGCCGACGGCCTGCCACGCGTCGAGCTCTTCGCGCCAGCGATCGGGCCCGGCGCTGTAGTCGACCGTCGCCTCGGCTCCGAAGCCAGCCAGGGGCCGACCCGCGCTCGCGAGGGCCGCCTTCACCTGCTCCCAGTGCGCGCGCACGCCCGCTCCGGAAGAGCCGAACTGGAAGCCGTCGCCGGTACGCGCGGCGCGTTCGAAGACCGCGGGCACGAAGCCCCCGAACCAGATCGGGATCGGGCGCTTCGGGAGCGGCAGGATGCCCGCGCGGTCCACGCGGTGGTGCTCGCCGCGGAAGTCGATCACCGGCTCGCGCCACAAGCGGCGGAGCAGCTCGACCTGCTCCTCGATGCGCGCCCCGCGACGCGCCCAGGGAATGCCGAGCGCCTCGTACTCGACGTGATTCCATCCGGTGCCGATGCCGAGCCGCAGCCGCCCGCCCGAGAGCAGGTCGAGCTCGACCGCCTGCTTCGCGACGAGGACCGTCTGCCGCTGCGGGAGGATCAGCACGCCCGTTGCGAACTCGAGCGAGCGCGTATGCGCCGCGAGCCACGCGAAGAGCACGAAGGGCTCATGGAAGGCGTCGTGCTCCGTGTAGGGACCCGTGAGCCTGGGCTCGCGGCCTGCGTGCACGGCGCCGAGCACGTGGTCGTAGGTGATCACGTGCGTCATGCCGAGGCCCTCGGCCGCCTGTGCCCAGTCGCGGATCGCGCCCGGGTCCGTGCCGATCTCGGTGGTGGGAAAGATCGCGCCGATCCTCACGTGGCTCTCCTCGCATCAGGGGCGGGGCGGATTCGGCGCGTCAGACAGCTACCGCGCACCATCGGGAGCCCTCCGTCTCCGGGCCGCACTCTAGCGCGAGCCGATCGTGGTATCCTGGCGAAGAGGAGGAGCCCTCAAATGGGGACCGCGGAGAACAAGGAGCTCGCCCGACGCTTCATCGACGCCATCAGCAAGGGCGACATCGACACCATCCAGCGCTCCTTCGCGGACGACGGAACGGTGTGGACGATCGGCACGATGCCGATCTCGGGGACCTTCACCAAGGACCAGGTTGCGATGGCGTCGCGTCGCGTGCTCGAGCTCTTCCCGAAGGGGCTCAAGATCACGATCACGGGGATCACGGCCGAGGATGACCGCGTGGCGATCGAGGCCGTGTCGAAGGGAACCCACTCGAGCGGACGGGACTACGCCAACACCTACCACTTCCTGATGCGGGCGCGGGACGGCAAGATCGTCGAGTGGCGCGAGTACATGGACACGATGCACGCGAACGACGTCCTGTGCGGGGGCGCCTGACGCGCCGTCGAGCCGCCGCCGCGAAGCGCGCCGGCGCCTTCGATCACGCGCGTGCCACCCAGCGGCGAGCCCGGGGGAACCCACCAGGAGACGTCGTCGGCAGGGAGTTCGGGCAGCTCACCATCCACTTGCGGACCTCCTCGCGGCCGCGGAAGACGCCGAAGTGGTTCGTCGCTCAGTTCAATCGGCGCTGCGAGGCCTGATGCACGGCGCGCGCTCGCGCGCGGGAGGAAGCTCGATGGCGGAGCTGCGCGGCAAGCGCATCCTGGTGACGGGTCCGGCGGGACAGATCGCATTTCCGCTGGCGCGCGATCTCGCGCGAAGCAACGAGGTATGGGGAATCGCGCGCTTCAGCCAGGCAGGCTCGCGGGAGCGCGTCGAGAAGACGGGCGTGCGGGCGGCCACCGTGGATCTAGCCGCGCCCGACTGGAAGCAGCTACCGGAGCACTTCGACTACGTGCTCCATCTCGCCGTCCTCCAGCAGCCCGGCTTCGACTACGACCACGCGCTGCGCGTGAACGCCGAGGGTACGGGTCTCCTGATGAGCCGCTTCCGCAAGGCGAAGGCCTTCCTCGTCGTCTCGACCTGCGGCGTCTACGCCTCGCCCGCGGACCCGCAGCATGCGCTGCGCGAGAGCGATCCGCTCGGCGTGACGGTCCAGCCCTACTCCCCCACCTACGCGGTCTCGAAGATCGCCGAGGAGGGGGTGGCCCGCTTCGCCTGCCGCGAGTTCGAGATCCCGACCACGATTGCGCGCATGAACGTCTCCTACGGTCCGAACGGGGGGCTTCCTGCGTATCAGCTCGACGCGATCGTCGCCGGGCAGCCGGTGGTGGTGCAGCAGGGGCGCGCATCCGTCTGCAACCCGATCGACGAGCGCGACATCGACGCCCAGATCCCGGGCCTTCTCGAGGTTGCGACGGTTCCGGCGCGCATCCTCAACTGGTCCGGAGACGACGCGGTCGAGGTCGAGGACTACTGTCGCACCATGGGGGAGCTCACCGGTCTCGCGGTGCGCTTCGAGCAGAGCCCCGAGGCGATCCATCACTATCGCCTCGACAACAGCGAGCGCCAGAAGCTCCTCGGACCCTGCAAGATCGCGTGGCGGCAGGGCCTGCGCGACATGATCGCCGCCCGTCATCCGGAGCTTCGGCTTCGGAGGGAAGCCTAGCGGTAGCCCTCGTCGACCGGCCGACGCGGCAGGCTCCACCACGCTTCGTCGAGCGCGCGGGCGAGCTCCTCGTCGATCGCGAGCTTCGGAGCCGAGAGGTTCGCCGCGAGCTGCGAGGGACGGCTCGCGCCGATGATGGCGGAGGAGATGCCCGGCTGGTCGAGCACCCACTTGAGCGCAACGGAGACGAGATCCTGGCCGCGCGCCTCGACCTCCTTCTTCAGGCGCTCGACCGCGCGGAACTGCGCCTCCTGCCAGTAGCGGCGCTGGTAGATCTCCGCGGCGCTGCCGAGCGTGAAGCGCGTGCCAGCGGTCGGATCTCCGCTGGGTGCGTGCTTGCCCGAGAGGAACCCCCCCGCGAGCGGGTTGTAGGGAATCACGCCGAGGCCGCGCGCGCGGCACAGCGGAAGGAGCTCCGTCTCGATCTCGCGGTAGAGAAGGTTGTAGCGCGGCTGCACCGAGACGTAACCCTCGGCGCCGAGCCGCTCGGCCGCGGCCAGCGCCTCGGAGAGCCGCCAGGCGGGATAGTTGGAGCAGCCCGCGTAGCGGATCTTCCCGGCGCGTTGCAGATCCTCCAGCGCGCGCAGGCTCTCGTCGATCGGTGTGCGCGGGTCGAAGAAGTGCGTCTGATACAGGTCGATCACATCGGTGCGCAGCCGGCGCAAGCTCGCCTCGACCGCCCGCTGCACGTGCAGGCGCGAGAGACCCCAGTCGTTCGGCCCCGCGCCCATCGGCCCCATGCACTTGCTCGCGAGCAGGAGCGCGTCCCGGTTGCGGCGTTCTGCCATCCACTCGCCCAGGAGATCCTCGGTCCGGCCCACCGTCGCGGCGCTTCCGCCGAGCGGGTAGACGTCGGCCGTGTCGAGGAAGCTGATGCCGCCCTCCACCGCCGCGTCGAGGATCGCGAAGCTCGTCGCGCGATCGCACTGCAGGCCGAAGGTCATCGTGCCGAGGCAGAGCACCGGCACGCGCAGGCCCGTGCGTCCGAGCTGTCGGGTCTCCATCGGAAGCCTCCTCGAGTCCCGTTAGCATACCCTGAGACCGGCATCCTGTTCGGCAGATCACGAGGCGCCGTCGAAGGGGTCGCGCGCGACTTGTGCAACGCTAGCCTCCCGCCCGATGCTGCGGATGGCTCGCCACACGCATGGCTTCCTCGTCTCGGCCGCAGCAGGCCTGCTGCTGGCGGCCCTTGCGAGCTGTAGCCGCGAACCCGAGAGCCATGCCGCCCATGGCGTGGTGCAGGGCGTGAACCTCGAGTATGGCCAGGTCGTGATCGCACACGAAGACATTCCGGGCCTGATGCCCGCGATGACGATGAACTTCGATGTCCCGGACGCGAAGCTGCTGGCCCAGCTCTCGCCCGGGCAGGCCATCCACTTCGAGGTCGTCTTCGACGGCCGCTCCTACCGGGTAGTGTCGGCTGCGCTGATCGAGGCCGGCGTGGCGACCTCTCCCGACAGTCCGAAGCTCTCCGACGCGGCGGCGGAGCAGGAGCTCGCGCCGGCCTTTCGGCTGATCGACCAGAACTCGAGCGCGCTGTCGCTCGAGGAGCTGCGCGGCAAGGTGGTGCTGCTCGACTTCATCTACACGAGCTGCCCGGGTCCCTGTCCGATCCTGACGGGCGTGCTTGTGAGCGTACAGAAAGAGCTCGACCCGGCGCTGCGAGCGCGGGTGCACTTCGTCTCGATCTCCCTCGACCCGGTGCGCGACACGCCGACGGCCCTTCGCGAATACGCGCGCAAGCGCGGAGCGGAGCTCTCGAACTGGTCCTTCCTCACCGGGCCTTCCGACCAGGTCGATGCGGTGATCCGGTCCTACGGGGTCGGCTCGGCGCGTCAGCCGGACGGCACCATCGCGCACCTGGTCGTCAGCTTCGTGATCGACGGCGAGGGCCGCATCGTTGGCCGCAGCATCGGACTCGACGGCATCGACCCCGCCCGCATCCGCGAAGACGTGGAGAGAGTGGCCCGCAGCCTGCCGCCGAGCGACGGCCCCGGCTAGCGGTCGCCGGCCCTCTCCGTCTCAGTCGACGACCTCGACGCCGCGCCAGAATGCGTACCAACCGCGGATCTCCGCGGCGGCGGGCTTCGGCTCCGGGTAGGTCCAGCAGGCATCGCGGTTGCGTTCGCCGTCCACCACGACGGTCTTGTAGCTGGCGATCCCCTTCCACGAGCAGGTGGTGTGGGTCTCGCTGTCCTCGAAGCACTCCCCCCGCAGCCCTTCCGGCGGGAAGTAGTGGTTGCCCTCGACGATCCGGGTCCGCTCGCTCTCCGCGAGCACCCGTCCCTTCCAGATGGCCTTCATCGGGATCCTCCCTCGCAATCCTATCCCCCGTCGAGCCCAATCCCCATCTCGTCCTCGCCTACCACTCCCAGGTCCCCGATCATGCACCTCGTCCAGACGGCGAGGAATGATGCGACCTTGCGGCGGCGGCTCTGCAGGCGCCTGCAGCGCGCGGCACATCGCGGCACCGACGACGGTCCGGCGGCCCCTATGCGGCCCCTGCCGTGTCGCTTCCAGAGGGTCCGATTCGTGCCGCAACACCTGGTGTGCGGCACCGCCGAACGCAACCCGACGATGCGATCGCATCCCGCGCGGGAGCGATTCCAAGACGTACGTCAATCGCCTGTCCCGCGCACAGCCGTGCACATCACCGGTAGCCGACACCGATCTGAGAGAGATGCCGTCACCCGGAAGCACCGGCCCAGCGAGCCAAAGGCGAGCGAACTAGCGCGGCGGCGGGAACTTCGCCAGGATCGCGCTCACCACCTCCTCGACCAGGGCGGCCCGGTCCGTGCTCTGGTTGACGCGCTTCGACGCCCATCCGTGCCAGACGGCCAGGTGGCTCCTGCCGTCGAAGATGTCGATGGCGAGGGTGCCCTCCGTGTACGAGGTCGCCGAGATGCTGGTGCCCGCGTACCAGCCGCCGTAGCCGTAGTAGCCGCCGCCCAGCGTCGGACTCGACTGGATCTGGATCTTCTCCCGCCTGCCCACGCTGAATGAAACTACGAAGTCGGCCGCCGCCAGATCGTCCAGCATGCGGTAGCCCTGGGCTTCGAGGTGGCTCTCGATCGATTCGTGGATGCGTCGCGCAAGCAGCGGGTCGAGGTCCTCGGTCCCGGCCCCGCCCGGCAGCGTCCCCGGCTCCTCACTGAGCCAGGCGAAGCTGCGGTAGGTGTCGAAACGGGCGTTGGAGTCGAAGTCCGATCGGGCCTGGACCCCCGCACATCCCACGGTGAACCAGGCGAGCAGCAGGACGCAGGTAGGACGATGGCGCATGGGCTCCTTCTCGACGCCAGAGCATACCCGCCCGGGCCGGCGGACACTGAGCTGCCCTGCCGTGCCATTCGACGACGTGTCCCGCGCGCCCGGTGGCTGCCCCACTCGGCGCTCGCCCCGTCGCGACCCCTGCCGTCGCGGCTGCCCTGCATCACCGCCGCGGGGAAGCGAAAGGCGGGCGCGCCGTTCCACAGGTCGCTGAGGGCCCGGCGGCCCGCCTTCACAGATAGAATCTCGCGAGGACGGGCAGGTATCCGATCAACGACGGGACGATCTTGGCGTTCGTGGGATGCGCGATGGTGTTCTCGTAACCGGTCGTGACCATGAGGACCAGGGAGAGCACCATCAGGTAAGCGACCCTCCTTCTCCATGCCACGTCGTGGTATCTCCAGGTCAGGGCGATCGAGACGTAGAGAAACGGGAAAGCAGGGGCCAGGTAGCGCTCCTCGCGGTGCTGGAGGGCGAACAGGACACCGAAGAGATAGACGAAGATCAGGACGTAGACGCACTCCCAGCGACGATCGCGCAGGATCCTGAGGGTCGTCAGATGGAATCGTCTCGACGCCGCGATCAGGAGCAGGGGGCAGATCGCGAGGAGGTACCACAGCATGTGCAGGTGCGTCCGCGCGTACACGCTCTGGACCCAGGGGCTCAGCTTCGCGCCCGCATCGGGCGTCACCAGCAGGGCCGGAGACAGCGTTCCATACTGCAGGAAGAAGCGGTAGTGGTGCTGCAAGCCGAAGAGGAGCACGGGCACCAGCAGGACCACGAAGAGCCGCCAGTTCCTGGCGTCTCGGATCGCCTGCAGCAGCCCGTCGCGTCGGCCCTTCTCATGGAGATGGAAGGCCTGAAGAGCGGGCACGATCGGCAGCGCGACGAGTGCCGTGTACCTGGTATTGAATCCTACGACCAGGAGAAGACTCGCCAGAAGCATCTTGCGCGAGGACCCGTCCCGGAACGACTCGACGGCGAGCGAGATCCCGCAGAAGAGATAGATGGCCAGGAGTCCGTCCGTGAAGAGCCTCATGGTCGTCACGAGCAACACGGGGCACAGCGTGATCAGGGCCAGAGCCCAGCCGGTCACCGTCTCACTCGTGTCGAAGGACCGGAGGGTCCGCGAGACGAAGGCGAGTAGCAGGCAGGTGGAGGCAGTCATGACGGCGAGACCACCCGCAGTGGCATCTCCCAACGCGTTGCCCAGCTTGAGAACGAGCGGCAGCAGGGGCGGATGCACGAAGAGGGGAGATCGGTAGAGCGGCCAGGGGTGCTCGTTCACCGGGGCCCGATCCATCGTCGTGTAGTGGGACAGATCCCAGCCCATCTCCCCCGCGAGGGTCCGATAGACGACCTCGTCCCCGGCCTGGTGTGGGACCACGAAGGATCGGAGGTGTAGACCGACGCTCAGGGCGCAGAAGAAGAGCAGCAGGGACGAGCGCGGCCGCGCCATGCCGACGCGATCATACACCACACCCGCGCGGCTCCTCTGCCGCGAGGCGCCAAAGGAGGCGGGCCGCGCGCCCTGGTCGGGACGAGCAGGGAGAGCACACGGCCTGGCAGCTTCGAGTGCTTCTCAGCCTTCCCCACCCACCACCACCCCGAGGTCTCCGATCATGCACTTCGGGGTTGCGAGACCAAGAAACATCCGCGATTCCAGGAACTTGCGCCTTGGCATCACACTAGCACGAGGCACACCTTGGGCACAATTATGCGCAACTACGACTTGCGTTCGGGGCTCGCACTCGCGCAGAGAATCGAGAGCTGTGTCCGACGGAGAATGAGGCCGGC
>CAYPSI010000327.1:0-4737 GCA_964413375.1 uncultured Spirochaetales bacterium | reverse complement strand
GCTGAGGCTCTTCAGCACATCCTGGCCCACGGCACGCACGCGCACGCGCGCGACGAGCTCCTTGGTGATCCGGAAGTGGACGTCGGCTTCGAGGAGCGCGAGCCGGACCTCGCGAAGCGCTTCGTCCACCTGGGACTCGCTGAGGACACCCTGCCCGCGCAGGGTCCTGAAGACCCCCTGGAGCCTCTCGCTGAGCGCCTCGAACACGCCGTTCCACCCCTCGGCCAGCCTTCGGCCAAGCCTAAGCAAAACTTGATCTTATAGGGCCAAACGAGGGACGTCAAACTAGAGGCCCACGAGGGGGCTTGGGGACGCACGGGGACGCCCCGGGGGTCTGGGGGGTGGGATGCCCCCCAGGTTGGGCAGTCCAACCGGTCTGGCCTTCCGTTGTGGCTGTTGCTCCCATAGGGGGATCCTCGCGGGGACACGATCCGACTGCGTTCTTTGAGACGAGGGGGCTCCGCCCCCTCGAGCTCCCCGTGTGGCCTGTTGACCTATGGGTTGTTGTCGCGGCCTGGCGGCCTGCTGCTCCTCAAGGGGGATCCTCGAAGGGGGGCGATCCGACTGCGTTCTTTGGGACGAGGGGCTCCGCCCCTCGAGCACCCCTGGGTTGTGCGGGCCGGATAGCTCCTCAAGGGGGATCTTCGAAGGGGGGGGACGATGGGCCTGCGTTCTTTGGGACGAGGGGGCTCCGCCCCCTCGAGCACCCCTGGGTTGCAGTAGCCGCAGCTGCTACACGCGCCGCAGCAGGTGTCCGAGCTTTTCCTTCTTGGTTTTCAGGTATCGGCGGCTGGCGTCGGAGGGGGCGATCTCGATTGGGACACGCTCGGAGATCGTGAGGCCGTAGCCTTCGAGGCCGACGAACTTGCGCGGGTTGTTGGTCATCAGCCGCAGGTTCTGGACCCCGAGCTCGACCAGGATCTGGGCGCCGGTCCCGTAGTCGCGCTGGTCGGCCTTGAAGCCGAGCGCCTCGTTGGCCTCGACCATGTCCTTGCCCTGGTCCTGCAACTCGTAGGCCATGATCTTGTGCACGAGACCGATCCCCCGCCCTTCCTGGCGCAGGTACAGCAGGACACCCCGACCCGCTTCCGAGATGATCTCGAGCGCCGTGTGCAGCTGCCCGCCGCAGTCGCAGCGTGTCGAGGCGAAGATGTCGCCGGTCAGGCACTGCGAGTGCACGCGCACCAGCACCGGCTCGGGCGTGCGCACCTCGCCCATCACCAGCGCCACGTGATGCTGGCCGTCGATCAGGCTCTCGAAGGCGTGGACGCGGAAGCCGCCGTAGGAGGTGGGCAGGTTGGCCTCGGCGATCTTGCGCACCAGCCGCTCCGTCTGCATCCGGTAGCGGATCAGGTCACGGATCGTGATCATGCGGATGCCGTGCTCGCGGCAGAAGGCCAGCAGCTGCGGCGCGCGCGCCATCGTCCCGTCCTCGTTCATCACCTCGCAGATGACGCCCGCCGGGTAGAGACCGGCGAGGCGCGCCAGGTCCACAGCGGCCTCGGTCTGGCCGGCGCGCGTCAGCACTCCGCCGGGCTGCGCGCGCAGCGGGAACATGTGGCCCGGGCGTGCGAGGTCCTGGGGCTCGGTCTTCGGGTCGATGGCCGCGAGCACCGTGCGCGCGCGGTCGGCCGCCGAGATGCCCGTGGTGACGCCCTTGCGCGCCTCGATCGGCACGCAGAACGCCGTCCCGAAGCGCGCGTTGTTCTGCTCGTCGCGCACCATCAGCGGGATGCGCAGCTCGTCGAGCCTTTCGCCGGTCATCGGCAGGCAGACGAGGCCGCGCCCGTAGCGCGCCATGAAGTTGATCGCTTCCGGCGTCACCTTCTCGGCCGCGATCGTGAGGTCGCCCTCGTTCTCGCGGTCCTCGTCGTCCACGACGACGAGCATGCGGCCAGCGCGAAAGTCTTCGAGGGCCTCGGGAATCGTGGACGGCATCGGGGAGGACGCTCCAGCTTCAGTATAGGGGATGAGCACCCGGCTATAATCCGTCAACTCCACTCATGGCCCTCCCACGAGGCGCGCGCCTGGGTCCCTACGAGGTGCTGGGCACCCTCGGCGCCGGCGGCATGGGCGAGGTCTACCGCGCCCGAGACACGCGTCTCGGCCGGGAGGTCGCCTTGAAGGTACTCCCGGACGAGGTCGCCTCGGACCGCCAGCGTCTCGCGCGCTTCCAGCAGGAGGCCCGGATCGCCTCGGCGCTCAGCCACCCGAACATCATCACCATCCACGACGTCGGCGAGAGCGGCGGCACGTCGTTCATCGTCATGGAGCTGGCCGAGGGCCGCACGCTCCGCTCGCTGCTGGCCTCGGGACCTCTCGCAACCCGTCGGCTCCTGGAGGTGGGCGTTCAGGTCGCCGACGGCCTGGCCAAGGCCCACGCGGCGGGCATGGTGCATCGAGACCTGAAGCCCGAAAACGTGATGCTGACGGGAGACGGCCTGGTGAAGATCCTCGACTTTGGGCTCGCCAGGCTGGACCCGGCAACGTCGCCGTCGGCCTCCGACGAACAAGCGACCCTGGAGCGCCTCACCGAGCCGGGGACGGTGGTGGGCACCGTGGGCTACATGTCTCCGGAGCAGGCGGGCGGCGACGCGGTGGACTTCCGCTCCGACCAGTTCGCGCTCGGCACCATCCTCTACGAGCTCGCGACGGGCCGCGGGCCGTTCCAGCGTCGCACCCCGGCGGAGACGATCACGGCGATCCTGCGCGAGGAGCCTGCGTCGCTGGGCTCGCTCAATCCGCAGACGCCGCCCGGCCTGGCGAGGATCGTCGAACGCTGCCTGGCCAAGGCCCCCTCGCGCCGGTACGCGTCCAGCCTCGACCTCGCCCGGGATCTGCGCGAGGAGCTGGAGCGACAGCCGAGCTCGGGCGGGGCCACGCTGGCCACTGGCGTCCGCCGGCGGCGCTGGCCCCTCGTCGGAATCGCGCTCGGCCTGGTCGCGGCGGCCGCGGCGGCGTGGCTCCTGCCGCGTCTCGCTCCACGTCGGGGGCCGATCGACTCCCTCGCCATCCTGCCCTTCGTGAACGCCAGCGGCGACCCGGGGCTGGACTACCTGAGCGATGGCCTGACCGAGAGCCTGATCAACAGCGTCTCGCAGCTCTCCAACCTCAAGGTGATCGCCCGCAGCTCCGTGTTCCGGTACAAGGGCAAAGACGTGACGCCCGAAGCGGTCGCGCAGCAGCTCAAGGTGCGCGCCGTGCTGATGGGCCGCATCTCGGAGCGCGGCTCCAGCCTGTCCGTGAGCGCCGAGCTTGTCGACGCGGTCGAGAACTCCCACCTCTGGGGCGTCCAGTACAACCGCAAGCCGTCCGATCTCCTCGCCACCCAGGAGGACATCGTGCGCGAGATCTCGGAGAACCTGCGGCACAAGCTGAGCGGCGAGGAGAAGAAGCAGCTCGCCCGGCGCCCCACGGACAACGTCGAGGCCTACCGGCTGTACATGAAGGGGCGGTACTTCTGGAACCAGCGGACCCGGGACGACTTGCAGAAGGGCATCGACTACTTCCGGCAGGCGATCGGCCGCGATCCCGCCTATGCCCTCGCCTACTCGGGCCTGGCCGACGCCTACAGCACCCTGGGTGGCTACAATCAGTATGCGACCCCCGCGATGTTCCCGCTCGCTCGCGAGGCGGCCATGAAGTCCCTCGAGCTCGATCCATCCCTGGGCGAGGCCCACAGCTCCCTGGGCATTGTGCGGTTCTACCACGACTGGGACTGGGCCTCGGCCGAGCACGAGTTCAAGCGCGCGCTGGAGCTCAATCCCGCGGACGGCAACGCCCGCCACGAGTACTCGCACCTTCTCCTGGCGCTCGGACGCTTCGACGAGTCGCTCGCCGAGGCCGAGCGCGCCGTCGAGCAGGATCCGCTCTCGCCCATGATGAGCACGCATCTCGGCGAGCATTACCGCCTGGCACGCGAACCCGACCTCGCGATCGGTCAGCTCGAGCGTGCCCTCGAGCTCAATCCGCGTTTCCCGAACGCGCACTTGCGCCTCGGCGACGCGTACGAGCAGAAACGCCTCTACCCCGACGCCGAGCGCGAGTTCCAATCGGTCGCGGACGTGTTCGCCGGCACGAGCCGCGTGCAGGGGGCGCTCGCCCGAGTCCACGCCCTCGCGGGCAGGCGCGCCGAGGCACTGCGGGAGCTCGAGGACCTCGCCGAAGATCGCCCGGGTCGCTACGTCGCCCCCCACGACCTCGCCTGGGGCTATGCAGCTCTCGGAGACAAGGACCGCGCGATGCAGTGGCTGGAGAAGGCCTACGCCGAGCGCTCCTCGGCGCTCGTCTACATCAAGATCGAGCCGCTCTTCGATCCACTTCGAGGGGACAAGCGATTCTCCGAAGTGGTACGGCGTGTGGGTCTGCCGCCCTAGGTCAGAGCCCGCGGGCCGCGAGCAGGCGCTCGACGTACTTGGCGATCACGTCGGCCTCGAGGTTGACGAGGCTGCCCGGCCGGGCGTCCCGCAGGTTCGTCACCTGGAGAGTATAGGGGATCAGCGCGACCGAGAAGGCGCCGTCCACGATCCCGTAGACCGTCAGCGAGATCCCGTCGACCGAGACGGAGCCCTTCTCGACGAGGTAGCGCTGGAGCTCGGGTGGCGCCTCGATCCGGATCTCGGCCGATTCGCCGAGGCTCCGCAGCTCGAGGACACGCCCCACGCCGTCCACGTGCCCCTGCACGACGTGGCCGTCGAAGCGCCCGTCGGCCTTCATCGGCCGCTCGAGGTTCACCGG
>CAYPSI010000326.1:0-37172 GCA_964413375.1 uncultured Spirochaetales bacterium | reverse complement strand
GTCGTCGCGTGGGCGACCTCGTCGACCGGGAGACCGTGCAGCTCGGCGAGCACGCTGCCCACGCGCGCAACGTGCAGCGGCTCGTTCCGGCGCCCGCGCAGGCCCTCGGGCGCGAGCAGCGGGGCGTCCGTCTCGACCAGGATCCGCTCGAGCGGCAGCGCGCGGGCGACCTCTCGCAGGCCGCGGTCGCGCTTGAAGGTCAGGATGCCCGAGAAGGAGACGTAGAGGCGTGCGTCGAGCGCCCGCTTCGCGAACGCGAGGGTGCCCGTGTAGCAGTGCAGCACGCCCTCGAGCTCTCCGCCGCCGACCGCGAGCCAGAGATCGAGGAGCTCGACGAAGGCGTCGGGATGGTCGCCGCGCACGTGCAGCGATACCGGGAGCCGGCGCTCGCGGGCCATCCCGAGCTGCTCGGCCAGCACTTCGCGCTGCACCTCGCGCGGCGAACGCAGGTAGTGGTAGTCGAGTCCGCACTCGCCCACGGCGACCACGCGCGGGTGTGCGAGCCAGCCGGCCAGCAGCTCGCGCCCGGCCGCGTCGAGCTCCGCCGCCTCGTGCGGGTGAACGCCGACGGTCGCAAAGATCCGCGGGTCGGCATCGGCCAGCGCGAGGGCCCCTGCGTTGCCGGCGACGCCGTATCCGGAGCCGATCGCGACGAGGCCGACGAGTCCGCCGCCGAACGCGCGCGCGAGGACCGCCTCACGATCCGCATCGAACTCGCTGGCGCTCACGTGGCAGTGGCTGTCGAGCCACATGCTACGCGTCCCCCTCCGGCGCTTCGACGCGTGGGAAGAGCGGGGGGCCGGCCGTCGCGCTGCGGCCCGCGAGCGAAACGGCACCCCAACGGACGGCGTCGGGGAGCAGGCCCCCCTCGCCCGGCAGCAGCTGCATCCGCGCCTGGATCTCCGCCGACGCGGCCGGCAGGAAGGGCGCGAGCCACACCGACACGATGCGCAGCGCCTCGCAGGCGGTGGCGAGGGTCGTGGGAAGCTCCGCGGCGCGCGCGGGATCCTTCGCGGCCCGCCACGGCTCGCGTTTCTCGAGGTAGCCATTCGCCGCATCGACGATGCGGAAGAGCGCCTCGAGGGCCTTGCGCGGATCGGTGCGCCGAAGCGCGGCGTCGATTTCCGCCGGCGCAGACTGCGCGACGACGCGCAGCTCTTCCTCCGGTCCACCCGGCGCGCCGGCCTCGGGGATGCGCCCCTCGGCGTAGCGCGCCGTCAGCTGGAGTGTGCGGGAGACGAGGTTTCCGAGGTTGTTGGCGAGGTCCGCATTGATCCGCGCGACCATGCCCGCCTCGGTGAAGCCTGCGTCGTGGCCGAAGGACATCTCGCGCAGCAGGAAGTAGCGGAAGGGCTCGAAGCCGTAGCGATCGCGCATCGCGAGCGGCGAGATCATGTTGCCGAGGCTCTTCGAGACCTTGCGATCGTCGACGTTCCAGTAGCCGTGGACGTTGAGCCTCCGCATCGGCTCGAGGCCGATCGCGCGCAGCATGATCGGCCAGAAGACCGCATGCGGCTTCAGGATGTCCTTCGCGACGAGGTGCTCGCAGGAGGCCCAGTACTCCGCGAAATCCGGCGCATCGGGGTAGCCAATTCCGGTGAGATAGTTGATCAGCGCGTCGAACCACACGTAGCAGACATAGTCGCGATCGAAGGGGAGCTCGATCCCCCAGTCGAGCCGCGTCTTCGGGCGCGAGATGCACAGGTCGCCGAGTCCCGACTCCTCGCGCAGCATGCCGAGCACCTCGTTGCGGTAGGACTCCGGCTGGATGAAGTCCGGGTGCTCGCGAATGAAGGCTTCGAGCCATGCGAAGTGCGCGCTCATCCGGAAGAAGTAGTTGGCCTCGCGGCGCTTCTCGGGCGCGCGCTCGTGGTCCCGGCACAGGCCGTCCCGCAGGTCGCGCTCGGTGAGGAAGCGTTCGCAGCCGACGCAGTAGTCGCCTGCGTACTCCTGGAAGCTGATCTGTTCCTCGCGGTGGAGCCGCGAGAGGATTGCCTGGACGCCACGGACGTGGTCGGGATCGGTGGTGCGGATGAAGCGGGAGTAGGCGATCCCGAGCTCGTCCCAGGTGGAGCGGAAGCGGCTCGCGTAGTGATCGGCGACTTCGCCCGGGGAGCTGCCCCGGCGGCGTGCGGCCTCGAGCACCTTCTCGCCGTGCATGTCGCAGCCGGTGAGGAAGAAGGTCTTCTCACCGCAGGCGCGGTGGTAGCGCGAAAGGGTGTCCGCCAGCACGGTCGTGTAGGTATGGCCGATGTGGGGCTCGGCATTCACGTAGTAGATGGGCGTCGTCACGTAGAAGGCGCGCGTCATTCGGCGACCGCCTCGCGCAGTGCGAGTAGCACGCGCTCCGCCACCATCTGCGGGTTCGCATTGCGCTGGTCGAGGTGCTTGCGGCCCAACGAGAGCACCCGGCTCGCTTCGAGCTCGCGCCGCACGTCGCGTCCCGGCTCCTGCACCGCTGTCTCGACGCGCCGCGCGAGCCAGGCGAGGGCGGTGTCGAGGAGAGCGTGCACGCCCTGCACGGAATCGGCGCGGGCACCACGGTAGAGCTCCGCCCAGTCGAGGATCTCCGGCACGCCGGCTCGCGCGAGTCCGTCGAGGCGGGAGACGAGATCCCGCCGCTCGGGGTCGCTCCGCGGGTCCTGCTCCGGCGGGCGGAACGCGACGCGTTGACAGCGCGAGCGCAGCGTGGCGAGGAGCCCCGCAGCGGTCGCGGCCACCAGCACGACGGTCGTGCGCGGCGGAGGCTCCTCGAGCAGTCGCAGCAGCGCGTTCTGGGCCTCGAGGTTCAGCCATTCGGCATCGGCAATCACCGCCGCGCGGCCCCCGCTGCCCCAGGCGCGCAGGCCGAGCTCGTGCTGGAGCGCACGGACCTGCGCGATCCGGACCCGCGTGTCGTTCGCGCCACGCTCCACCCAGACGAGATCCGGATGATCTCCCACATGCCGCAGCAGGGGCCCCTTGCGCCCGGTTCCATCGAGCACGATCGCCTCGCGCCCGGCCGATCGCTGGCAGTCGGAACACGCGCCGCAGGGGCGTGCAGCCCGCGCTCCCCCGCTGTCGCCCGTCGCGGCCTGACAGACGATGCCGCGAACGAACGCGAGCGCGGCGTCGCGCGGCTCGGGTCCGGGGCCCGAGATCAGGTAGGCGGAATGGATGCGTCCGCTCTCGAGGCTGCGCTCGAGCAGGCGGGCCTGGTCTTCTGCCGTCGCAAGCGCCATCGACGGGCAGGCTAGCGAAGGCGGGCGGGGCAGGGGGTGTCGCCCCGACTGTGACGACCGTCATCTCAAGTCGGGCCCGCTGCCGGCCGAACTGGAGACTGGGATCCTGGATCCACGGAGGACCTCAAGATGGCTCTCAAGTCGTTCGGGCGCGGCACCTCCGAGTTCGAAGTGCCCGGGGGGGATTCGAGCTCGAGCGGCTCGGGTGGTGGTCTCAGCGCCTTCATCGATCAGGGCTCGGAGTTCGAGGGAAAGCTCTCGTTCCGCGACACCGTGCGCATCGACGGCCGCTTCCGCGGCGAGATCGCCAGCGAGAACACCCTGATCGTCGGCGAGAGCGGAGAGATCCACGCCACGATCCGCTCGAACACCGTGATCGTGAGCGGACTCGTCGAGGGCGACATCATCGCCGCCCGCAAGGTGGTGCTGCACAAGACCGCGCGGGTCCACGGCAACCTGGAGACCCCGTCGCTGGTCGTCGAGGAGGGCGCCGCGATGGACGGGAACATCAAGATGCCCGGATCGGACGGCAAGGGCACGCTGAAGGCGATCCCTGGCGGCGCGCGCAAGCAGCCCGAAGCATCCCCGGCCGCGAAGCCCGCATCCGAGGGCTCGTAGCCCGCCGGGCCTCGCGCCCGCACTTCTCACGCAACGCCGGCGTCAGCCGGAGGACACCTTCCAGACCTCGTCGCCTTCGCGCACCCGCTGCGTGACGTGCACGCCGACGGACTCGCCGGGGCGAGCCACCTGGACCGCCCGGTGATCCACCTCGATGCGGTCCACCCGCTGGTAGTAGTCCGTGGTGTGGCCGCGCACGTGGATCGTGTCGCCCACCCGGAGCTCGCTCGCCTCCAGCCCGATCACGCCGGCGTCCACGTGCGGGTAGTAGTGCGTCACCGCGCCGATGCGCTGGGGCATGCCCGCCGCGACCCCGGCCGCAGGCGCCGCGGGTCGAGCCACCGCGACGGCGTGCGGGGGCGGCGCTGCCGCGAGGTTCTCTGCCGCGGGAGCGGGGTTCGCCGCGGGCTTCCGGGGCGCCGGTCGGGGCGTCGCCGGCTTCCTCGCGGCGACCTGCTTGCTCGCCGCCTGCTTCGGCGCGGCCTTCCGGGAGCGCGACGACTTCGCCGTTCGCTTCGCTCTCGCGCTGCCGAGCTTCTTGCGCCCCGCGGCCTGCTTGCGCGGCGGCTTCTTCGCGACCTTTCGCCGTGCCGCCTTCTTGCGCGCACCCTGCTTGCGCCCGGCGGCCTTGCGCCCGCTTTTTCGCGGCCGGGCGGCCTTCTTCCGCTTCGCCTTGCTCTGCTTCTTGCGCGCAGCCATCGATCGCCCCTCCTTGGCGTGTGGGGTGGATTCTAGGGGCCCGCGAAAACGCGGGTCAACCACGCCGGATTGAGACCCGTGGTCGCCGGGACTAGGCTTCACGATCGTGCGGGTCGTGGTCAAGCTCTTTGGCGCGGTGCGGGAGGCGATCGGTGAGAAAGAGCTCTCCGTGGCGCTCCCCGTGGGAGCGCGCGTTCGGGACCTCCTGGTGCTCCTCGCCCGCGACCACGACGTGGTCGAACGCTTCGGGGAGCGGCTTGCGACGTCGGTGAACCTCGAGGTCGTGCCCGCGGAGACGGTCCTCGGCGACGGCGACGAGGTGGCGCTGCTCCCCCCAGTCGCCGGCGGGGCGGGGCGCTGCTGGCTCTCCGACCGACCGCTCGACTCGGGCGAGGTCTCGGCCCGGGTCGAGGGACCCGGAATGGGCGGGATCGTGGTGTTCGTCGGGGCCGTGCGCGACCGGGCGCGCGGCCGCGAGATTCGCCATCTCGAGTACGAAGCCTACCCGGGGATGGCCGAGCGCGAGATGGAGCGGATCGCCGACGAGGCCGCCGAGCGATGGCAGGGGGCGCGCGTGGCGATTGCGCACCGCACGGGTCGCCTCGAGATCGGCGACGTGGCCGTCGTGGTGGCCGCCGCGGCTCCCCATCGCGCCGAGGCCTTTGCGGCCTGCCGCTATGCGATCGACACGCTGAAGGAGCGGGTTCCGATCTGGAAGAAGGAGTTCGCGACCGACGGCGAGTACTGGGTGGACGAGCGCCCGTGAGCGAAGCCGGTCCGGCCTCGCGGCAGCATCCGCACCGGCGTGCCGCCCCGGAGCGTGTGGGCGTCTGCGTGATCACGGTCAGCGATACGCGGACGCTCGAGACGGATACGGGTGGGGCGCGCGTGGAGGAGCTGCTGGTCGCCGCGGGGCATCCGGTGCTTGCGCGCAGCATCGTGCCGGACGAGGCCGGCGCGATCGCAGAGGCGCTGCGCGCGGCGCTCGCTCGCGACGGGGTCGACGCGGTGGTCCTGACCGGCGGCACCGGGGTCGCCCCGCGCGACGTCACCCCGGAGGCCGTCGAGCCCCTGCTCGACCGGGTCGTTCCCGGCTTTGGGGAGCTCTTCCGGATGCTGTCGTATCAGGAGATCGGGTCGGCGGCCGTGTTGTCGCGCGCGCTGGCCGGTCTGGCCTCCGGCCGGGTGGTCTTCGTGCTGCCCGGCTCGCGTGGTGCCGTGCAGCTCGCGATGGAGAAGCTCGTGCTGCCGGAGCTCGGCCACCTGCTCGCCGAGGCCCGCAAGACGCGCTGAGAGGCGTCAAGAGGGGCGTCGGGGGCTCCGAAACGCCAGGGGATGGGCCGTCGACTTCAGCTGACCCTCGTGCTGCTCGCCATCGCGGCCGCTGCACAGGCCGACGTCTTCACCTGGGTAGACGCCGCGGGCGTCACCCACATCGCAGACGATCCCGCCAGCGTGCCGCCCGATGCCCGGGTGGGCCGCGACGGACTGCGCGACCTGTGGGGCGAGGGACCGCAGGGTCGGATGCCGGCGGCCAGCACGCCCCGTGCGGCTCGCGCCAGCCTCGAGACGAGCCGCTCGCGACGCATCGTCGAGGGCGCCGTCGCCGACATCGAGCGCGGCGAGACGGCGCTCGCGGCCACCGCTCTCGAGAGCGCGCTGCGGATCGACCCGAGGCTGCCGGACCCGCACTGGTATCTCGCGGGCCTCGATCGCGAGCGCGGCCGTTATGCGTCTGCCGAGGGCCACCTGCGCGCGTTTCTCGGGCTTGCCGGGGAGGCGTACGAGCCGTGGCGCAGGGCGGCGGAGGAGCGCTTGCGCGCGCTCGTCGACGAGCAGCGTCTGGCCGACCCGGCGTCCAGCGGTGACGCCGACGCATGGGTCGGAGTCGCGCATCCCCACTTCCGCATCCAGTACCACTCCGATCTCGGGCGGGCGGAGCCGGCCTACGCCAGGACGGTGGTGCGCTACCTCGAAGAGGCGCGACAGGTCGTGGGCGAACGCCTCGGCACCGTTCCCGTGGAGCCGATGGGAGTCGTGCTCTACGGCAAGGCCGCCTATCTGCGGGCCCATCGCCATCGCTTCTCGTTCCAGACGGTCGGCTTCTACGACGGCCGGATCCACGTGGTATCCGCCGCGCATCCGGCCGGCGAGCTGCGCGCGCTGCTCTTCCACGAGTACGCGCATGCGGTGTTCCGGGAGCAGACGGGAGGAGACCGGCCCTACTGGCTCAACGAGGGTCTGGCGGAGCTCTGCGAGCGGGCTTCCCGCGGCCAGGCCGGTCTGACCCGAAGCGAGCGATCGTCGTTGAGCCGGCGCATCGATGCGGGAACCTGGATCCCGCTGCGCAGGATCGCACCGAGCTTCTCTGGGCTAGGCGACGAGGACGCACGCTCCGCGTATCTGGTGGCGGCGGCCGCAGCGCGCTGGATCGAGACCCACACGCAGCCCGCGGATCGCGCCCGGGTGCTCCGGCTCCTCGGCGAAGGACGCAGCGACGACGACACGCTCTCCGCCGTGCTCGGACGGCCGACCGAGGGGGTCGATGACGAGGTGCGGCGTTGGGTCCGGTCGGCGTTCCCGACGACCGGCAACGCCGCTCTGGGGCCGCCCTAGGCCGCACTTCGCTCGGCTGGGCCGAGCTCCACAGGAGCTCCGGCCCGCTGCGTGCGCTTCGCGCTTGCGTCGGCCCGGTGAGAGGATCGGGTCAGGCGCGCTCGTCGAGCAGGCGCGAGGCTTCGAGCAGCAGCTCCGTCACGCTGGCCTCGATCGTGCGCTCCTGCGCTGGCGCCCCCGGCTCGAAGCGGAAGCGGCCCCCGGTGGCGTGGACGACCGAGATCGCCGCGTCGAAACCGCGCTGGAGCTTGGTCTCCGCGTGGGTTGGCGCACCCTCGAAGAGCCAGATGCGGCCCGGTCCGTCGTCGGAGTCCGTGTGCAGACAGCCGGTCTTGCGGCCCATTTCGAGGACCTGGAGCAGCGCGAAGGTCGGAATCTCCGCCAGACTTCCCTGGAAGCTCTCGTCGAGGATCGGGCGTTCGACCATCATCGTCTGCGCCTCACCGGAGGCGCTCGCGTCGACGCGGTCGAGATCGACGCCGACCTCGCAGAAGGTGATCGCGTCGCTCCCGATCTCGATCCGGTCGCCAGGCTGGAGCAGATGTTCGGCCACCCGCTCGCCGTTCACGAAGGTGCCGTTCGTGCTGTCGAGGTCGCGCACCAGCCAGCCGCTGGCGCCGAGCACGATCTCGGCGTGTCGCCGCGAGGCGTCCGGGCTGCGCAACGCCAGATCGCAGCTGCGGCTGCGCCCGAGCCTCAGCGTCTCGCCGGCCCGAAGCTGGAGGGGCGGCAGCGGCGGGAGAAAGAGCATGGCGGGCGCACGCGGTGCCATCCCCCAACGAGTCGGCAGCCGGAGCGGGCCGCTTGATGGCTGAGGAGCGGGTGGCAGCGGGGAAAGGTGTCCCCTCGGGGGAAGCGCGCAGACGGCCCTCCGACCCGCGTCGGGACGGGTCTCAGCTCTCCGAGCTGAGCATGCGGAACGCGCGCAGCCCCTCGGGCGCCTCCTCGACGACCTCGATTCGCTCCACCCGCGCGTGGCGGGGGCCCCGGCCGCAGAAAGCGACGAGGGCTGCCACGCTGGCGGGGTCGCCTTCGAAGACCGCCTCGACGGTTCCGTCGGCCCGATTGCGGACCCAGCCCGCAACGCCCCGGGACGCGGCCTCCGCCTCGGTCGTCCCGCGGAAATACACGCCCTGTACCCTGCCGTGCACGATCACGCGCCGCCGCACCGGATCCGCCGAGGCCATCGCGTCAGTCGCGGGGCGCCGCGTAGAACTCGAAATCGACGAGGTTTGCCTTCAGGTAGTCGGAGAGCCGGGCCACCAGGCGTGCCTCGAGCTGCCGCACGCGCTCGCGCGTGACGCCGAAGTCCAGGCCGAGCTCCTGTAGCGTGCGCGGCTCTTCCGAGAGGATGCGCTGATCGAGGATCTGGCTGTCGCGCTCGTCGAGGGTCTTTGCGAACTCCCGCACGCGTTCGAGGAAGACCGCGCGCATCTCGGCGTCTCCCACCTCCTGCTCGGCGCTGATGCCGCCACCGGAAACGAACTCGCCGAGCTCGGTCGCGCTTCCGTCGCGTCGCACCGGCGCGTTCAGCGAGAGCTCCGGCTCCGACAAGCGCTGCTGCATGTCGCTCACGTCGCGTTCGCTGACGTCGAGCCGCTCCGCGAGCAGTTTCGGGCCCGCCTCGAAGCCGCGGCGCTCGAGCTCGCGACGCTCCTTGTTCAGGCGGAAGAAGAGCTTGCGCTCGGCGCGCGTCTTGCCGAGCCGCACCATCCGGATGTTGTCGAGGATGTATTTGAGGATGTACGCGCGGATCCAATAGGCGGCGTAGGAGGACAGCTTCACCCCCTGGTAGGGATCGAAGCGGTGGGTCGCCTGGAGAAGCCCGACGTTTCCCTCCTGGATCAGGTCGAGCGTGTTGGTCCACGCGCGCCGGTACTCCATGGCGATCTTCACGACGAGGCGCAGGTTTGCGAGCACGAGGAGCCGCGCGGCTTCGACGTCTCCGGACTCGCGCCAGCGCACCGCGAGCGCGTGCTCCTCCTCGCGCGAGATCGGCGCGTGCTTCGCGAGCTCCGCCATGTAGCGGGCGAGGGCATCGGAGGGCCCTACACCGCGCTCTCGCAGCGGAACGGGAGTGCGCGCCGTCGCAGGGGGCAAGGCAGGGACGCGCGCTGCGTCGGGATCGCGGTCGGTCAAGGGCGGAGGCCTCGTCCCGAAGGTTCCGCGACGATAGCAGATGCGCCCCGGAGCCCCTGCGGGGCGCCCGAGGCGGCGCGAGCCACGCGCTCTCCTCGTTTCGCTCCTGCGTCGGGCTCCTAGTCGAGACGCGCGTCGCGCAGGCCCCGCAGCGCTTCCACGACGAGACGCACGCCGACGCCCGTTGCACCGCGCGGCTGGTAGGCCGATGGCTTCGAAGTCCAGCCGGTTCCGGCGATGTCGAGATGGACCCACGGCGTATTCTCGGCGAACGCGGCGAGGAAGGCTGCCGCGGTCGACGATCCAGCGTCGCGGCCCGAGGTGTTCTTCAGCTGCGCGATCTCGCTGCGCACCGCCTTGCGATGCTCCTCCCAGAGCGGCATGGGCCAGGCCTTCTCGGCGGTCGCGTCGCCTGCCTTGCGCACGATCTCGACGAGCTTCGCATGGTTTCCGAAGAGGCCAGTGGCCCACTTGCCGAGCGCGACGACGCACGCGCCCGTGAGGGTCGCCAGGTCGATCATCGCGCGCGGCTCGAAATTCGCGCGCGCGTAGTGGAGGGCGTCCGCCAGCACGACGCGACCCTCCGCATCGGTGTTGAGGATCTCGATCGTCTTTCCCGACATCGACGTGACGATGTCGCCCGGCCGGTACGCGGTTCCGCTCGGCATGTTCTCCGCGGCCCCGATCACGCCGATCACGTGCATCGGGACCCGCAGCAGCGCACAGGCCCGCAGCGCGCCGACCACGGCGGCCGCGCCCGACATGTCGTGCTTCATCTCGTCCATGCCCTGCGCGGGCTTGATCGAGATGCCACCGGAGTCGAAGGTGATTCCCTTGCCGATCAGGCAGACGGGAGCCGACGCCCGCTTGGCCTTGGCGGCGCGCTTGCCGCCCGGCCGATGCTCCAGGATCACGAGGCGAGGGGGATGGGCGCTGCCCTGGCCTACGGCCAGGATCGCTCCCATGCCGAGCTTGCGCATCTCGGGCACGCCGAGCACGCGACAGCCGAGACCCACCTCGCGGGCGACGCTCTGCGCCCGGCGGGCGAGCTCGGCCGGGGGCAGCGCGTTGGCCGGCTCGTTCGAGAGATCGCGCGCCACGTTCTGGGACTCCGCGAGGATCGTTCCCTCGCGCACGCCGGCGCGCGCCTCGCGCAGGTCGCTGGCGCGCTCGAAGAGCAGCGCCAGCGATGCCACCTCGCCCGTCGGATCGTCGTTGTTCGCGCCGTTCTTCCGGTAGCTGTCGAAGCGGTAGCCCCCGAGCACGGCCCCCTCGGCGAGCGCGCGGGCCACCGCCGCCGGCCGCAGGCGGCGCAGTGCGGGGACGAGCAGGGTCACGCGGGCAGCCTGGCGGCTCGCGGCCTGGCCGACCGCGCTTCCAGCGACGCAGCGCAACGCCTCGATGTCGGCCGCAGCCTCGTCGCCGAGACCCACGAGCAGCACGCGGCGTACCCCGATGCCGGCGTCCGGGTACAGGCACGAGATCTGACCGCTCTTGCCGCGGAAGTCGCCGCTCTCGATCACCGCGGCGATGCGACCTCCGATCTCGCGGTCGAGCGCCGCCACCCGCGCGGGCAAGCGCAGGTCTCCCTTCGGAAACTGCGCCAGCGGTACCGCGAGCAGGTCTCCTTTGACTTCTGCCGGGCTCTTGGCTTCGGCCGTGACGAGCATCACTTCTCCTTCCCCTCGCGGGGCATTGCTGGAACTGCGTGGGGCTCCTAGACTCTTCGAGCCCGACATAGCGAGAAACACATGGGCATCATCGCCGGGACGGCTATGGGGGGACGTCTCGCGAGCCTGGATGCGCTCAGCCTGATCTGGCAGGCGAGCTTGCTCGTTCAGCTCGTGATCGGCCTCCTGGTACTACTTTCGATCCTTTCGTGGGCGATCATCCTCGCGAAGTGGCGAGAGCTGCGTCGCGCCGAGCAGGATAGCGAGGCCTTTCTGGAGGTGTACCAGGAGGGTTCGCTCGACGCCGCCTACCAGCTCGCGCGCCAGCTCGATCGGAGCCCGCTCGCGAGTATGTTCGTGAGCGCCTACGCCGAGTTCAACCGGATGGCCCGCTTCGTGGGCAAGGGCAAGGCGTCGGGGTTGAGCGAAGCGCAGATCCGGGCGCTCTCACGCCAGCTCGGCTGGGCCGGGTCGCGCGAGGGCCTGCGCCTCGAGCGGGGGCTCTCCTTCCTCGCCACTACGGGCAGCGCCGCACCCTTCATCGGACTCTTCGGGACGGTGATCGGAATCATCAACGCCTTCCACGGAATCGGGCAGGCGGGAAGCGCGAGCCTCGCCGTGGTCGCACCTGGCATTGCCGAGGCACTGATCGCGACCGCGATCGGGCTCTTCGCCGCGATCCCCGCGACCATCTTCTACAACTACTTCGTCGGGGAGCTGCGCGGACTCACCGCCGCGATCGATCTCTTTGCCGCCGACTGCGAGAGCGATCTGCGCCGCCATTCCGGCCCCTCCGAAGAGCCGGTCCGCGTGGCGCAGGCGTAGGACGTGGGTGCCTCGCTCCAGCGTCCCGGTGCGGCGCACCAGCCGCTCTCCGAGATCAACGTCACGCCCTTCGTGGACGTGATGCTCGTGCTGCTGATCATCTTCATGGTGACGGCGCCGATGATGCAGCAGGGAATCGACGTCGATCTACCGGAGACGACCACCCAGCCGCTGCGCGTGAAGGACGAGCCCCTGATCCTCACCGTGAAGAAGGACGGGAAGTACTACCTCGCCCAGCGCGAGATCCCGCTGGCGGAGCTCAAGGACAAGCTCGAGGCGATCTTCGAGGGCCGCGACACCAAGGAGATCTTCCTGCGAGCGGACAAGGATGCCCCCTACGGAGTCGTCGTGAAGGCGCTGGCCGCGGCTCGCGAGGCAGGCGCTTCGCAGCTCGGAATGGTCACCGAGCCCGAGTGATTCCTCGGGCGCAGCGCGCAGCGAGCCTGGAGCGAGCGAAGACCATCGGGCAAGCGCAGCGCGCAGCGAGCCAGAGGCGAGCGAAGTCAATCGAGCGTGACCGGGGGGCGTGGCGGTTCAACACACGATCGATCTCGACGACGCCCGGCGGGGGAGTTTCCGCCGTTTCCTCATCGTCTCGGCACTGCTGCACCTGGGGCTCGCGGCGATGCTCGCCTTCTCGCCCGGCATGCCCCAGATGAGCGCGCCGATGGGGGCGATTTCAGTGGCTCTCGTCGCGGCCCCGACCCGCTCGACGCCCGCCCCGCGCGCCCAGCCGAAAGCGGCCCCGACCCCGGCACCCGTCAAGCCGGCGCCGAAGCCCAAGCCGCCGGTGCCCGACAAGCGGGTGCTGCCGAAGGAGAGCAGCGCGCCCAAGCCGAAGCCGCGTGCGAAGCGCGAGGAGATCCCGCCCGAGGCGGTGACCCGACCCGAGGCGCCCGAGCAGGAGTACTCCGACGTGCTCGACCAGCTGCGTTCGGAGGCCGGCGAGGAGGAGACGCCCGCCGCGAAGCCCGAGCAGGTCGCCGCGGTGGCGCCCGCCGGCGGCGGGGGAACGGGACGCCCGGTGTCCCCCGAAGTCGCGGATTGGATGCGCCGGGCCCGCATCCACGTACGCCGCAGCTGGGTGGTGCCGCCCGGCTTCCGCTTGCAGTCGCTCGCGACGGTCGTGAACGTCGAGCTCGACTCGGGTGGCAACCTGCTCGGCGAGCCCGAGGTCGCGAAGCGCTCCGGGAATCCATGGTATGACGACGGCGTCCTGCGCTCGATTCGCAAGGCGAGCCCGCTTCCCGCCCCCCCGGAGGCAGGGGTCTGGAACTTCGTCTTCGTCTCCGATGAGAGCTACTGATGCAAACCCGCCCGAGCCTGATCCCGATTGCACTGCTCCTCGCGTTCGCGATACCGGCCGCGGCGCAGCAGCGCCCCTCGGTCATCGTGGACCCCGGCCGCAAGCAGGCCTACGACGTCGCGGTGCAGCGCTTTGCCGATCGCTCGGCCTCGCCCCGACCGACCGGTACCGAGAAATTTCGCGAGGATCTCGGCGCTGCCCTCGAGTACTCCGGCGCCTTCGAGCTGGTGAATCCGCGGGCCTTCCTGGGACCCGAGACGACCGCTTCGCTGGAGAAGCCGATCGTCTGCTCCGAGTGGAGCCAGATCGGCGCCGACGCGCTGGTGCAGGGCGAGCTCACGCGCGATCCGCAGCTGCTCACCGCAGATTTCCGCGTCTGGGATCCGTCGCGCTGCAAGAGCCTGATCCACAAGCGCTACCGACAGCCCGCGAGCTCGGAGCCGTCGCTGCTCGCCAAGCGCATCGCGGACGACGTGGTGGAGGCCTTCCTCGGCGTGCGCGGCGTCTCGAGCACCGACATCGCCTTCGTCTCGAATCGCGGCGGCAACGCCGAGGTCTTCGTGATGGGGGCCGACGGATCGGGCCAGCGAGCCGCCACCGCGAACCGCTCGATCAACAACTTTCCGTCCTGGAGCCCCGACGGCGACTCGATCATCTACACGTCCTACCGGCAGGCGAATCGCCCGCTGCTCTTCCTCTCGACGCGCGGCAAGGGGCGCCCCGGACGGCTGCTGCCCCGCCTGCCGACCGAGAGGGCGCAGTACCGCGGTGTGTGGAGCCCCAAGGGCGATCGCATCGCGCTCGTACTTTCGGACGAGGGCGCGGCCGAGATCTACTCCGCACGGCCCGACGGAAGCGATCTGCGCCGGCTCACGAACCACCGTTCCATCGACGTCTCGCCGAGCTTCTCGCCCGATGGGAGCCGCATCGCCTTCGTCTCGGACCGCTCCGGCGCCCCCCAGGTCTACCTGATGAGCGCGAGCGGCGGCGAGCCGAAGCGGCTCACCTTCCAGGGCAACTACAACACCAGCCCGGCGTGGTCGCCCGACGGGCAGTGGATCGCCTACGAGAGCCGCGTCGGCGGGCAGTTCGACATCTGGCTGATCGATCCGGACGGATCGACCAGCGTTCCGATCGTCGCCCACCCGCGAAACGACGAGGGCCCGAGCTGGGCGCCCAACGGCCGCATGCTCGCCTTCAGCTCGAAGCGCTTCGGGCGGGCGGAAATCTGCGTCGTGGACGTCGGAAGCGAGAACGTGCGCCGGCTCACTCAGGGTGCCGGTGAGAACACCGCCCCGTCGTGGGGTCCGTTTCCGCGCTAAGCTCTGCCGCCGCGGCTGGCAAGGGGGGGAGTCCGATGGCACATGCGCTCGTGCGCTTCCAGGCCGTCGTGGCGCTCGCGACGCTCCCGCTCGTCGCGGGCTGCGTCACGGTCGCCGAGTTCCGAAAGCTCGAGAGGCGAGTGAACGGGATCGAACGCGGAGGGGCTCCCGCAGGCGGGGACGATGCCGGCCGCGTGGCGGAGCTCGGCCAGCAGGTCGAGGAGCTTCGTGACGAGCTGCATCGTCTCCAGGGGCGCCTCGAGGAGACGGAGCACCAGGCGCGCTCCGCCTCCGAAGAGGCCCGCGCTGCCCGAGCCGATGCGGCGCGAGGCGGCGGAGCGCCACCAGATGCGCCCGGGGCCACGCCCGACGAGTCTCCCCGCGAGGACGGGTCCTCGGCGGTCGAGCTGGCAGCCTATCGGGAGGCCTACGCCGCGTGGCGCGCGGGAGATGCGCAGGTGTGCATTGACCGCTTCCGGAACTTCTTGCAAACTTACCCGTCCTCGGCGTACGCCGACGATGCGGCCTATTGGATGGCGGACTGCTATTTCAAGCACGGCGACTACAAGACCGCGGTACTGCGCTTCGACGACGTCGTGACGCGCCATCCCCAGAGTGGCAAGGCACCCGATGCGCTCTACCGACAGGGCGAAGCGTTGCTGCGCCTCGGCCCGGGCTTCAGCAAGGCGGCCGGAAAGGCGTTCGAGAGAGTCGTGAAGGAGTATCCGGACTCGGCGCGCGCGACCGAGGCGAAGAAGCAGCTCGATCTACTGCGATCCGGCTGAGGAGGACGCATTGAACAAGCGGGAACTCGATCGCTTCAAGAAATTGCTCCTCGCGCAGCGGGAGGAGTTGCTTGGGAACGCACGGCGCGCGCTTTCCGGGGACATCCACGTGGACCCGGACGACTTTCCCGACGAAATGGACACCGCCTCCTCGGAGGTGAATCTCCAGTTCACCGGACGACTGCGCGAGCGGGAGCAGGGACTGCTCTCGAAGATCGACTCTGCGCTCGAGAAGATCGAGAGCGGCGAATACGGGTCGTGCGTGAACTGCGGCGAGGAGATCGGCCTGCCGCGACTGAAGGCGCGACCCGTCGCCGAGCTGTGCATCGACTGCAAGGCCGAAGAAGAGAAGCTCGAACGCCGCACGGGGTGAAGCAAGGGGGCCGACGCCCGCGTCGGCGCCCGCGCAGCGAGCCGCAGGCGAGCGGAGTCGATCGGGCAACGCGCCGACGCCCGCGTCGGCGCCCGCGCAGCGAGCCGCAGGCGAGCGGAGCATCCCTCGTGCTCGGCGTCGAGAGTTCCTGCGACGAGATGGCGGCCGCCGTGCTCCGGGGCGGCCGCGAAATCCTCGCCAGCATCGTGCACGGACAGGTGGCGCTGCACCGCCCCTACGGCGGCGTCGTCCCCGAGCTCGCGTCGCGCGACCACACCCGCCACGTCTCGTCGGTGGTCGCCGCAGCGCTCGAGCGCGCGAGCGTCTCCGCCGGGGCACTCGACGGCATCGCCGTGACGGCCGGCCCGGGTCTCGTCGGATCGCTGCTCGTAGGGCTCTCGTTCGCGAAGGGGCTCGCCTACCGGCTCGGGATCCCGCTGGTTGCCGTCCACCACCTCGCCGGCCACCTGGCCTCGGCCGAGCTCGCCGACCGCACGCTCGAGCCCCCCTACGTCGGACTCGTCGTCTCCGGCGGGCACACCGCGCTGTATCGGATCGAGGCTGGAGCGCCGCCCCGATTGCTCGGAGCGACTCGCGACGACGCCGTCGGCGAGGCTTTCGACAAGGTCGCGCGTCTGCTCGGACTCCCGTACCCGGGAGGGCCCGCCGTCTCGGCCGCCGCGGCCAACGGGAATCCCGCGGCCGTGCGGCTGCCTCGACCGCTGCACAGAAGCCGGGGACTCGATTTCTCGTACAGCGGGCTCAAGACGGCCGTCGCGCTCGAGGTAGAGCGCCGCGCTCCGCTCGATGAGCAGGCCGTCGCCGACCTCGCGGCATCCTTCGAGGCGGCAGCCGTGGACGCGCTCGTCGGCCGCGCTCGCGCGGCGCTCGAAGCCGAGGGCCTGGCCTCGCTCGCAGTGGTCGGCGGTGTCGCGGCCAACCGACGACTGCGTGCGGAGCTCGGGGCGGCCGCTGCGCGCGACGGCTTCCGGGTGATCTTTCCGCCGAGCGAGCTGTGCACCGACAACGCCGCGATGATCGCGGCGGCCGGGGCGCAGCTGCTCTCGCGCGGAGAGTGCCACGGGCTCGACATCGCTTGCTTCTCGCGCGTCCCCCTCGATGCCGCCCCGTGGCGCGTGACCCGGTGAGCGCTGCGGAGGTTCGGGCGATCCTCGCGCGCCACGGTCTACGCGCCCATCGCTCTCGCGGTCAGAACTTCCTCGTCGACGAGGCGCTCGCCGCACGCCTGGTCGATCTGGCCGGCGTCGAGGCGGGGGGCGGCGTTCTCGAGATCGGCACCGGGCTCGGCGTGCTGACGCGCGCCCTCGCCGCGCGGGCCGCGCGAGTCGTGACGCTCGAGGTCGACGCCGGGATCGTGCGAGCTCTGCGCGCCGAAGCGGCGCTCCCCGCAAACGTCGAGCTGATCCACGCCGACGTCCTGCGGACCGATCTCGCTGCGCTGCTGGGGGGGCTCGGGCGCCCTGCGCGGGTGGTGGCGAATCTTCCCTACTCGATCTCCGCTCCCGTGCTGCGCCAGCTCCTCGAGCTTCGCGACCGCCTCGTCGACTGGTCCGTGATGCTCCAGCGCGAGGTGGGGCGGCGACTCGTCGCCCCTCCCGGTTCGCGGGACTACGGCTCGCTCGGCGTTCTCCACGGGCTCGTGGTGCGCGTCGAGCCGAAGCTCGAGCTTCCACCGGGCTGCTTCTACCCGGTTCCCCGCGTGCGCTCCTCGTTCCTGCGCATCGCGCCGCTCGCCGAGCCGCTGGTTGCGCCCGGCGAGCTCGCGGCGGTGGAGACGATCCTGCGGCGGGCCTTCGGAATGCGCCGCAAGACGCTCGCGAACGCGCTGCGCAAGCTCGCGGCATCGCCCGAGTCGCTCGCGCGGGCGTTGGATCAGGCCGGCATCGACCGCCTGGCACGGGCGGAGCAGCTTCCGGCGGCCCGCTTCGTCGCGCTTGCCCGCGCGCTGCGCGCGACATGAGCCCCGCCGAGGTGCTCGAGGCCCTGACGGGCCTTTGCCGGGAGGCGGGGCTCGAGGTGCGGCGCGTGCGAGGGAGCCTCGAGACTGCGGGCGAGCCGGTGGCCCGCAGCGGCGTCTGCCGCGTGCGCGGTGCGCTGTGGCTCGTCCTCTCCGACGCAGACGGAGTCGAGGAGCGGATCGGGGCCGCGGTCGACGCGTTGCGGATGCACGCGCCGGACTTCGTGGAAGGTCGCTACCTCCCGCCGGCGCTGCGGGAGCGCTTCGCCAGGGAGTAGCTCGCCTGGTTGACACCTGCCCCGGGGGTGTCTAGCTTCGAAAGGCATCGAGGGGTCTCGCACAGTGCGATCCCCATCGGGCAGAACAGAGCCGCCCCGGGCCGAGCGTTCGGGAAGCGGAAACGGCAGCCTCACTACGCCCGGAAAATCGCTCGGATCCGGAAGACCGGACCGAGACGGGGGCGGACGAAGGCCTTGTCGAGCGACGCACGCCTGCGCGTGCGGCGCGAGCTGGCCGCGCCTCCGGACCCAACCTGTCCGGCAGGCGCGTTTTTCGTTTCCAGAGCTTTCTCGAAGGTCGGTGGCGGACGGAGGCCGACCCCCATGTCGACCGTCTCCGCAACCGTCGCGCGGGAGCACCGCGTCACGGTCCCGTCCCTTCGCATTCGCAAGCAGCGGGGTGAGCGCATCGCGATGCTCACCGCCTACGACCACGCCTTTGCGACGATCTTCGACACGGCGGGCATCGACGTGCTGCTCGTCGGCGATTCCCTGGGCAACGTCGTCCAGGGGCTCGATACCACGCTTCCGGTGACGCTCGACGAAACCATCTATCACACGCGCCTGGTCGCCCGGGCGGCCCGTCGAGCGCTCGTCGTCGCGGACCTTCCCTTCGGGACCTACCAGATCTCGCCCGAGGATGCGCTGCGCTCGTCGGTGCGCTGCCTCAAGGAGGGCGGGGCGCAGGCGGTGAAGCTCGAGGGCGGCGTTGCGCTCGCGGAGACGATCGCGCGGATCGTGGCCGCGGAGATCCCGGTGATGGGCCACGTCGGCCTCACGCCGCAGTCGATCCACCGTATGGGTGGCCACCGCGTGCAGGGTCGCGGCGAGGAGGGGCGGGCCAGGGTGCTCGCGGACGCCCACGCCGTCGAGGAGGCGGGCGCCTTCGCCATCGTGCTCGAGGGCATTCCCGCCGAGATCGCGCGCGAGGTCACCGCGAGTGTCGCAGTCCCCACGATCGGGATCGGGGCCGGTGTTCACTGCGACGGGCAGGTGCTCGTGATGCACGACATGCTGGGCCTCGGCGAGTGGACGCCCTCCTTCGTCAAGCGCTACGCGGCCCTCGGCTCGCTCGCCTCCCAGGCTGCGCGGGCCTTTGCCGAGGAGGTGCGCGAGAGCAAGTTCCCCGACCCGGAGCACTCGTACCGCTAGCAGGCAGATCCATGCGCGTGATCGAGACCGTCAGGGAGCTGCACTCGCTCGCCGATACGGAACGGGCCGCGGGCCGCCGCATCGCGCTCGTGCCCACGATGGGAGCGTTGCACACGGGGCACTCTTCGCTGGTCGAGATCGCTCGTCGCCGCGCGGATCGCGTCTGGCTCTCCCTCTTCGTGAATCCAACCCAGTTCGGCGAGACCTCGGATCTCGCGTGCTACCCGCGCACGCTTGCGGCCGATCTGTCGCGCTGCCGCGAGGCGGGCGTCGATCTCGTCTTCGCGCCGGCCGTGAGCGAGATGTACCCCGATGGCAGCCAGACCTGGGTCGAGGTGGCCGAGCTCACGCGCGGGCTCTGCGGCTCGAGCAGGCCAGGGCACTTTCGGGGCGTCGCGACGGTCGTGTCGAAGCTTCTGCTCGCCGCCAAGCCCCACGTGGCCGTCTTTGGCGAGAAGGACTTTCAGCAGCTCGCGATGGTGCGGCGTCTGGTGCGAGACCTGCGCTTCGACGTGGAGATCGTCGGAGCGCCGATCGTGCGGGAGACCGACGGCCTCGCGTGCTCGAGCCGCAACGCGAATCTCGACCCCGAGGCGCGTCGCCAGGCTCCCTGCCTGGTGCGCGCGCTGGAGGCCGCCGAGTGCGCCGTGGCCGCCGGGGAGCGGCGTCACGCTCCTCTGCTCGAGCTCGTCGCGAACGAGATCGGCAAGGCCACCCGCGCCGCGATCGACTACGCAGAGCTGCGCGATCCCGAGACTTTCGAGGCGGCACCGGATCCCCTCGTGGGCCCGGTGCTGCTCGCACTCGCCGTGCGCTTCCGCGCTCCGGACGGGGCTTCCGGGGTGCGACTCATCGACAACCGCGTCCTCGCAGCGCCGCCACGCGCAAGCAGGTGATCGATCGCTCCTTCGGGGAAGCCCCACTTCATTCCCGAGACTTGACAGGCCCTGCTTCGTGCAAACATTCCTCCGTGTAGCGATGCCGGTGGACCCCTTCTCGGTCCACGACAGCGCGTCGAAGGGAGGTTGTGTGATGACCCGATACTGGCTTTCGAACCCCTGGTCCCTCGATGCCTTTTCCGAAGCAGGCGAGCTGCGGAGGCGGATGCACGAGCTCTTCGAGGGCGCGGGCGACGCGAGCGCCGGCGTGGCGCGCGCAGGCGTCCATCCTCCGGTGAACCTCTACGAGACTGGCGACAGCTATGTCCTGACGACCGAGCTCCCGGGGCTTCGCGTCGAGGACATCGAGGTCACCGTCGAGCGCGATCGGCTCACGCTCGGCGGCGAGCGCCGGATCGAGCACCCGCAGGATGCGAGCCTGCATCGCGTGGAGCGACGCGCCGGCGCCTTCCGGCGGACGCTCCAGCTCCCGCTCGAGGTCGACGGCGAGAAGGTCGAAGCCGTCTATCGCAACGGGGTGCTCACGCTGCGGATTCCGAAGTCGCCGCAGCACCAACCGCGACGGATCAGCATCCAAGGCAGCTGAGGAGGAGGAGTCATGGCCAACGAGACCACGATCCAGCAGGGCCGCGAGCTGCGGCCCCAGGGCAAGCAGGCGATCGAGCGCGAGGGGATGCGTCCGGGCCCGGTATTCCGACCGGACGTCGACATCATCGAGCAGAAAGACGCGTTCGTCGTGACGGCAGACCTGCCCGGAGTCGACGATCGGCAGGTCGACGTGCGGCTCGAGAACGGGCTGCTCACGATCGACGGGTCGCTCGCGGCGGCGCCGGACAGCGCATGGACGCCGCTCACCGCCGAGTATCGCTTCGGCGGCTTCCATCGCGAGTTCCGGCTCTCCGAAGCGATCGACACCGACGAGATCGAGGCCCGGATGACCGACGGGGTGCTCGAGCTTCGGCTGCCCAAGCGCAGCCAGCACCGCCCCCGCCAGGTCAGCGTCCGCGCGGGATAGCGTTTCGGAACGGCCCCGGCTGCGGGAAGGGCCATGGCCCGTCCCTTCAGCCGGCCCGTTTCGCGAACGCGCGCAGGGGCAGGCTCGCGAGTGCGCTCGCGACGGCACACGCGACGAAGAGCACCCGATAGACCGCGAGCGGCTCGAAGTCCAGTGCCAGCGCGCCTTCCAGCGCCACGCCTGCCACGAAGGGGATGAGGGCGCGGATCAGCAGCTCGACGACGCGCGCCCCGACGAGCGTGCTGGCCGGCGCCTCTTCGGGGGCGAGCGCGAAGAGCGTGTGCGTATCGGCCACGTCGAAGCCTGCGCCGAGCGCATAGATGCCGAAGAAGAGCGCCACCGCGAGCACGAGATCGCCATCCGAAGGGTCGCGCAAGGCCACGAGTCCGAGCACGAGCAACGCCTGGCCGAGCGAAGTCCAGCGGAAGACCGGCCAGGGGCCTACGGCATCGACGACGCGGCCCCAGAGCCAGAGCGTGGCGAGCCCGCCGGCGTAGAGGGCGACCGTCGTGTAGAGCACGCGGCCTTCCTCGAAGCCGATCACCCTGCGGAGCATCACCAACGCGAAGGTGAAGACCACGCCGCGGACGGCGCCGCCGAGCGCGATGCCGCCGAGGTAACGGCGCAGCATCGGTTCGCGCAGGACGAGTGCGAGCGCATCGCGGATGCGCGGCGCGTCGCCGCCGCCTTCCGGGCGTTCCGGCAGTCGCGCGATCAATGCCGCGCGGATCACACCCGCCGCGAAGCCCACTGCGAAGAGCGGCGCAAAGCTTCCCGGGTGCGCCGCCAGCCAGTGCTGGGCGCCGAGGAAGTAGGCGATCAGCGCCAGGTGCCAGCCGGTGCGCAGCCAGGCGAAGAAGCGGCCGATCCTCGCGGGCTCCTGGTAGCCGTGCAGCATCGCGAACCACACCGTCTCCGAGATGCTGAAGCCGGCCGCTGCCAGCGCGAAGCTCGCGAGCGCGATCTGGGACGCCGCCTTCGCGCCGTAGGACGAGAGGGAGCCGAAGGCCAGCAGCGGCACGCCGCCGGCGATCGCGAGGAGCTGGCCCGTCATCAGGATCGAGCGCTTGCGCACATGTCCGATCGACGCGAGCGCAGGAAGCTGGAGCAGGACGGCGAGATGGACGCAGGTGCGCTGGAGCCCCACCAGACCCTCGCTCGCGCCGAGCGCCACGAGCGCGAGCGTCGGGAGGTGCTCGCTCATCACGATGCGGTGGGTCATGCCGAAGGGATGGCTCACGATCGCGAGGCGCCGGCCACGGGCGCGTTCCGTCGCCGGAAGGGGCTCGGCCGCGGCCGGGATTTCGGGGCTCACCTCCAGAAGAAGGCGAAGAAGTCCGGTTTCCGCCAGCGCTGCGCCGGCGATCCGGCAGTCTCCAGCTGCGGCCCGGCGCCCGGGCTCGCCGAGGAGGGCCCGATGAGTACCCGACGCATCCGCTTCAGCGTCGTCCCGAGCCCTCTCGGGCTGCTGCTCGTCGCGGCAAGCGAGCGCGGCGTGTGCAACGTCCGACTCGGCGCGACCGCAATCGAGCTCGAGACGGGACTTCGGGCGGAGTTCCCCTTCGCCGAGTTCGCGCGCGACGAAGCGGGCCTCGCGGCCTGGGCCTCGGCGTTGGGACGCGTGAGCGAAGGGCTCCCGCCCGGCCTCGAGCTCCCCCTCGACCTTCCCGCGAGCCGCTTTCGCCGCCGCGTCTGGGAGGCGTTGCGGGCGATTCCGCGCGGCCAGACGCGGACCTACGCCGACGTGGCGAGTGCGCTCGGGCGGCGCCGCGCGGCACGTGCCGTCGGGCAGGCCTGCGCCGCCAATCCGGTGGCGCTGCTGGTGCCCTGCCACAGGGTGGTTCCGGCGGCCGGCGGTGCGGGAGGCTATCGCTGGGGGAGCGAGCGCAAGCGGGCGCTGCTGCGCGCCGAGTCCGGCCGCGCCAGCCAGCCTCGAGATCGTTGTCCGGCTGGGGCGCTGGCGCGGTAGGATGCGGCAGCGACCGCGCCGGTGAACCCAACCAGGTCCGGGCATTCCGGATCCGGGAGGCTCGCCCGCGGCGCCGGAGGATCCGCATGGCCACGCGCAAGTCGAAGCCGCGCAAGGCGGGCCGAAAGCCGGCCGCCCGCAAGTCGAGCTCCCGCGCCATCAAGGCCCGCAAGGCCGCCGGCGGGCGACGGCCCGCTGCCAAGCCCCGGAAGCCGGTCGCTCGTGGCCCGGCGAAGGTGTCGCGTCCGAGTGCACCGCCTCGCGCCGCCGCGGGGTCGGGGCTGCAGGCGCTCGCACGCAAGATCGTGCGCGCGACCCGGGACCCGAAGCACTTCGACCTGCGCGACCTCTATGCCGAGGGTGCGGTGTCGCGGGAGTCCTCGGGCGCGATCGCCACAGGCTTCGCCGAACTCGAGGCGAAGCTCGCGGGCTGGAACTCGATGCAGGAGCGCACCGAGTGGAATCCGCGCAAGGTCTTCGCCGAGGGCGATTCGATCTGCATCGAGTGGGACGCAACGGTGTGGATGCGCGACGGCCGCGTCGTCCCGCTCTCCGAGGTCGCGGTGCACGAGGTTCGCGACGGCAAGATCGTCTCGGAGCGCTATTACTACAACCCGCTTGCGCTCGCGCCACGAGCGGGCTGATCGCGAACCGGAGGGCCTCTTGCCGGGTGACGCCCCCAGCCTCGATACCCTCGACATCGCGAGCCCGGCGCACTACGAGAAGGGCGGTTACCCGTACCGGGAATGGGCCTTCCTGCGGCAGCACGCGCCGGTTTTCTGGTACGAGCGCGCGAACGTCGACCCCTTCTGGGCGGTGACCAGGCACGCCGACATCGTCGAGCTCGGCAAACAGCCGGAGATCCTGCAGAACGCGCCGCGCCTGGCCGTCTTTACGCGGGATCTGCCGCCTCCGCCCGAGGGCAGCACGCGCCACCTGCTGACGATGGACCCGCCCGATCACGCCCGCTACCGCAACGTCACGAGCAAATGGTTCACGCCGCGGGCGGTCCAGAGCTGGGAGCCCAAGGTGCGTCGCATCACTCGCGAGGTGATCGACGAAGCGGCTGGCTCGGAGCAGATCGACTTCGTGAAGGACGTGAGCGCACGGATCACGATCGCGGTGATCGCCGAGATGCTCGGCGTGCCGCGCTCCGACTGGGAGCTGCTCTTCCGCTGGACCAACGAGATCATCGCTCCCCAGGACCCCGAGTTCCAGCATGGTGCGACTCCGGAGGAGGTGCTGAACCGCGCTCGCGTCGAGGTCTTCGAGTACTTCCAGCGCCTGTCCGAGGAGCGACGCCGCAGGCCCTCGGACGACATCGTGAGCGTCGTGGCGAACGGCAAGGTGGGGGGCGCTCCGCTCCCCCCGGTCGAGCTCCTGTCCTACTACCTGCTGCTGGTGGTGGCCGGCAACGAGACCACCCGCAACGCGATGACCGGTGGCTTGCTCGCGTTCCTGGAGAACCCGGGCGAGTGGGAACGGCTCCGGCAGGGCCCGAAGCTCGTCGTTCCGGCCGTCGAGGAGATCGTTCGCTGGACCACGCCGGTGATCCAGTTCTGCCGGACGGCAACCCGCGACTACGAGCTGCGCGGCCAGAAGATCCGGGCGGGCCAGAACGCCTGCCTCTTCTATCCCTCGGCCAACCGCGACGAGGAGGTCTTTCCGGACGCGGATCGCTTCCGCATCGACCGCCACCCGAACGACCACGTGGGCTTCGGCCGCGGCGAGCACGTGTGTCTCGGCGCCCACCTCGCCCGGCTCGAGATCCGCTGCGCCTTCGACGAGCTGCGCGAGCGGATGCGGCATGCGGAGCTCGTGGGGCCCGTCGAACGCGTGCGCTCCTCCTTCGTCGGGGGCATCAAGCGCGTGCCGCTGCGCTGGGACGTCGAAGTCTGACCCCCACACGCGGGTGACGCACTCCCCAGCGGAGGGCGGTACCCTCGGCTGCGGATGCCCGAGCCCGAAGAGCGCAAACTCGTCGCGACCCACCGCAAGGCGCGCTTCGAGTACGAGATCCTCGAGAGGGTCGAGGCGGGGATCGCGCTCGTCGGTCCGGAGGTCAAGTCGCTCCGGGCCGGCAACGTGAGTCTGATGGAGGCCTATGCGGTAGTGCGCCGGGGAGAGGTCTTTCTCGTCGGCGCCCACATCAGTCCCTATGCACAGGCCAGCCGGGAGAACCCGGATCCGAAGCGCGAGCGCAAGCTCCTGCTCCATCGCACGGAGATCGCGCGGCTCGGGGTGAAGGTGGCCGAACGCGGCCTGACCCTGGTTCCGCTGCAGATCTATTTCCGCGACGGACGCGCCAAGGTCGAGCTTGCGCTGGCGCGGGGACGCCGCCGACACGACAAACGCGACGCGATTCGCGAGCGCGAGCAGGAACGCGAGCTCCGTCGGGCGCTCCGGACGAGGTCCCGTCGCGGATGATCCGGGTGCGGGGCGCCGCGTGCGTCGCGCTGGTCTGCGGCTGCGCTGCCGGTGGCGAAGCGACGCCCCGGTCGACCTATCACCCGACCCGGTGGGATTACGCGACCTTCCGCGCCGCCTACCCGGATCTCCTCGACCCGAACTATCTGCCTTTCATGACGCATCGCTCTGCCAGTGGACCCGAGGGCGACGTGCTCTTCTTCTGTCGCTGGGACGAGGCCGCGATGCCGCTCGCCGTTCACGTCGTCGCACCGAAGATCCCGGACTCGCTCCAGGACGAGTTCGCCCCGCGTGCGCCCCAGGCGTACGTAGCGGCCGTCCTGCGCGCTCTGCGGACCTGGGAGGCGGAGCTCGATGGGCACGTCCGCTTTCGTGTGGTCGAATCGGCGCGCGACGCGCGTCTCGTGCTGCGAGCCATCGGTGCGAGGGCCCCGCTGTCCGACGCGGAGCATCAGGTGCTCGGCGAGACTCCGCAGGCCGGGCGCTGCCGCGTGCTCGGACGCGCCGATGGTGCCGAGCGCCTGCGCGTCGGCTTCGAGGTGAGCGAGACGAGGCTCTACCTGGCCGACGAGTTCGGGCTGCTCGCCCCCGATCTCTTCGAGTGGGTCGCGCTCCACGAGATCGGGCACGCCCTCGGGATGCGCGGGCACAGCCCCGTTCCGGCGGACCTGATGTACGCGGTGGCCAGAGATCGCAGCTTCGGCGTCGAGAGCCATCGGCTCGGCGTTCCAGGGCTCTCCGCCGAGGACGTGAACTCCTTCGTCTCCCTGTACGAGATTCCGAACGGCACGGTCTTCGGGCACGTGCCGGAAGAGGGCCGCGAGGAGAGGCTGTCGCAGCGGCCCGGTCCCCCCGCGCTCGCGATGGGTCCCTACGTCGACCCGAGACTCGGCTTCGAGTTCCGACCGCCGAGCGGCTGGATGCGCGTGCCGACCGCACAGGGCGTCGTCGTCGTGGAGGGGGTCACCTGGGAGCCTTCGCCGAGCCTCCAGATCGTGGTGCACCGCTATGCCACACTCGAGGAGTTCCTGGACCGCTATGGCGCGTACTTCGAGTCGCGCGGCCGGATGACGCCGCCCGAGCCGCTCGTCGTGTCCGGCCGACGCGCGCTGCGCGTCGAGATCGCGGACCTCGAGGGTCTCGCCTGGGAGGAGGTGACCTTGATCGAGGCGGGCGACGGGCGCATCTTCGTGATCACGGGCGAGTGTCCCCCCGAGCTTTTCGGGGACTACCGGCCGTGGTTCCGGGCGGCCGTCGCGACGCTCGAGATCTTCGGGTCTCGCGCCGAAGGGAAGTAGGGCCCGAAGCCCCAGGGGGGCGCAGAGGGGCGGCTCGACCGCCTGCGGGGAGGTGGGTCTCGCTCCGATGCTCGAGGGATACATCCACCCGGATTTCTCGGACGTCGCGCGCGTGCTTCGGCGACAGCTTCCTGGCTCGCGCCGCCGCGCCCGTCCGGGGGGTGCCGCCGTCTGCGTCTACCACCGCGGCGAGGTGGTGGTGGACTGCTGGGGTGGGACGCGCGATCAGCAGGGCGATCCCTGGCGAGAGGATACGCTCTCGCTCTCCTACTCCACGACCAAGGGCGTGACCTCGACCCTGCTCCACATCCTGGCGGACCGTGGCCTCGTCGATTACGACGCGCCCGTCGCCGATTACTGGCCCGAGTTCGCGGCCGCCGGCAAGCAGCGCGTGAGCGTCCGCCAGGTGCTGTGCCACGAGGCCGGGCTCTACCGCATCCGCGACATGATCGATCACGCCGGGCGTCTGCTCGACTGGAAGCACATGGTGGAGGCCCTCGCGCAGAGCGCTCCCTGCCACGAGCCGGGCAGGGCCCATGGCTACCACGGCTGGACCTACGGCTGGCTGGTCGGTGAGATCATCCAGCGCGTGACCGGGCGCCCTTTCTCCCAGCTGCTCGAGTCCGAGATTGCGCGCCCGCTGGGTCTCGACGGCCTTTACGTGGGGCTGCCGCCCGACCAGATGCAGCGCCGCGCGCAGATCATCCAGACGCGCCGCAGGTCCCGGCTGCAGACGAGCGCGGTCGTTCCGGCCGCGGGTCGCGCGCTCTCCCGCGTGTTCGGTGTCGCTGGCATTCCGATCGATTTCGCGCATACCCACGCGGCCCTCGTTCCGCCCGGGATCGAAGCGGTCGATTTCGGGTCCGAGGAGTGGGCCGCCGCGACGATTCCGGCCGCGAATGGCATCTTCACCGCGCGCTCCCTGGCGCGCCTGTACGCGATGCTCGCGGGCGGCGGCGAGATCGACGGAGTGCGCCTGCTCTCGCGCGAAACCGTCGAGCATGCAACGCGTGTGCAGAACCGCGGCATCGGACGCGTCGTTCCGTATTCGATGCACTGGCGCCTCGGCTACCACCGCGTGAACACCCTCGGCGCGCGCGTCCCGCGCGGCTTCGGTCACTCGGGCTTCGGCGGCTCGGGCGCCTGGGCCGATCCGGATCGGCAGCTCGCCGTGGGGATGGTGCTGAACAGCGGCATGGGCACGCCCTTCGGAGACCTGCGGATCGTTCGGATCGGCACGACGGCGATCCGCTGCGCCGATCGGCGCTAGCAGCCGGCCCCGGGCGCCGGCCTCCGCATCGGCAAGCGCTTTCGGCGCGCTAGTGGCGGGCCGGACGCGCGGGCTGTACCACCCTCTCCACGATGGCATCCTCTCGTCCCACAGCGCGGCCGCGTGAGCCCGTTCGGCTCCTCGTAAGCGACACCGAGGGCCGGATCTTCGATCACCCGCGCCTGCTCGTGGCCGGTCAAAAGGGGCGCACTCCCGAGGCGATCGACCCGGCGGACTGGATCCCGCTCCCGCGCGGCAGCGATCTCTTCACTCTGCCCGGCCGCGCCCCCGTCGGGATCTCGCCGATGAGCGGACGGCGCCAGGTCGTCGAGCGTTTCGACGCAGCCGAGGCGCGCGCGGTCGCCGCCTTTCTCGCGCCTGCCCACACCTCCTGTCATCACGCCGCGTGGCGCGTGCGCGAGGGCGCTCCGGTGCTGCCGACCTACGCCTATAGCGCCGTCGGTTTCGCCGACGGCGGCTACTGGACGAGCGCCTTCCGCAGCGACCCCGACCCGCGCCAGGACCCGTCGCGCTTCACGCGTGCGCGTGTCGAGTCCGGGATCGCGGCCTGCCGCGTCGAGCTTCCCCGCAATCGCATCGCCCGCCAGCTCGAGCGCTGCGCGCTCGAGTACGGCTGCCGGGCCGCGCAGAACTTCTTTCTCGGTCGGCACGAGGCGCCACTCCCGACGAGCATCGCCTGCAACGCGCAGTGCGTGGGCTGCATCTCGCTTCAGCCCGACGGCGAGTTCCGCGCGAGCCACGATCGGCTCGCGACGCCCCCCACTCCCCGGGAGGTTTCCGACCTGGCGCTCGGACACCTCGCGCGGGTGCGCGGCGGCATCGTGAGCTTCGGCCAGGGCTGCGAGGGGGAGCCGCTCCTCTTCGACGAGCTCCTCGTCCAGTCGGTGCGCCGCATTCGCGCGCAGACCTCGCGGGGTACCGTGAACCTGAACTCCAACGCGAGCCGTCCCGACGCCGTCTCGCGGCTGCTCGAGGTCGGGCTCGACGCGATCCGCGCGAGCCTGAACTCCCCCCGGCCCGCGCTCTACGCGGCCTATTACCAGCCGCGGGGCTATGCCTTCGCGGAGGTCGAGGAGAGCCTGCGACGCGTGGTGCGCGCCGGGGGCCATGCCTCGATCAACCTGCTCTGCTTTCCAGGCGTCACGGACACCCAGGCCGAGCTCCGCGCGCTCGTGGGCCTCGTCGAGAGAACCGGGCTCCACCTCGTACAGCTGCGAAACCTGAATATCGACCCGGATCTCTACCGCCGCGTGCTTCCGAGCGGAAGCGTCGGGCGGGGGCGCGGCATGCGCTGGCTGCGCGACGAGCTGGCCGGGCGCTTCCCGCAGCTGCGCTTCGGCTATTTCAACCCCTCGCTCCGACGGGCGCGCAAGCGCGTCCGCTGTGGCGAAGAAGCTTCCGGGTATGCTCCCGATCGATGATCGAGGTGAGGGGCTTCACGAAGGCGTACGGCGAGCGCATCGCCGTGCGCGACCTCGCGTTCTCCGTGGGCGCGGGGGAGATCGTGGGCCTGCTCGGCCCCAACGGCGCCGGCAAGACGACGACGCTGCGCAGCCTGGCCGGGATCCTGCGACCGAGCGCCGGAAGCCTTTCGATCGGGGGCTTCGACGTGGTCTCCGAACCGCTCGAGGCCAAGCGACGCCTGGCATTGGTCGCAGACGACCCGCCGCTCTTCGCGAGCCTCACGGTGTGGGAGCACCTCGTGCTGACCGCGCAGCTCTACGACCTCTCCGGCTGGGAGGAGCGCGCCGTCGCGCTGCTCGAGGAGCTCGAGCTCTCGGCCCGGCGCGAGGACCTCGCGGAGGAGCTCTCGCGGGGGATGCGCCAGAAGCTGTGTGTAGCGTGTGCACTGCTCCACGAGCCGCTCGTGCTGCTCCTCGACGAGCCGCTGACGGGGCTCGACCCCCGCGGCATCCGAACCCTCTACGCGGCGCTGCGCCGCTGCGCTGCGGCGGGCGCGGCAGTGGTGGTGAGCAGCCATCTGCTGGCCCAGATCGAGGCGCTGTGCACGCGTTTCCTGCTGCTGCGCGAGGGGCGCTTGCTGCTCGACGGCTCGAAGCGGGAGATCGCGTTGCGGCTGCCCACGCTTCGGGATGACGTCAGCCTCGAGGAGATCTTCTTCGAGGCGACGGAGAGGTCGGGCTCAGGCGAGCCCTCGTGAATCGCGGCCTGCGCTTCCTGTTGTGGCGCGATGTCGTCGGCCGCACGCGCGCAATGGGGCGCCGCTTGCGCACGGGTCGGGGCATCGCCGGCGCTCTCGGCGTGGGCCTCTTCCTGGTGGCGATCGGCTTCGCGCGCATCCTCCAGTGGGCCGATCCCGAGGCGGCGCCCCCTCCGCTCGTCGCCGCCGCCCGCGTGCGCGAACTCGGAGCGCTCGTGCTGCTCGCGCTGGTAGCGCTCAACACGCTCTCGGGGCGCGGCCTCTACTTCCGTCCCGCGGAGGTGGGGGTGCTCTTCGCCGCCCCGCTCTCGCGTCGCGAACTCGTCGTCTTCAACGTCCTGGCCCGCGCGCGCCTGGCCGCGCTCTCGGCGCTGTGGATGGCCATCGTGATCGACGTCGGCGGAGCGCGATGGCCGGCCGTCCTGATCGGAGGCTTCCTCGCGCTGCTCTTCGTGCAGGTGGCCTCGCAGCTCTGCTCCGTCGCGATCGCCTGGCTGGCCGAACGGCTGCCCCCTTTTCCGCGCCGGGCAGTGCTGGCGCTGGCCGTGCTGCTGCTGCTCGCACCGGCGCTGGCGGCGGCCGCCACGGCCGCCGGCGGCGGCGCCGCCGCGATGGCGCTCGCGGCCGCCGGCTCGCCACTGCTGCGCGCGCTCGGGTGGGCGGCTCGCCCCTGTCTCGAGCTCTTGCTCGCGCAGGATCTCCGCTCTGCATTCGTGTGGGGCGCGGCGGGCGTTGCCGTGCTCGTCGTGCTCGTCGAGGCCATCGCGCGCCTCGACGTGGCCTACGCCGAGGCGGCGTTCACGCGCAGCCGAGCGTTCGAGCGCACGCGCGCTCGCATGCGCAGCGGCGGCGGGAGCCTCGCGGGCGGCAGGAGGTGCGCGCGGGTGCGACTTCCCCGCTTCCCCCGTCTCTGGGGCGCCGGCCCCCTGGCCTGGCGCCAGTGCCTGGAGCTCGCCCGCAACCTGCGGGGGGTGATCTCGATGATCGTGGTCATGGGCGTGACCCTCGCGATCGCGGTGCTGGCGCCCGTACTCGGCGATCCGGATCCCGAGCGGACGACGTTCGCCGCCCGGCTCGGTCTCGGCATCGTGGTGCTGATGTCGATCGTGCTGACCCAGAACTTCGCGTTCGACTTCCGTCGCGACGTGGATCGCATGGACGCCCTCAAGGCGCTGCCCGTCCCGGTCGTGGCCGTCGCCGCGGGGCAGCTCGTGGCGGCGACGCTCTTCACCACGCTGCTCCAGCTCGCGGGCTTCGCCCTCGTCGCCGTCGCCACCGATGCGTTCCCGACGCGGGTGCTGGTCGCGCTCGCGTTGCCGCTGCCCGCGCTCTCGTGGGCCGCCGTTTGTCTCGACAACGCGATCTTCCTGCTCTGGCCCTACCGCAGCGTTCCGGAGGACCCGGGAGACATGGGCTTCATGGGTCGGAACATGCTGATCATGGCGGTGAAGATCGGGCTCTTGAGCCTGCTGATCGTCGTCGCCGCACTCGCCGCGGGCTTCGTCGCGCGCCAGCTCGGAGGCGGTGCCCTCGTCGCGGGCGCCGCCGCAGCCGCCTTCCTCGGCTTCGCGTGTGCACCGCTGACGAAGCTCGTGTCGTGGGCCTTCGATCGCTTCGACGTTTCGCGCCACGTGCCCGCCTGACTCAGCGCGGGCGCTGCAGCCTTTCGAGCTGCTCCTGGAAGCGGGTGCAGGGATCGAGATCGTCGATGCGAGGGGTGAACCAGAGGAAGTCGTGGGGGCCCGCGTCCGCGGCGGCGCGCAGCGCCTCGGCCAGCGTGAGAGCGTCTCGCTGCACCTCGACGAAGGCGATGCTCGCGACCGCTACATCGGGGGCAAAGGCGCGCAGCACCCACGGCACGCCGAGCTCGGCGCGGGTGTGGCCGCTGCCTGCGATCAGGATCGCGCCTCCCGGGCCCGAGTCGACGAGCGCTCGGGCGAGTGCGCCATCGCGCGCCCGCTGCGCGTCGACCATTGCCTCGATCGCTGCCGCTGGAACCTGTCCGCAGTGTCCCTCATCGATTCGGCGCGCGAGCTCGTTGCGCGCCGCCTCGGGGTAGGGGAGATCCATGCCGAGCCGGCTGCGCAGCGCGTCGTCGCGCTCGGGGCCTGGCGGCGCGCTGGCCCGGCGAAGCTCGGCCGCCGAGAGATTGCCCGCGACGATCGGCAGCCCCGCCGCGAGCGCCGCCTCGGCGATCGGCCGGTAGGCATCCCACGCGCCCCAGCCCGCTTCGAAGGCGACCGCTGCGCCGAGACCCTTCGCGTCCCCGGGGCGCTCGCGCAGGTGACGAGCGAGCGCTTGCTGCTGGCTCGAGTCGAGCATCTCGAAGACGATCGCGGGCCGGCGCCCATTGGCCGCGAGGCGCTCCACGATCCAGGCCTGTAGACGATGGTGGTCGGGATTGTCGTGCTTCTCGCCGAGCAGCACGAAAGTTGCGGTCGAGATCCGTTCCAGCATCGCCTCGGGCGCGACGATCTCGCCGCTCGACGCGTCGACCAGTGCGCCCACGAGCGGGTGGTCGGTCGCGAGCGGCGAGCGCCAGCGCGGGCCGACGGGCTCGCGCGAGGCACACGCGCCTGCCGCCGACAACGCGGCCGCGAGCAGGCCCGCGATGACCGAGCTCCTCACCGGACCCCCGCTTCGAGATTCGCTGCCAGGTTGGATCCGTGTTCGGGTACGATCAAGACATAGCGTGCAGGGATGCGTTGCAAGGAGGCACCGTGATGGGAAAGCGTGCGTCGGCGGAGTTCCTGGGAACCTTCTGGCTGGTCTTCGGCGGCTGCGGAAGCGCGGTGCTGGCCGCCGGATTTCCCGAGCTGGGGATTGGTTTTCTGGGCGTTTCCCTCGCGTTCGGCCTCACCGTTCTCACGATGGCCTACGCGATCGGGCACATCTCCGGGTGCCACTTGAATCCGGCCGTTTCCGTGGGCCTGCTGGCCGGCGGCCGCTTTTCGGCGGGCGAGCTTCTGCCCTACGTGGGGGCCCAGCTGGCGGGGGCGATCCTCGCCGGTGCGGTTCTCGCGGTGATCGCCGGAGGCAAGGAGGGCTTCGACCTCGCCGCCTCGGGCTTCGCCGCGAACGGTTACGCCGAGCACTCCCCGGGTGGCTACTCGATGCTGTCCGCACTGGTCGCCGAGGTCGTGCTCAGCTTCATGTTCTTGATGATCATTCTCGGCTCGACGGATCGGCGCGCCCCGGCGGGCTTCGCACCGATCGCGATCGGGCTCGCGCTCACGCTGATCCATCTGATCGGCATCCCCGTCACGAATCTCTCGGTGAACCCGGCGCGCAGCACGGGCCCGGCGCTCTTCGTCGGCGGCTGGGCGCTGGCTCAGCTGTGGCTCTTCTGGGTTGCGCCGATCGTGGGAGCCGCGCTCGCGGGCGTCAGCTACCGCTCGCTCTTCGAAGGGGACCCTCCCGCGCCTCGCGCTCGCTGATCGCTCGCGCCTCGGCTTCGCGCATCAGCGCGGATACTTCGCGATCACGCGGTCGGCGAAGCGGCGCACGGCCTCGAGCTTCGCCTCGAGCGTGGGGGGCGTCTCGTAGACGTTCCAGACGGAGGCCACGCCGTGGCTGCCGCCCAGATCCTCGAGCCGGCGGAAGCCTTCGATCCGGTCCATGTCGGGCGCGCCGGCGTGGATCTGGAAGGGCCTGCCGGCAGTGCCGTGCTCGCGTCGTAGCTCATCCAGGCGCTTGAGCATGCGCGCGAGATCTTCCCAGCTCGAACCGGCCGAGGTCCAGCCGTCTCCGAGCCGCGCTGCCCTGCGCAGCGCCGCCTCCGAGTGACCGCCGATCAGGATCGGGAGCGGCTCGCTCGGGACCGGCTGCATCTTGATCTCGCCGAACTGGTAGAACTCGCCGTCGAAGCCGAAGAACTCGCCTCTCAGCAGGCCGCGGATGATCGCGATGCACTCGTCCATCCGGCGCCCGCGGCCCTCCCACGGGATCCCGAGGTAGGTCAGGTCTTCCTTCCACGGCGTGATGCCGGCGCCGAGCAGGATGCGATTGTTCGAGAGCACCGCCAGCGAGGAGAAGACCTTCGCGGTCAACGCCGGGTGACGGCTGGTGAGCTTGAGCACCGAGGGATAGAGCAGCAGCCGCCGCGTCGCGGTGGCCATCGCGGCGAGCAGCACCCCCGGCTCTACGAAGGGGATGTTCTCGAGGAAGGAGCGATCCGTCTCGTAGTACGGGTACTTCGAGTCGGAATGCTTCGGATAGTAGAGGCTGTCGCCCACCTGGAGGGCGTCGAAGCCCACCTTCTCCGCCTCGACCGCGAGCGGAACCGCGTGGCTCACGTCCGTGAGCAGACCGATCCCCAGCACGAACTTCATCGCCTTCTCCTCCTGCTGCCGGCGAACTCTACGCCGGGCCCTTGTCGCTGGCCTGTTTCGGTGCGCCGGCGTCGGTGCCTTCGCCGCGCACCGGCACCCGCGCCACGCGCGTCGCGAGCGCGGTGGCCACCTCGTAGCAGATCGTTTCGAGCCGGCGCGCCCATTCGTTGGCGCCGATCGTCTCGTCGCCCTGACGGCCGAGCAGAACGACGGGATCTCCGAGTTCCACGCGATTGCGCAGCGCGCTCACGTCGACGAGCGTCTGGTCCATCGTGATGCGGCCGATCTGCGGGCAGCGGATGCCGCCGACGAGCACGTCCATCTGGTTCGAGAGGTTGCGCCGAAGGCCGTCGCCGTAGCCCACCGGAATCGTGGCGACGAGGGTCGGCTTCGACGCCACGAACGCGTGGCCGTAGGAGAGACCCGTCTCGCTGGGGATCTCCTTCAGGAAGCTGATCCGGGTGCTCCACTCGAGCACGGGCTGGAGCTCGCGCACGCGCGGGTTCGCGATCGCGGAGGAGGGCGCGAGCCCGTAGAGCGAGATACCGGTGCGCACCGCGTCGAAGTGGCTCTCGGGCAGGTCGAAGACCGCCGCGCTGTTCGCCATGTGGTAGCACTCGATGCCCGCGCCCTGCGTCGCGTCGCGCAGCTGCGTGAAGCTGCGGATCTGCTCGCGCGAGAAGCTCTTGTCCGCCTCGTCGGCGCGCGGGAAGTGGCTCATCAGGCCGCGGACCCGGAGCGCCGGGAGCCCCCAGCAGTGGGCCAGGAAGGCCGCGATCTCGTCGGGACGGATTCCGACGCGTCCCATGCCGGTGTCGACCTTCACGTGGACGTCGATGCGCCGGCCGGCGCGCTCCGCGGCGCCTGCGAGGGCATCCGCGGTCTCGCGCGTGCAGATCGCGGGCTCGAAACCGTGGGCCACGATGGCCTCGCTCGCGTCCGGAAGCGCCGCCGTCATCAACAGGAAGCGCGCGCGCACTCCCGACTCGACGAGTTCGAGGGCCTCACCCGGGTGGGCGACGCAGAGCGTGTCGCAGCCCAGGGCGACGAGCTCGCGCGCAATCGGGACGGCACCGTGGCCGTACGCGTTCGCCTTGACAGCCGGCCAGACGGGCCGGCCGCCGCAGAGCTCGCGCAGCAGGCGCAGGTTGTGGGCGAGCCGATCGAGGTGGATCAGCGCGAGCGTCGGGTGGCGCAGGGAGGCGCTCATGCGCCGTCCTGGTGGCGCTTCGCGATCCGGGCCGGGTTCATCGCGGCGAGCTGCGGCATTCCCATCGCGGGAGTCTGCTGCGCTGCGGGCGCGCCGTCGAGTTTTCGGGTGCGCAGTTCGCCCGCCTGGCCAGCGCGGGGCCGCCCGAGCCAGCCCCGGTCTCGTAGCGCGAGCGGGCGCTAGCATGCGTCCCGGGCGCGCAGCGGAGGCTCCCGGCGGCAAGGTCGAGAGCTCCTTCCTGCGCGACCCGGACGGCAACACCGTGCAGCTCGACCCGCGCATCGCATGACTTTCGTGCTGATCCACGGCGGCGCACACGGCGCCTGGTGCTGGGGGCCGATGCTCCGACACCTCGAGGGTCCGGCGCTGGCCCTGGACCTGCCTGGCCGGGGAGCCCGACCCGCGGACCTCGAGACGCTCAGAGTGGCCGATTTCGCCGCGGCGGTGATCGAGGACATCGAGGCCGCAGGCGTCTCGCGCGCGATCCTGGTCGGCCATTCGATGGCGGGGATCACGCTTCCGCGGGTTCTCGAGCAGATCCCCGAGCGCATCGCGCAGATGGTCTTCGTCGCCTGCACCGTGCCGCGCGAGGGGCAGAACGTCCTCGACGCGATCGCGATGCCGGAGCATCTGCGCCCCCGGCGTCCGGAACTCCTCGACGAAGCGCAGGCTCGCGCGATGTTCTGCAGCGACATGGACGAGGAGCAGGCGCGCTTCGTGCTCTCGCAGCTCTGCCCCGAGGCGCTCGGGCCGCTGCTCGAGCCCGCGCGGCTCAAAGGGCTGCGCCACCCGGTCCCGAGGAGCTACGTGAAGCTGCTTCGCGACCAGACGCTGTCGCTGGCGCAGCAGGACGAGTTCGCGCGCAACGCGGGACCCGACTGCAGCGTCCACGAGCTCGACGCCGGGCACGACGCGATGGTCTCGCGCCCGCGCGAGCTCGCCGCGCTGCTCAACCGGATCGCCGGGCGCGTCTGACTTCGCTCGGCTGCGCCTCGCTGCGCGCTTCGCTTGCTCGGAGGGTGTGCCGGGGGGGCGTTTGCCGGAGGGGGTTGGAATCGCTACGTTTTTGGTGTTTTGGGGGCGATCGGCTTCGACGGGTGGTCGAAGGCGGGCGCTGCGTGCCGAGGTCGTCACACTCCTCGTTAAACAGGTGGCAAGTTGGTAGCTGATAACTGCCGACGCTAACTACGCTCTCGCTGCCTAGCTGAACCCTAGAGCAGTGACGTCCGTCCGCGACGCCTCCTGGCGGGTAGCGGGCGTCATCAGGAGGCTGGCTTCCGACCGCTGGTAGGCCGAGTCGGGGGCGAGAAAATCGTCTGCCTGGGCGGGGTTTCTCCCGGCGCTGTGACAGGCCCCGCCGAGATCGAACAGCACCTACGCACGTAGACGCGTCCACTGGACGCCATGCGGACGCGGGTTCGATTCCCGCCGCCTCCACCATCTCCGCTTCGCGGCAAAGCAGCCGATTCGAGGCCGCGCTCGGCCTCGTCGGCGCTTGCAGCCTGGCGCGATGAACGGCCGACGTCGAGACCCTGGGCAGACCCTGGCCCTCCACGGCATCAACGAGTCCTCGTAGCCTCGTGTCTGGG
>CAYPSI010000325.1:0-4456 GCA_964413375.1 uncultured Spirochaetales bacterium | reverse complement strand
AGCTTCGTGTCCTCGGCCTGGTAGACGACGCCCATCCCACCGCTGCCCAGCTTCGAAGCGATGCGGTAGTGGGAGACGGCCTGCCCGATCATCGGCCCGCCTCTCCGACGCCCCCCGGATACAGCTCGTCGAACTCCGGCTCACCGTGGAGCAGCGCCAGGTCGGGGTCGCGGCGGGCCCAGGTGGCGTCCTTCCAGCCGGCCTCCGAGGCCTTGCGCAGGGCGTCGAGGGCCTCGGGTTTCTTGCCCAGCAGGCCGAAGACGCAGGCCATGTTGTACATGACCATCGCGTCGTTGGGCCGTAGAGCCATGGCGAGCTGGGCCTCGCGCATCGCGTCCTCGGCTCGCTCGAGGCTCGCGTAGTCGGTGGCCAGCAGCGTCCGCCCGCGGGCGTCCTCGGGGACCTTCTTCAGGTGCGCCTCCAGCACCTGGATCCGCTGCAGCACCGAATTGCGGTGCGCCTCCGTCTTCCCGAGGGCCCCGAGCGCGTTGATGATCGGGACGTGGACGTTGTAGTCCTCTCCGGAAGTGGCGATCGCCGCGTCGGCGATGTCGACGATGTCCTGGTACTTGCCGGCGGCGAAGAGCGCGCAGCCCAGCAGGTAGTAGGCCCCCTCGGCGTCGCCCTTGCGGGCGATCGCTTCGCGCACCCGGCGCACCGCCGCGTCGTGCTTCTCCTCGGCGTACAGGATCCAGGCCTCGGCGACCTGGACTTCCGGCGAGTCGCTGCCGAGGGCGCTGGCCTTCTGGCTCGCGGCCTTCGCCCGCTCGATCCAGGCCGGCGCGCGGTCGAACTGCTGGTTGCACTGCGCGCACGAGTTCGCGATCGCGGCGTGGGCGAGGGCGAACTGCGGGTCGAGCGCGGCCGCGCTCTCGAACATCTGGAGCGCGAACTCCAGGTCCTGGCGCGTGAGCCGGCGCGCGTAGCTCTTGCCGCGCAGGTACAGGTCGTAGGCCTGGAGGTTGTCGGTCGGTCTGGCCGCGAGGGCCGCCTGCTCCTGCGGCGAGAGCTGCACGCGCAGCGCCGCGGCGATCTTGCGCGCGATCTCGTCCTGCACGTCGAACACGTCCGCCCTCTCGCGGTCGTAGCGCTCCGACCACAGCAGCGAGTCCGACTCCGCGTCGACGAGCTGGGCGCTGATCCGCAGCCGGTTGCCGCCGCGGCGGATGCTGCCGGCGAGCACGCAGACGGCCTTGAGCTGCTGGCCGACCTGGGCGGTCGCGACCGGCTTGTCGCGGAACGGGAGCACCGCCTGGCGCGACAGCACCTTGAGGCCCTTGATCTTCGACAGCTCGGTGATGATGTCCTCGGTCACCCCGTCGCGCAGGTACTCGTCCTCCTTCACGCCGGAGAGGTTCTCGAAGTAGAGCACCGCGACCGACCGCTCGGCCGCCCTCACGGCGCCGCTGCGCGAGTCGGCGCCCTCCGCCGCGCGCCGCCCGCCGGAGTCGGTGTCGCGCTTCAGGCGCATCAGGTCGGTCTTGAGGTCGGTGGCCGTCTGATAACGCAGGTTACGGTCCTTTTCGAGCGCCTTGCTGAGGATGCGCCCGAGGTCGGCGGGCAGCGACGGGCTCACCTGCGCGAGCGGCACGGGCTCGCGGTTGAGGATGGCGTCGAACACGACGGCCGAGGTCTCGCCCTGGAACGGCAGAGCTCCGGTCGCCATCTGGTACAGCACCGTCCCGAGCGAGAACAGATCCGTCCGCGCGTCCGTGAGCTGGCCCCGCGCCTGCTCCGGCGACATGTAAGACACGGTCCCCATCGCGGTGCCCGCGCTCGTCAGCTCGTTGGGCTGGATCGCCGTCGGCGCCTCCGAGTGCTCGCCTCCCGCGGGCCGCGCGCGCTCGATCTTGGCGAGGCCGAAGTCCAGGATCTTCGCCTGGCCGCGCGGCGTCACGAAGAAGTTGGCGGGCTTCAGGTCGCGATGCACGATCCCCTTCGCGTGCGCCGACTCGAGCGCGTCCGCGATCTGGATCCCGAGCTCCAGCAGCGGGCCGACCTCGAACGGGCCCTTGCGGATCCGGTCCGCGAGCGTCTCGCCCTCGAGCAGCTCCATCGCGATGAAGTGCTGCCCCGCGTGCTCGTCGATCTCGTAGACGGTGCAGATGCCCGGGTGGTTGAGCGCGGAGGCCGCGCGCGCCTCGCGCTGGAAGCGCTCGAGCGAGGCGGGGTCGGAGGCGAGCTCCGCCGGCAGGAACTTGAGCGCGACATGCCGGCCGAGCTTGGTGTCTTCGGCCTGGTAGACGACGCCCATCCCGCCGCTGCCGAGCTTGGACGCGATGCGGTAGTGCGAGACGGCCTGGCCGATCATCGCTTCTCGCCCTCGGCCGGCGGCGCCCCGCCCTCCATGGCCTCGGCCGGGTAGAGCCGCTCGAACTCGGGGTCGCCGTGCAGGCTCGCGAGGTCCGGGTCGCGACGCGCCCAGCTCGGGTCCTTCGACCCCGCCTCCCAGGCTTTCCGCAGCACCGCGAGCGCCTCGGGCTTGCGCTCGATCTGGCAGAAGACGCAGGCCGCGTTGTAGAGCACCGTGGCCTCGTTCGGGCGCAGCGTGATCGACAGGTTCGCCTCGCGCACGGCGTCGTCGACGCGGCCCATCGCGGCGTAGTCGCCGGCGAGGACGCTGCGGGCCCGCGCATCCTCCGGCACGGTCGTCAGGTGGTTCTCGAGCGCCTGGATCTCGCGCTGGCGCATGTTCTCGAGGGCGTCCTTCTTGCCGAGCGCCCCGAGCGCGTTCGTGATCGGGACGTAGACGTTGTAATCCGTGCCGCTCGCCTCGAGCGCGGCGTCGGCCACCGCGGCCACGTCATGGTAGCGGCCGGCGGCGAAGAGCGCGCGCAGCATCAGGTAGTAGGCGCCTTCCGTGTCGCGCTTCCGCTCGACCGCCTCCTGGGCCACGTGCGCGGCCTCCTCGTACTGGGCCTGCGTGTAGAGGATCCAGGCCTGGGCGACCTTGACCTCGGGCAGGTGGGGCTGGAGCGCGATCGCCTTCCTCGAGGCGTCGCGCGAGCGCTCGAGCCAGTTCTTCTGGCGCTCGTAGTTGTAGTGGTACTGGGCGCACACGTTCGAGATCGCCGCGTAGGCGAGCGCGAACTCGGGGTCGAGCGAGACCGCGTTCTCGAACATCTGCAGCGCGAACTCGAGGTCCTGGCGGGTGTGGCGCCGCGCGTAGCTGCGCCCGCGCAGGTACAGGTCGTAGGCCTGCAGGTTCTCGGTCGGCCTGGCCGCGAGCGCCTCCTGCTCCTGGGGCGAGAGCGTGACGCGCAGCGCGTCGGCGATGTTCCGCGCGATCTCGTCCTGCACCGCGAACACGTCGGCCATCTCGCGGTCGTAGCGCTCGGACCAGAGCAGCGAGTCCGACGCGGCGTCCACCAGCTGGGCGGTGATGCGGAGCCGACTGCCGCCGCGGCGGATGCTGCCGGCGAGGACGCAGGCGGCCTTGAGCTGCTGGCCGACCTGCGCGGTTGCCACCGGCTTGTCGCGGAACGGGAGCACCGCCGAGCGCGAGAGCACCTTCAGCCCCTTGATCTTGGAGAGCTCGGTGATGATGTCCTCGGTGACGCCGTCGCGGAGATACTCGTCCTCCTTCACGCCGGACAGGTTCTCGAAGTAGAGCACCGCCACCGATCGCTCGGCCGCCTTCTGCGCGCCGCTGCGCGAGTCCTGGAGATCCGCGGCACGGCGGCCGCCGGAGTCGGTGTCGCGCTTCAGCCGCAGCAGGTCGGTCTTGAGCTCGGTGGCCGTCTGGCAACGCAGGTTGCGGTCCTTCTCGAGCGCCTTCGACAGGATGCGTCCGAGCTCGGCGGGCAGCGCAGGGTTGAGCTGGGTGACGGCCTGCGGCTCGCGGTTCAGGATCGCCTCGAACACGACGGCCGAGGTCTCGCCCTGGAACGGCAGAGCTCCGGTCGCCATCTGGTAGAGCACCGTGCCGAGCGAGAAGAGGTCCGTCCGCGCGTCCGTGAGCTGCCCACGCGCCTGCTCGGGCGACATGTACGACACCGTGCCCATCGTGGTGCCCGCGCTCGTCAGCTCGTTCGGCTGGATCGCAGTGGGCGCCTCCGAGTGCTCGCTCCCGGCCGGCTTCGCGCGCTCGATCTTGGCGAGGCCGAAGTCCAGGATCTTTGCCTGGCCGCGCGGCGTCACGAAGATGTTGGCGGGCTTGAGGTCGCGGTGCACGATGCCCTTGGCGTGTGCCGACTCGAGCGCGTCCGCGATCTGGATCCCGAGCGCCAGGAGCAACGGCAGCTCGAAAGCTCCCCGCCGGATCCGCTCGGCGAGTGTCTCGCCCTGGAGCAACTCCATCGCGATGAACTGCTGCCCTTCGTGCTGGTCGATCGCGTACACCGTGCAGATGCCGGGATGATTGAGCTGCGAGGCCGCCTGCGCTTCTCGCTGGAAACGCTGGAGCGCATCCGCGTCCTGCGCCATCTCCGCCGGCAGGAACTTCAGCGCGACGTGC
>CAYPSI010000324.1:0-5849 GCA_964413375.1 uncultured Spirochaetales bacterium | reverse complement strand
GCCGATGCGCGGCCTCCGCGACCGCCTGCCCTGGCTGCTGGTCGGACTGCTGGGCAGCAGCTTCGCCGCCGTGCTGATGTCGAGCTTCGAAGAGACGCTCCGCACCCGCGTGACGGTGGCCTTCTTCGTGCCCGGCCTCGTCTATCTCGCCGACGCGATCGGCACGCAGACCGAGGCGATCGTAGTGCGCGGCCTCTCGCTCGAGCACGGCCCGATCGGGCCCCTGCTGCTGCGCGAGCTGCGCACCGGGCTGCTGCTCGGGCTCGTGCTCGGCGCGCTCTCGGCGCTCGGCGTGCTCCTCTGGCTCGGCGACGTACGCCTCGCGCTCTCGGTCGGCATCGCGCTCAGCGCCGCCGGCGCGGCGGCCACCACGATCGGCTTCTGCTTCCCCTGGGCACTCGCAAGCCTCGCCCGCGACCCGGCCTTCGGCAGCGGGCCGCTCGCGACCGTGATCCAGGACGTGCTCACGCTCGCCGTCTACTTCGGCACCGTCTCCGTGCTCTTCGACTGAGCGAGACGTCAGCGCTTCCAGTCGACGCGCATCACGTTCTCCACCGCGCTCCAGTCGTAGTCGAGCTCGCCCTGATGCGCGCGCCGCACAGCGACACCGATCGCGCGCGCGAGCTTCGCGTCCGTGGTGGTCACCTCCAACCCACTGCGCGTCGTGCGCAGATCCATCACGCGCTTCAGCGGATGCCCGCGCTGCTCGCGCTGTTCGACGTGGCGGATCAGGTTCTCGATCTCCTCGCGGTGCGCCCGGACGTGCGCGCCGGTGAGCTTCACGATGCCGGCCGGGTAGCGGTCGGCGATGCGCCGGCACGCCGGACACGTCACCCGCTTCGCCTGCGAGCTACCGCGACCGCGCACCCAGCGCCCGGCCCGGTAGCTGAGCCCGCACTTCCCGCACACCGCCGGCTCGGAAAGCTTCCCGGTCGACGCATACGGATCCGGCCGCCTCGGCTTGTTGAGGGCAGACTCTCGCACCCTCGAAGCGGTCGGATGGATCTTGGAGCGTGTTCTTCGCATGATCAGCGTCCTCTCGTAGCTTGTCGTTTCTCAAAGCCGGATCACCTCGCCGTCGCGCGCCGCTACGGTCGGCCAACCGAGCTCGCGCTCCACGCGCGCCGCGAGGGCCGCGGAGGCGGACGACTCTCCGTGCACGGCGAAGACGCCGCGCGGCGGCCGCGGCGCGCTCGCGAGCCAGCCCACCAGCTCGCTCGCGTCGGCGTGCACCGAAAAGGCCGACAGATCCCGGATCTCGGCGCGCACTGGCACGTAGCGCCCGAGCATCTTCACGACGCGCTCACCCGACAGCAGCCGATGACCGCGCGTGCCGCGTACCTGGTAGCCCACCAGCAACACGCTGTTCCGAGGATCCGGCAGCCGCTCGATCAGGTGATGCAGCACGCGCCCGCCCGTGGCCATGCCCGAGGCCGACACCACCACGAAGGGTCCGGGCGCCTCGCATAGCGCCCGCGAGGCGCGCGGATCACGCACCTCTTCGAGCCCGTCGGGGTCGAGCACGTCCTCGTGGCCCCGCAGCTCGGGCCGCACCTCGTCCCAGCCTTCGGCGAGCGCGCGCCGGTACACGCGCAGCGCGGCGAGCGCCATCGGGCTGTCCACGAACACGGGCAAACGCGGAATGCGGCCGGCCGCGGCGAGCTCGCGCAGCTGGAACAGCACGCCCTCGGTACGGTCTACCGCGAAGGCCGGAATCACCACCACGCCACCGCGCCGCGCGGTCTCGCTCACGGCCTCGGCCAGAGCGTCGGCCACGCCGCCGTCGTCGTGCTCGCGATCGCCGTAGGTGGACTCCACCAACACCCAGTCCGCCGCATCCGCCGGCTCCGGCGCGCACAACAACGGATGACCCGGGCGGCCGAGGTCGCCGCTCACCACCAGACGCCGCTCCGGGGGCCCTTCCACCACGAGCGTGACGGAGGCCGCGCCGAGGATGTGCCCGGCGCGCCGCAGCACGAGCCGCACACCCGGCGCAATCTCGCGCTCCACGCTCGTCGCGATGGGCACGATGGCCTCGGCGGCGACGCGCGCATCTTCCTCCGTGTAGAGCGGCAGCGCGGGCTCGTGCTTCGCGAAGCCCTCGCGATTGGCGAAGCTGGCGTCTTCTTCCTGGAGATGCCCGCTGTCCGGCAGCACGATCGCCGCCAGCTCCGCGGTGCCGCGCGTCGCGAACACCGGCCCGCGGTAGCCCGCCCGCACCAGCACCGGCAGGTAGCCGCAGTGGTCCACGTGCGCGTGCGTGAGCACGACCGCGTGGAGGCTCCCGGGAGACACGGGAAACTGCTCCCAGTTGCGCAGCCGCAGCGCCTTCTGGCCCTGGAACAGCCCGCAGTCCACCAGCACACGTGCGTGCGGCGTGCTGAGCAGGAAGCGGCTGCCGGTCACGGTGCCGGCGGCGCCGAGGAAGCGCAGCGTGGCGGCCGGCGCCATCAGAAGCCCAGCTCGAACAGCTCGGGGCGCGCGTTCGCGTACTCGAGCGCGAACTCGAGATGCGCGCGGCTCTGCGCATGCAGCTCGAGCAGCGGCTCGCCGCGCGCGATCATGGCCTCGGTGAAGGCGATCAGCTCGCCCCGGTCGAGTCGCCGCAGCCCGCAGGCCAGCACGAACATCGCCAGCTCCGGCTTCGCGTAGCGGCGCGCACACACGTCGGAGAGTATCGAGTCGAAGCCCTCGCGCGAGAGCGTCTCGCCGCGCAGCTTGCTGCGCACACGCTCTACGCTCTCGGGCGCGCGCGCGTGGGTGGCATCGACGGCGGCGCCTTCCGGCAGCCCGAGGTCGCGAAACGCCGAGTCGGAGAGCCCGATCTCGTCCCGCGCCAGCAGCGCGTCGCCGCAGAAGTTCAGCACGCCGCTCACCTCTGCGGGCGGCCCGCCGTTCGCACGGCGGCCGAGCACGCGCACCCGGTCGAGCGGCTTGAAGCCGAGCGCTTCTTCCGCGACCGCCTGCTCCGCGATGAACACGACGTGCTCGGAGAGCGTGTCGATGCCCATGCGACGCAGCCGGAACATCAGCACTCCTCTGCGAGCGCGCGCGCCAGGTACGGCGCCGCCTCGATCTGGTTGGTCGCGTGCGGGATCGTATCGGTCGAGACGACGCGTGCGACACCCGCCGCACGCAGCCGCTCGAGCGCGCCCGCCGCGAACAGCGCGTGCACCACGACGGCCTCCACACGCTCCACGCCCTGCGCGTAGAGGCCTTCCGCCGCCGCGGCTCGCGTGGCTCCGCTGGGGCATAGGGAACATTCTGCCAGGGAAGAGGTGAGTGGAACAGCCCCCGCACGGGGAGCAATCCTCAGCGTGTTCGCCTACCCGTATGAAGCCGTCTCCGACGAAGTGGTGGAACGCGTTCGAGCCGCCGGCTTCGGGAAGGCCGTGACGTGCGAGGCCCGGGCGCTCGCCAACGGGGAGAACCTGCTTCGGGCTCCCAGGTTGGAGATCACGCCCGCCGTCGCTCGACGCTTCCGGCCGTGGTTGCTGGAACAGCTCAGCCTTTGAGCAGGTCCAGCACCAGGTAGCTGCCCTGCCACTCCCTGTGTTGAAGGGCGCCACCGGCCGCGCGAAGGAGGCCCCTCTCGCTGAGCGGAAGGTGATCCTCCTGAGTCGGCCAGCCGAAGACAGCGTGCCGAGCGACCTGAGCTAGCAGCCGAGCGCGGGCGTGCCATCCGACCGTTGCCTGAACCCGCCGGCGCACGTCGTCGGCGTTCCAGGGCATCTCCTCCAACACCCAGAAGCAGCGGCCGCCGGGGCGCAGCACGCGCATCATTTCCCGAACGGCCTCCTCGGGGGCCACGCAGTGGTTGAGGCTGAAAATCGAGAGGACGGCATCGAAGGTCTCGTTGGCGAAGGGCAGGCGTTCTCCCAACCCTCGCACCCATTCCGCGGGCGCCTTCAAGGAAGGGAACGCATCGCTCACCACTTGCCAGGACTCGGAGAACCAATCCTCGCTCGGCTCGACGCAGACGTAGTGGGCCGCTGGGGGGAGAAAGTCGCGAATCAAGCCATTGCCTCCTCCCACGTCGAGGACCCAACAATCCGGTTGACAGGTGCTCGTCGCGGATGCCCGACGCCTCCGGCACCACGGCGCTCATGGCCGCGGCGCGAGCGGACAACCTCCGGGCAACTCTCCTGTTCCTCGCCGCCGAGCGAGCGCCCGCGTGCGGAGAGCGCGCTCGGATGCGGAGCCTCAGGGACGCGATCACACGAACAGCACCGGAACACGGAGCTTCGACCCCAGCAGCGCGAAGTCCTCGCGATTGGCCGTCACGACTGTGGCGCCGTGACCCCTTGCGGTGAGGGCGATGAGGGTGTCGTTCTGGAAATCCCTGCGCTTGTTGCGATCCCAGTCGTGATCATCACCGATCGATCGGATGATGCGGCCGGCCTGCCACCAGTCCTTCGGCGTCGGCTCCCAGACCTCTCGGGCCAGGTCGTGCAGCCGTGCCACCGTCCGCTCGGCCTTCGGAGTTCGAGCGCCACGCCTCAGCTCCGACAGCACCACGGCCGAGTGGCGCACGACGAAAGCCTTCCGGACCTGCTCGAGCGCGTCGGTGTAGAGGCCTTGCTCCCAATGGCCGATGTAGACGCTCGTATCGATGAGCGCCCACACGGCTAGGGCGTCTCGACGCTACCGGCCCCGAGGCTCCGACGGCTCCTGGCCATGAAACGCCAGAACTCCTCCATCTCGACGACGCGGTCGACCGCCAGGCGAACGGCCTCCGCGTTCGTGCCGACGCCAAGCGCCTTCCGGGCACGCTGGATCGCCCTGTCGTCGACGAAGAAGGACCTGCGAGCGTATCGTGTGGCTCGCACCGCGGTTCTCTTCATAGGCATACTCTAGAGCCGTACTAGGCATACGTCAATGGACGCACGCCGCAAGCTCCGAGCCGGCGGCCCACGGGGGGAGGGCAATGAGGCAGCCCCGTTCTCCGCCGCTCGCGGCGCCACCAGTGCGCCCTACGGACAGGCTGCGTGGGCGAGGCGACGAGGTCCGGGGCCTGCTCGCTGCGGTCGCCCTGCTCGAGCTGAGCCCGCTCGTTCTGGCGCGGGCCGGGCAATAGGGAATTTTAGCTGCGTTCATGGCAAGGTCCGATAATCGGATTTCGGTCAAGCAGGGAAGAGGTGAGTGGAACAGCCCCCGCACGGGGTGTTTCCGCAGCCTGCTAGGCCGCATGCTCGGAATTCTCGAACGCGAGCGTTTCGACATCCTCGCCTGCCACGTGTTCCGCCGGCGGCACACCGAGCGGCTGTTCCCGAAGCGGAAGCTCAACGGCCTCTTCCTGAACCTGCGGCTCGAGGACGGCACCCTCACGCTGATCGACGGCCAACACCAGAAGACGCGCGCTTGGCGCGTCTGCGACAGGGTCGAGAACTTCTTCCTGGCCGGGACGCAGAGCGTGCGCGAGCTAAGCGGCTGGGACGAGCGCCTCAAGGTCGCCGAGCACCAGGATTTCTTCCTGCGCGCGCAGCGCGCGGGGCTCAAGGTCGGCTACACGCCTCTCGCGGGGGTCGATCACGTACACATCCGAAGGGAACGCGGGTCCGACAACTACGCGCCCTTCCGCGGCTATCGACAGGCCGAGTTCCGCCGGATCTGGATCGCGACCCACGGCATCCGGCGCTTCGTGGAGAGCGATGGCAGCTCGCACTCGGCGGAGGAGTGGGTCCACCTCAATGGGTGGGTGAGGCCCGGGGCGGCCCGACGCGAGTCGACGGGACGCTAGCGGGTGTGGATCGGCATGCGGTCCGCAGCCTTGATACTCTCCGCTCACCTCGACCGGAGCTTTACCCGTGGCGATGCAGAAGAGCACCCGGATCGCGCTCGTCGCCGCG